>DCKY01000287.1:0-1553 GCA_002320775.1 Planctomycetes bacterium UBA1662
CGCGGATTGACCGCCAGGATGCTGCCAAGCTTCGGACCGGCCCGGTCAATCGTCTCGACCCGGCTAAGGTAGAGCTTGACCAGGCCCTCCGACGTCACCTTCCCCGAGGCCATGTCCGCCGAAAGCTCGGCGACCGTTTTTTCCTCAACCTGGTAGCCAGCCTGGGGGGAAGGAGTCCGGCAACCGCACACGGCCCCCACCAGGAATAACCCGATGCCTGAAAGAAAAATTCTCGTAAACATTATCCTGTTTTCCTCGCTGGTTGGATCACGTAACCAAAAACCAGGGCCAGCACCATTCCCCAGAGAAGACTGTTTGCAAGGCACAGGCCCCACTCTACAGCATCCGGCAGCTTCGACACCCAGAGACTCCTTCCCGGCTGCATAAGAATATCCGCCAGCCCCGAAACAAGACCCTCGAAAGCGGAGGATTGGTAGTCCGGATCATCAAGCGCCTCCATCGATGACCCGACAGAAAACATCACGCAGGCCAACATCAGAATGAAATGAAGTGCCGCCAGGATAATCGTTCTCTTTTTCATCAAGGTACCGAACTGCCGCAGGAAAACCTGTTCAATCGACTACCGCGTAAATACTGTCCAAACGCGCCTTTCATGTTCTATATTCAGGTGTGAAAAAATTCACCCTATTCCTCTCAATAGCCTCTTTTTCCTGCCTGCTGCAGGCTGCAGACGAGGTCGACTACAATCGCGATGTCAGGCCGATCCTGGCGGAAAAATGCTATCCCTGCCACGGGCCAGACAAGAAGGCGCGCAAGGCGAAGCTGCGGCTCGACGACCTCGCGGCGGCGGTGAAATCCGGCGCCATCAACCCAGGGAAGCCGGATGACAGCGCGCTGGTTGAGCGCATCTTCAGCGATGACCCAGATGAGAGGATGCCGCCGAAAAAATCCAAGGCGACCCTCAGCGAGAGCGAGAAGGAGCTCCTGCGCAAATGGGTCGCCGGGGGAGCACGGACCAGCCGGCACTGGGCCTTTGTCCCTCCGAAACAGTCCCCGCTGCCGACAACCAGGAACGCTTCCTGGGCCCGCAACCCGATCGACCAATTCATCCTGGCACGCATCGAGAAAGAAAAGCTGGAACCGGCTGCTGAAGCTGACCGCTACACATTGGTTCGCCGCCTCTACCTCGATCTCATCGGCCTGCCGCCCACGCCGGAAGAGGCCGACGCTTTCATCAACGACAAGAGCCCGAAGGCCTACGCGACCCTGGTCGACAGGCTGCTCGAATCTCCCGGCTACGGCGAGCGCTGGGCGAGAGACTGGCTCGACCTGGCGCGCTACGCCGACTCCAACGGCTATGAGAAAGACCGCGGCCGCACGATCTGGCCCTGGCGCGACTGGGTCATCCGCGCCCTCAACGAAGACATGCCCTACGACCGGTTCACCATCGAACAGCTCGCCGGGGATATGCTCCCGAACGCGACCCCCTCGCAGGTGGTCGCCACCGGCTTCCATCGCAACACCATGATCAACGAGGAGGGCGGCATCGACCCGCTCGAGTACCGCTTCTACTCCATGGTCGACCGGGTCGC
>DCKY01000287.1:1902-2674 GCA_002320775.1 Planctomycetes bacterium UBA1662
ACCACCGGCTGCGCCCAATGCCACAGCCACAAGTACGACCCGATCTCCCACACCGAGTACTACCAGCTCATGGCGCTGCTGGATAACGCCGACGAGCCGGACTATCTCATTCCCGAACCGAAGCTCCTGGAGAAACGAGCTGAGCTCGAGAAGAAGATCGAGGAGCAGGAGGCCGCGCTCATCAAAGAGATTCCCGATTTCGAGAAGAAGTTTACCGCCTGGGTCGGCAAGCAGGGCGCCGTCGACTGGCGGGTGCTCCGCCCCGACTCGATGAAGACCAACCTGCCGCGACTAGAGATTCTCGGCGATGGCTCCATCTTCTCCACCGGCGATATCACCAAGCTCGATGTCTTCACCCTGCGTTTCAAGACAAAGGCCCCGCTCGAAGCTCTGCGCCTCGAGGTGATGCCCGACGACCGCCTGCCGGCCGGCGGACCGGGTCGCTCCTACTACGAGGGCCGCAAGGGTGACTTCTTCCTCAGCGAGATCACGGCCTCTGCCGCAGGCAAGCCGCTGAAATTTACCAACTCCTCGCGCGACTACGGCAAGATCACCACCGGGAGCGGCAAGGCCGCCGCCGCCGAGACCTACGATGGCAACACCACCACCGGCTGGGCGACCTCGGGACGGGAGGGCAAGGCCAGCCAGCTGGTCCTGCCGCTGGAGAAGCCTGTCGCCGGCGGCGCCGAGCTCGAGCTCATCCTCTATTTCGAGCGCCACTACGCCGCCAGCCTCGGCCGCTTCCGGATCTGGGGAGCCGCCAGGGGAAAGG
>DCKY01000287.1:3013-3171 GCA_002320775.1 Planctomycetes bacterium UBA1662
AGAACCTGCCCACGAGCATCGAGCGCATTCTCGCCCTCGACAGGAAGCGGTGGACACCCGGGCAGACCGAGGAGCTTAAAAGATATTTCCTCCAGAAGGATGGCGCCTTCGCCGGGGCGAGAAAGCCCATCGACGCCCTGCGCAAGCAGCTGCCGAGG
>DCKY01000005.1:0-2040 GCA_002320775.1 Planctomycetes bacterium UBA1662
CAGCACATAGCCTATGCAAAGCCATGGGCGGGGGCAAGGAGAGGGTGGCTCCTGGTTGCTTATCGCCCGGGGCATCGCTTAGGCGGTGGGCGGCGCGTTAAACTCAGCTGAAGATCGCCCTGGCGACCTCCCCTTCGACGTCGGTAAGGCGGAAATTTCTCCCTGCGTGACGGTAGGTGAGTCTCTCATGGTCCATTCCGAGAAGATGCAGGATCGTGGCATGAAGGTCGTGAACGCTGAGCTTGTTTTCCGTGGCGTAATAGCCGTATTCATCGGTAGCCCCGTAGCGCATGCCGCCGCGCACCCCCGCCCCCGCCATCCAGACAGTGAAGCCCTCAGGGTTGTGGTCCCGACCGTTTTTTGACTGCGCGGTCGGAGTGCGTCCAAATTCACCTCCCCAGATAACCAGGGTGTCATCGAGAAGCCCCCTGGTTTTCAGATCGGTAAGCAGCCCGGCGATGGGAAGATCAACCTCCTTGGCGTTCTTATTATGCCCCTTGAGGAGATCCGCATGCTGGTCCCACTGGACCTTTCCATCACTGTGCGTCACCTGGACAAAGCGAACACCGCGCTCGAGAAAGCGTCGTGCCAGGAGGCACTGACGGCCGAAATCGGAGGTGATTTTTTCATCGAGCCCGTAGAGCTTGCGGGTCAGGGCTGTTTCGCCGGAGAGATCCTGGGCCTCGGGAACGGCCTGCTGCATTCGAAACGCGAGCTCGTAGGATGTGATTCGCCCCTCCAGCAGCGGCGACGAACCCAGGTCGCCGAGATGTTCACGGTTCATGTTCTCCAGCAGGTCGAGCTGGCGCCTCTGGAGGCCCTTGCTGAAAACCGGGTTGCTCGCATAGCGAAGCTTCGCCGCGGTAGCCGGCTGGCTGGCCACTCCGAGAGGGGTCCCCTGGCAATGGGCCGGCAGAAAAGATGAGCCCCAATTGTTGACCCCGCCATGAGCGAGTGTCGGACATATCGTAATGAAGGCTGGGAGATCCCGGTTTTCCGTTCCGAGTCCGTAGGTCACCCAGGACCCGAGGCTCGGGCGTACGAAGTTATCGCTGCCGGTATGTAATTTCAGGCAGGCACCCCCATGGGCCGAGTTGGTTCCATGGACCGAGTTCAGGAAGCAGATGTCATCGGCATGGCGAGCCACGTGCGGAAAGAGCTCGCTGACAGGAACACCGCTGGCCCCCGCGGGATGAAACGGCCAGGGGGACTTGAGAAGCTTCTCTGTTTTAGAAAATTGAACCCGGGGCTTGGCGAAGGGAAGGTCTTTTCCATGATCACGCTGCAGGCGAGGCTTGTAGTCGAAGGTGTCGACATGGGAAGGTCCGCCCTTCATGAAAAGAAAGACAACCCGCTTGGCTCGCGGCATGAAATGGGGCTTCCCGGAAAGGACACCACGCGAGCTCCCCCCACGGGCCTCATCCGCCAGGAGAGAAGCCAGCGCCAGGTAGCCGAAACCGAGCGCGTGGCTCTTCAGCATTTGGCGCCTGGATGGGAAAAGTATTCGCTCTTCAGGTTTTTCCATCAGCCTTATCTCAGATGAAGAAATTCATTGGAAAGCAACAGCACATGGGCCAGGGCCTGCCAGCGCAGGGCAGGCGGCCGGGCTATCACCTCGGCCGATTGCAGGAATTCGAGGCAGCGACGGCTCTCGAATTCCTGCGGCTGCCGCCCCAGGATGATGCTATAGAGCGCCGCGCTACGTTCGGTATCATCGCCCAGGCTTCTATCTTCAAGCAGCCGGGCGGCGAGATCCGCCCCGGCTGCCAGGGTTATTTCGGAATTCATCAGGAAGAGACCCTGGGAGGCCACGGTGGTGGTCCCCCGGTTGCCATTGGGAACAGCGGGGTCCGGGAAATCAAACAACATCAGGGCGTCGTATACATGATTGCGAATCACCGGCAGGTAGAGGGTCCTCCTGGGGCTGTCATAGCTGGTCTTGTCCTTCGAGGTGTGGTCAAAGAGGAACTCCCGGTTCTTTACATGTTTGAGGGCGGGCCCTCCGACCGAGAGATCGAGCTTTCCACTTACCGAGAGGAC
>DCKY01000005.1:2431-4124 GCA_002320775.1 Planctomycetes bacterium UBA1662
CGTTGGGCTGAAAGGGGAACATCCCTGCTCGAAGACCTGTAGGTACGGGAAGAAACAACAAGTCGGTTGAGGTCTTTAACTGACCAGCCGGAATCCCGGATACGGCAGGCGAGCCAGTCCAGCAGGCCCCGATTCTCAGGAGCGCCTCCACGAATACCGAAATTATCAGGCGTATCGACCAGTCCCCGGCCGAAGTGCCACCTCCAGGCCCTGTTGGCAATAACCCGTGCAGTCAGGGGGTGCTCGGGACCAGTGAGCCAGCGCCCCAGCTCCAGGCGCCCGCTGGCGCCCGCGGCAACGCGAATCCGTCCGGCCCTCTCGAGGGCGGCGGGAATACCACGCGACACCGGCTCTCCAAGGTCGAGATGGCTGCCGCGGTGATGGATGCGCAGGTCGACAGGTTCGCCCTCGCGGACCCCCATGGCGGTCACCTGCCGGGCCTTGAGCTCAGCCAGCTGCTTCCGATTTTTTTCGAGGGTATTTTTCGTCTGCGCGATGAGGTCTTTCTCCCCCCCTCCCTGGGCCGCCGCGAGCGCCGCCTCCAGCCGCGCGACCTCCCTGGTCAATTTACCCACCTCTTCAAGATGGGCCGCTGACGGAGGCTGGGAGAGGACGTTTTCATTCCACTTGGCGATGCGCTTCAAGCTCTCCATGGTCCGGGTGCTCTTGAAAATCCCGGCCAGGGCATAATAATCCGCGGTGCTGATCGGATCGTATTTGTGATCGTGGCATCTCGCGCATCCGAGAGTGAGCCCCATGAAGGTGCGGCCAATGGTGTCGAGCTGCTCATCGATGATGTCCATCTCTAATTTTCCCAGGTCGCCCTCGGCAAGTGATTTTGTCCCGAGCGAGAGAAAGCCCGTGGCGATCAGCATGCTGTCGCGGTCGTTTTTGCTGGCGTCCTGACCAAGCAGGTCGCCAGCGAGCTGTTCAAGCACGAAGCGATCGAAGGGCTTGTCGGCATTGAAAGAAGAGACCACCCAGTCCCTGTAGCGCCAGGCGTTGCCGTGGGCGATATTCTCATCGAGCCCGTTGGAGTCTGCGTAGCGGGCCACATCGAGCCAGTGGCGGCCCCATCTCTCCCCGTAGCGAGGCGAGGCGAGCAGTCGGTCGATTACTTTTTCATAGGCTTCCGGCGAGGAGTCCTCGAGGAAATTCCTGGTCTCGACCTCGGTTGGAGGCAGGCCTGTCAGGTCGAAGGTCACCCTTCTGAGCAGGCTCTGTTTCGAGGCTTCGCCCCCAGGCTCGACCCCGGCCTTCCGCATCCTTGCGTAGATGAACCGATCGAGAGGATTGTTCGCCCAATCACCATCAGGCACATCCGGAGGAGCCTGCCTGGAAAGGGGTTCGAGAGACCAGAGGTCGGCGGACTCTTCCGCATGAACCGCAACTGCGGTAAAGATGAGGAACAGGGTAGTGAACCGGATCATGCGGTCATCTTCGCACAGAAGTTTACCTGTGGGCAAGCTAAGGCCTGACTCATCCTGGGCCTTGGGCTATCCTGGAACAAAAGTCACCGACGCCGGCGTCAAGAAACTCCAGCGGGCATTACCCAACTGCGGGATCTACCGGGTGATCCGCAGGTTCTACCGATAGCCCCCCTGCTTATCGCCCGGGGCATCGCTTAGGGTGGCAAAACGCCCCTGCGGAAATGGCAGTCCCCTATCCCAAGGGCTTGCACCAATGCTTGCAC
>DCKY01000005.1:4449-7488 GCA_002320775.1 Planctomycetes bacterium UBA1662
TCTCGGCGATTCGGGTCAATTCGAAACCACTCCTGACAAAACGGCAGGGGATGCCGATGGCTCTGAGTCCCCCGCCGGCGATGACGTAAGTGGTGGCGGGGTTATCGCGTCACCAAGTCGGACATGCCCGAATCCCAAGCTAGCGAGGCAACTTTCTTAAGGTTGCCGTTTGGGGATATCCGGTAGGCCGTCAGGCTGGCACCGGTGGTTGCAGAAACGAGGAGAAATTTGCCATCCGGGGAGAGCGTCAGTCCCCAGGGAATTTTATCGGCTTCGGTCAAGCCGATGAATTCGGCTTTGCCATCTTCCAGCACACGGTAGCGGGAGATGCGGTCAAAATCCTGCCGGTGCCCGCGCAGGCCGGCAAAGAGAAATTTCCCGTCCGGTGTGATGATGAGGTCCGAAGCGCTCAGGCCGATCTTGGACAGGCCGGGTGGCAGGATGCTGATGTCCTGTTCCACCTTGAGTTGCCCGTTGGCTTCCCTGCGGTAAGTTGAAAGTCCGATGCCCTGCTCGTTGCTAAAATAGACCATGGGCAAGGTGGGATGGTAGGCCATGTGGCGGGGTCCCGTCCCGAGGGGAGGCTTGGCGTCCTTGGGCTCGAGCGGGCTGACCTTCCCAGTCTTTCCATCGTATGCATATTGCAGCAGGGCAAGATTTCCTTTTACGTAGGGAATGTAAACGTTCTTTCCGTCGGGCGGAAGAAGGACGCAGTGGGCTTCCCTTTTGCCCTCGTCCACCGTGGTGACGGCCTTGCCAGGGATGCCCTTGTCGTCAATCGGATAGACGTTGAGCCGCCCGTTTCCGTAACTGACCCCGAGCAGGTGCCTGTTTTCCTTGTCGAGGCTCATGTAGCAGGCCCCATCGTTGAAATTCACGTTCTGATGCTTCAGGTAGGAGCCATCCTTATTCAGGAGCACGACGGCTCCAGGTACCTGGCCGGGTTTCCCGCCTGTTGCCGTTACATACAGCAGGGGCTTGATTGGATGAGCCGTGATGACGCGGCCCGAAAACTCGAACTTCACCTTCTTGGCGACCTTGAGCTCAAGGCCATCCTCCTTCGGTGTGGCCTTGACGATCCAGAGCGTATTCTTCTTGCTGCTGGGGGAGTAGATTCGGAAGGGCTCGGCCGCCTGGCCTATAGTCGCGAGCAACAGGGCGAAGGTGAGTAGAAACAGGTGTGTCTTTGGCTTGTTCATGGTTTTGGGTCTCAGTATTTCGGGAAGATGGCCGGAGTGGGGAATATGAAGGTGAAAAGTTGGGCGAACGGTCAAATGGGAAGTGTCGGTTAAGATCTATTTCTTCTTTCGGTCGAGCTTGCGTTGTTCCCGCCGCTGCTTGCGCGACGGCGCATCAGGCGATTCAGGCTTGCGTGACGTCTTCGGCCGCTTCCTGGCGCCCTTGTAGTCCATCGCGACTTCGCGGAGCCGTCGGAACACATCGACCGTTCCCTCGGCCGAAGCCGCGCTACCGCCCGGGACGAACTCGCCATAAGGTCGGTCGGGGAACTGCTTGAGTGACGCGGTGAGCCTGGCACGCATGTCTCTGAGCGTGGCCCTGTGCTTTGGACTTCCTGCCAGGTTGTCCTGGGCTTCGGGGTCCTTCCGCAGATCGTAGAGCTGGTCGGCACTGATGGCGTCGGGGTGTTTACCCCACGAGCGTGAGACGCCGCCGCTGAGACCGAGGACCGACTTGATCGTTCGCTTTTCGCCGGCACGGATGGCGGCGAGTTGGTCCTGTGTGTAGCGCAGCGCGATGTAGCCGTAGTCCTTGGTCATCACTCCACGCGCGGCACCCATCTCACAATAGACATGATCGCGCACAGCCTTCTGAGGCGACTTGAACAGCGGCCCCAGGCTCACGCCGTCGTGGTGGTATCCCTTGGGCAGTCTCGCGCCCGCCAGCTCGAACCAGGTCGGTACGAAATCCGTGTTCTGGATCAGCTGATCGCAGACCACGCCCGCCTGCATGCCCGCCGGCCAGCGCATCAGGCAGGGCACCTCGGCGCCCCGAAACTTCTGCAGCGACCCCTTGTTGTTCGAGCCGTGGTCGGCGATGAACAGGACCACGGTGTTGTCGGCGATCTTCAACTCATCGAGCTTGTCCAGGATCATGCCCAGCGTGTCGTCCATCCACAGGTAGCCCGCTTCGTTCTCGGTCAGCCCCGCCTTCTGGATGCGTTGCATGACCGTCTTGCGCGTGCCGAACGCGGGGTCGCGGTCGACCATGCCCTCGCCGGTCACGCGTGGGTGTTCCAGCGACTTGTGCCAGCTTCTATTCGGGCCGTGCAACAGAGTCGTCGCGTAGTGCAGGTAGAACGGCTGATCCTTGTGCAGCTCGATAAACTCGATGGCTGCTTCGATCGTCCACTCGGGGTTATGCATCTGAAACGGCGCTTTGGTGTTCCCCCAGTAGATATGCTTCGCCCAGGTGAAGCCGCGCTCCTTGATGAGCTCACGGTGACGTTTTTCGTTCTCGTTCTGCTTGCGATTAATCGCTTTGGAGTAAGGCACGTTCTTGGGGATATCGTGCAGGCCGAGCTTATTCAGCTGCTCTGGCCCATGATGCTCCCCACCTACGTGGTATTTGCCGACAAACCCCGTCGCGTAGCCGCTCTTTGCGAGGACGGCTGCGACGTTCATGTTGTCGTTTTCCAGCGCGACGTTAAAGCCGGGCGAGGTCTGCGTGCCCTTGGGGAACAGCTGAGTGAACTTGTGGCAGTAGGACGAACTGGCACATCGGCCGGTCAGGAACGTGTATCGGGACGGCGTGCAGACCGTGCTGGTGACAAAGGCGTTGTCGAAACGCATACCCTCTCGCGCCAGCCGGTCCAGGTTGGGGGTAAGCACCTTGCCGCCGTAAGCGCTGGCCTCTGGCTTGTCGTAGTCGTCAACGAGGAAAACGATGATGTTAGGGCGCGGTGCCGCGGCAACATGAGAAGGCCCAGCCAGGCTAACTGCCAAGAGGGCTACACAAAGCAGATGCTGTTTCATGACGTTCATTTCAAGCTCTATATATTAGTCAAACCCAGCCAATAGC
>DCKY01000084.1:0-2080 GCA_002320775.1 Planctomycetes bacterium UBA1662
ACATCCTTGCCGGCCTCGCAGGCCATGACCGCCATCACCCCGTGCCAGTGATCAGGGGTGGCGATCACGACACCATCGAGATTTTTCTGGTCGAGCAGGTCCCGGAAGTCGCGGTACTTCGGCACATAGCGCCCGATGATCCTCGCGGCCCTGTTGAGATGGCTCGTGTCCACATCGCAGAGAGCGCCTGCGTATTTGCGGAAAAAATTGAGATGACCGGTACCCATCCCGCCCAGGCCGATATGCCCGGTCAAAATCTTCTCACTGGGAGCCTGCGCTCCGAGAAAACCGGCAGGAAAGATTGCGGGAGCGGCAAGCCCACCGCCGATAGCGAGGGTGCGTTCCAGGAAACCACGACGACTGGTTGTTTTTTTCATCCGTATCTACCTCGTTGTTCGCCACCCGACTCCCAGACGCTCAGCACCGGAGAGTGAACAGCCGTTCACTTATTACAGCCTCGAAGAGCCCTGCATGATACCCCCGGCCGGAGGTCTACGAAAAGACCCCAGCAATGGAAACCTTCACCTCAACGGGCCGCCGTGAAGCCCAGGACCCGAGACCTAGGCCTCGACCGCGAGGGGCAGCTCGACCCGGAAGACCGTCCCGACCCCAGGCTCACTCTCGACGCCCACAACCCCTCCCATGCTGGCGGTGAAGTGCTTGACGATGGAAAGACCCAGGCCCGTACCGCCCACCTCGCGCGAGCGCGCCTTGTCCACCCGGTAGAATCGCTCGAAGATTCGCTCCTGGTGCTCGGCCTCGATGCCAATACCGGAGTCCTTGACCCGCAGAATTGCGCTGCCCTCCTCGACCTCGATACCCAATGAGACCTCTCCGCCTCCCGGCGTGTACTTGATGGCATTGTCCAGCAGGTTGTCAACCACCTGCCTGAGCGCCTCATCATCTCCATTCACGTTGACCGCATCCTCGGGGAGTTGCGAGTGCAGCTGGATGCCCTTTTCCTCGGCGGCGACCATCGCCCGCCTGGCCGAGTCGATGGCGATGAGCCTGAGATCCATCCTGCGCAGCTCGAGCTGCTGCTCATCCCTGGCCTCTACCCTCGAGAGAGCGAGCAGGTCAGCAACCAGCGTAGACAGGCGCAGGGACTGGTTCTGGATCTTGCCGAGAAAACGGGAGCGGGTTTCCTCGTCCATCTCCTCGCTTTCGATCAAGGTCTCAACAAGCCCGCTGATCGCGGTAACCGGGGTCTTCAGCTCGTGGGACACGTTAGCCACAAAATCCGTCCGGACCCGCTCGAGACGCTGAATCTGGGTCAGGTCGTCAAGAACCACCAGCCCACCGGAGAGTTCTCCATCACGGCCACGAAGGGGAGATACGTGCGCCTCGAGCACCTGCTCCTGGTCCTGGTCCGCTTTCCGAATCTTCAACTCCTCGACCCGGTCAACTCCATCGTCCAGAGTCTGGCGCAGCAACTCTTCCACCTCTTCGACCTCGATCACATCGTAGATATGCAACCCCTCCGGATCATCGACTGAAACGTTCAGGATCTCGCAGGCCGCCTTGTTCATGTGAAGGATCTGCGCATAAGAATCAACAGCTACCACCCCCTCAACCATGCCGGCAAGAATTGTCCGTACCTTGTTCTCTTCACGCGAGAGGACCTCGATCCGCTCCTTGAGCTTGTCCGCCATGCTGTTGAACGCCCTCACAAGAGGGGCCACCTCACCGGCAGAGCGCAGGCTGACCTGCTCATCGTAATTTCCCTCAGCAAGCGAATTCGCCGCCTGGGTCAGTGACCTGAGAGGAGTACGGAAGCGGCCAAGGAGGCTGCGAGCGGCGAAGAAGGCTGTTACAAACGCGGCCAAAAGCAACCATGCGAACGGAATCCACCACTTATCCGGGTCCGGAAGATCGGCAGGATCAGCTGATGGCCTGAAGGCCGGGGAGGGCAGGAGCACCAGCATGGCCACACAGAACACACAGAGAATCCCGACAAAGATACTCCAGAAAAGACGGGAAATAAAAATCCTCATCAGCGAGTTTCCTTAAAACGGTAGCCTACTCCGCGGATGGTCTCGATCAGCTCACTGCAGGAACACAATTTCTTGCGCAGGGAGCG
>DCKY01000084.1:2475-3466 GCA_002320775.1 Planctomycetes bacterium UBA1662
GGCTGTAGACCCTGCCGGGATGAGAGGCAAGGTAATGAAGAAGCCTGAACTCCGTAGCGGTAAATTCAACCTGCTCCCCGCAGCAGATTACCTCGTGCCGCCCGGGATTGATCACCAGGTCTCCGACCGTGATGCACCCATCTGAAACCTCATCCTGATGAAGACTCGACCTGCGCAACATGGCCTTCACACGGGCGACCAGCTCCCTGACCTTGAATGGCTTGGGGATGTAATCATCGGCTCCGACCCCCAGGCCCAGGACAACATCGATCTCCTCCCCCTTGGCGGTAACCATGATAATGGGGATCCGCCTTGTAGATTCGCGCTCTTTCAGATTGCGGCAGATCTCTACCCCATCCATACCGGGAAGCATGATGTCCAGGAGCACAAGGTCCGGCTTCAAGGTCCTTGCCTGTTCGAGTCCCTGGAGGCCATCCATGCAGCAGGACACCTCGTAGCCTTCCTGCTGGAGATTGTATTGAATCACCTCGAGGATATCTTCTTCGTCCTCGACCACCAGTACCCTTGGCTTCGTCACAGTAAAAATCCTTCGGCACAGAAAACCACTAAACGCCGCGACCCATGGTTTGCTTGACACGACTGCCTGATAGGTGAATCATCAACCCTCAGTGAAATCTATGAAAACAGAAAATCCGCTGGCTGGGTAATCTGAAAAAATGAGATTTTTTGCAGGCTTAACCAAACCTTTAAAGAGCAGATTTGCCGCCCTGGCCTGCTTGCTGATCTGGCAGCTTTCCCACCCGGCAAGTGGTCAGCTGGCAGCCCTGCATCCCCCGCCGGCGACTGCAGAGGACAAGCCTGTTTTTGAAAAGGATGTGCTGCCCCTGCTGCGTGAGAATTGCCTGCGCTGCCACGGGGAGAAAAAAAAGAAGGGCGGACTCGACCTCAGAAGCGCGGACTCGATACTGCGTGGAGGAGAATCGGGAGAGGCCCTTATACCCGGCAAGCCGGATGAGAGCCGGCTCATCGA
>DCKY01000084.1:3792-4228 GCA_002320775.1 Planctomycetes bacterium UBA1662
CTGATCAGCACCGGGGAGATGCCCCCCGGAAAAAAAACACGCCTTGAGCCCGGGGAAGAGAAGCTCATTCGAAGCTGGATCGAAGGCGGTGCCCGAAGTCTCCAGCACCCACAGGGCGCACCGCTGAAGCGAAAAGTCACAGAACACGACATCACGCCAATGCTGCTGTTGCGCTGCACGGTCTGTCACGGCGGCAGGAAGAAAGAAGGTGGGCTCGACCTGCGTACCCGCGAGAGCATGCTCAAGGGCGGTGAGTCCGGACCGGCCATGATTCCCGGCAAGCCCGATGAGAGCCTGATGATCAAAAAAATCCGGAGCGGGAAGATGCCGCCTGCCCGCAAGCTGGTTGTCGTCAGCGTCAAGTTCATGCGGCCCGGGGAGCTGGAATTGCTGGAGCGCTGGATCAAGGCCGGAGCTCCTCCTGCAGAGAAAACGG
>DCKY01000189.1 GCA_002320775.1 Planctomycetes bacterium UBA1662
CTTCATGTTCTTGCTGGTCTTGTAGTTGATGCCCGGCCTCGGAATGTCGTCCCAGTCGCCCTTGAGCTTCTTCGGCAGGACCATCTCCTTGTGGGGATAGGGCTCGTAGTAAGGCCGGGGAGCGACAAAGGGGACATGGGGGCGAACAAAGCCGACGCCGAGAAAGAACTGCCTGTCCTTGTAGCTCTTGAGAAGCGCGCAGGCCTTCGCCGCCGTCTTACCATCGGAATGTACAAGGTCATCTCCATCGGCCTCCACCACCACGAAGGTATTGCCGCCCACCACGGGCCGCTTGCCATCCGGATTGCTCTCCAGGGTTTCACCCTTGCCGGGCGCCCGCCACTCCGGACCCTGCGAGTTGAATCGCTCGCTCCAGGATGCAGCGTCATCCTCTCCATGGGTTCCCCGCTCAATCCCGATCGGCACTCCCATGTGAAAAATCTTGCTGACGCGGGCGCTGTGATAACCGGAATTTTTGAAATGTTGCGCCCAGGTCGCCCTGTCGCCAATCGCCTTGCGAGGGGTCTTGTACCCGAGCATCTTGATGGCATGGGGATAATAGCCCGACATAAAGGAAGCCCTGGATGGACCGCAATAGGTCCCCTGGCAGTAAGCCCTGGTGAAGAGGGTTCCGCGAGCGGCCAGGCTGTCGATGTTAGGAGTCTTACAGACCTTGCTGCCATAACAGGAAAGCGCTGTCGCGGTCAGATCATCTGAAATGATAAACAGAACATTGTACTGCCCCCCCTCCCTGGCTGAAGCGAAGGAAGAACACAGGCAGCAAAGGAGAAAAGGAAAGGTGAATACTGTGCGTGCTGGGTATCTCATATCGCCAACATAGTAATCCCTTCCCCCGATGGTTGACAGTAAATCGCTCCGGCCTCATTGCCATGGTTGACATCTCCGGCGAGACCACCAAAATGAGATGTCTATCTGCCTTCGGGGGCACGACTGGCTGCCAGCCGGGCTCCGGGAGTTCAAGGGTCTCATTCATGGTGGTTGGAATGCACAGAGGTCGACACCTGCTTATTGATTGCCGCGAAGTGCCGCGGAGCGTTTGCCTGGATGACCAGCTGATGCTCGATGCCATGGCTCGCGCTGCCAGGCGAGCAGGAGCTACGGTCATCTCCCAGGTAAGATACCGCTTCGGCCACGATTCAGCCCCCGGCTTTACCGCCATGGTGCTGCTCGATGAGAGCCACTGCTCGGCACATACCTACGCGGATCTCGGCCAGGTGGCCCTGGACATATTTACCTGCGGAAAGACCTCTCCGGAAACGATCCTCGATCACCTTCGCCAGGAAATCGACATCGGAAGCATCACCACCCGCAAGCTGGAACGATTCCCCCTCCAGGGCGGCCCGATTCCACACGCGCAGGAAAGCGGGAACCCGCTTGGGGAGACCGCAAATCCATGATTCGCAAGGCTATGAAAGATGGAAAGGCCGATGGCCTCTCGCCCCTGGAAAGCCTTGACCTTGAGAAGGTCGGCACCTTCAGTGACCTGCTCCAGGCGATGGGCAAGACCTCCTTCTCAGGCCGCAAGCTCGCGGAAGCCTACGAGGTCCTCCTGGAACTCGCCAGTGACCAAGAATGCCGGCTCGTTTTAACCATCTCAGGAGCGATGACAGTCGCCAAGCAAGGCACCATCATCTGCGACATGATCGACAGAGGCATGGTAAGCGCCATCGTTGCCACCGGAGCGCTGATCGCTCATGGGCTCACCGAATCCATCGGGCTCACCCACTACAGGATGGACCCCGGCCACTCCGACCCTGAGCTCTACGATAAGGGCTACAACCGGATCTACGACACGGTCGAGCTCGAGAGCAACCTCAACCAGGTAGAAGCACTGGTGCGGTCTGTGCTCGATAAAAACACCCCGGAAGACGGGCCCTGGTCCTCGGCCAGGTTCTGCCGGGCTACGGGCAAGGCCCTCGCGGAGCTAAACGAAGGCCGGGGAATCCTCCGAAGCTCCTGGGAGCAGAACGTCCCGGTATTCATCCCGGCCTTTACCGACAGTGAAATTGGTCTCGACTTCTCCACCTGGGCAATGAAACACAGGCTTGGAGATCGAGCCTCGACCGCCACCGCGGATGAGATCCTCGAGGCCGTGCCGAACTTCAACCCCTTCCTCGACCTCCAGGAATATGCCCGTCTAGCCGGAGCAGCTCCCCGCCTGGGAATATTCACCATAGGAGGAGGGGTTCCGCGCAATTGGGCCCAGCAGGTGGCGCCTTATTACGAGATCGCCAGCGACAGGCTCGGCGCAGACCTGCCTCAGCCTCGGTTCCACTACGGCGTGAGGATCTGCCCTGAACCGGCGCACCTTGGCGGGCTATCCGGCTGTACCTACTCGGAGGGGGTCAGCTGGGGCAAGTTTGTCTCTGCCGATGAGGGTGGGCGATACGCTGAGGTGCCCGCGGACGCCACGCTTGTCCTGCCGCTGCTTATGAAGGCCGTCTTTGAAAAGTTAGACGCCTGACATGAATGCCTTTCTTGACCTCCCGAGCGCCTCCATGGATGAGGCCGACGTGATCCTGCTCCCCCTGCCATTTGAAGGCACCGTATCCTACGGCAAAGGGACAGCCCGGGGCCCCGCCGCCATACTTGACGCATCCAGGCAGGTGGAGACCCTTGATGAAGAAACAGGCTTCGAGCTCGACAAGCTGACCTACTGCTGGGCAGAGGAAATACAACCAGCTGAAAATCAAAAACCGGAGCGCTACCTCGAGACGGTCCTTGAGTCAGCAACCCTGGCCCATGGACACCGGGGCTTCGTCTTCGGCATCGGGGGCGAACACAGCCTCACAGCGCCCCTTGCGCAAGCTGCCGCTGGCGAAGACAGCCTCGACGATCTCACCGTAGTACAATTCGATGCCCACGCCGACCTCAGGAAGAGCTACGAGGGTTCGAGCAGCTCACATGCCTGCGTCATGCGCGGACTGCTGGACCGGGGCGCGAGCGTCCTCGCTATTGGAATCCGCTCTCTCTCCAGTGAAGAGCTTGACCATGGCCAGGCTCACGACCGCTGGGAACCCTATTTTGCCCGGGAACTCCACCAGGAGAAGGGCGCTGAGGTCCGCCTGCTTGACCGCCTTGAAAAGCTCCGGGGGAGGGTCTATCTCACGATCGACGTTGACTGCCTCGAGGTATCTCTGGCTCCGGGAACGGGAACCCCTGAACCGGGAGGCCTCCGCTGGTGGCAGACACTGAGCTACCTCAGGGCGCTCCTTCGACCCTCACCAGACAAGGCTGTCCTGGGTGCTGACATCACAGAGACTGCCCCCATGGAAGGATCCAGAGTCAACGAGTTCACCGCGGCGCGCCTCATCTGCAAGCTGATCGCCTACCTGCATCAGCCCTGAGCTTCTTTACCGTTGTTGGCCCAGCCAGGCGCTTCAGCTACACTGTTCCCTTCGTACCCACCGTCAAATCCAGCACCGGAGCTATCCATGAAAAAAACACTCCTCTTTGTCGCGGCCTTCTGCACCCTCTCCCATCTGCAGGCAGCCGGGAAGCCGAACATCATCCTCTTCCTCATCGACGACATGGGAGTAATGGACACTTCCGTCCCCTTCCTGGCCGACAAGGATGGTAAACCCGAACGCCACCCACTCAACGATCTCTTCCGCACCCCCGGCATGGAGAGACTCAGTCGTCTCGGGATCAGGATGCGTCATTTCTACGCCAATAGCGTCTGTTCGCCAACTCGCGTATCCATCATGACGGGCCAATCCTCCGCGCGCCATCGGACCACGCAGTGGATCCGGCCGGAGGGAAATAACGCCGGCCCCCAGGGTCCAAAAGACTGGCAGTGGAAGGGTATCTCCCCGAAGCACAGCACCCTTCCCGCGCTGCTGAAAAAAGCCGGCTACCGCACGATTCATGCCGGCAAAGCCCACTTCGGGCCGAATGGCTCCTATGGAGAGCTGCCGCAGAACTTTGGCTTCGACGTCAACATCGGTGGAAGAGCTATCGGGCAACCTGGCAGCTACTACGGGAAATCAAACTTCACCCGGGGAAAGAACAAGAGCCGAGCCGTCTTTGGTCTCGAAAAATACCATGGCAAGGACATCTACCTTACCGAGGCCCTGACGGTTGAGATCAACGCCGAGATCGAGCAGTCGGTAAAACAGAAGAAGCCCTTCTTCGCCTACATGTCCCACTACGCGGTGCACGCGCCCTTCAATCCAGACTCTCGCTTCGCGGAAAATTACGCCGACAAAACCGTAGGCAGAAACGCCAAGGCCTTCGCCACCATGATTGAAGGAATCGACAAATCGCTCAACGACATGCTGGACCATGTCGAGAAGCTTGGTGTAGCCGAAGACACCCTGGTCTTTTTCCTCGGCGACAATGGCACAGACGCTCCGCTCGGGAAGACTCACGCCATCGCCTGCGCCGCTCCGCTCAGAGGCAAGAAAGGCACCCATTATGAGGGAGGAATGCGGGTCCCGTTTATCGCCGCCTGGGCCAAACCGAACCAGGACAACCCTCTGCAGAAATCACTGCCGATTCCCGCCGGCAAGTTCTCATCCACCAAGGGAACCATCTGCGACCTGTTCCCGACGATTCTCAAGCTGGCCGGTGTCAGCCACGATGGAAAAATCGACGGAAGCGACTTTACCGGCGCGCTTTCAGGCGGAGAACGAACAGAGGAGTTCACCTTCCTCATGCACTTCCCCCACAGTCATCGAAGCAGCTACTACACGGCCTGGCACGAGGGCGACTGGAAGCTGGTATACCACTACAACCGGCCACCTGAAACCCGTCACGAGCTCTTCAACCTTGCGGCTGATCGAACCGAATCAAACAACCTGGCCGCCACCGAGAAAAAAGAGCTCCGCAGGATGGTCAAGTCCATGACGGCCGCCCTCGAGGAAGCCGGCGCGCAGTATCCCAGCTCGAAGAAAAATCCTGGCAAGAAGATCAAGCCGGTCCTTCCATAGGCCGCGCCTTCTTACTCCCTATTGGCACAGCTCAGCTTCGATACTCTCGATATCCAGCTCGATGAGTGACGAGGAGGCGCTGTCCCAGGCTCTGACTGTCTGGAAATCGTCCCCTCCATCTGCCGCGTTCCTGATAGAGATAAGGTCAACTGTCTCGCCTCCCGTCACGGCCGCAAGATCTACGCCGCGAGCCACCAGCACGACCCGGCCGGTAGCATAATTCAGAGAGATGAGCTCGCCCCTGCCGCGGTCATAGACCAGCCGGCCGCCAAGTGTGTCTCCAAGAGAGAGTTCGAGAACCGGGTCTTCCATTTCGATCAGCTCCCCCTGGCCCATGCCGTCCCCCTCCAACTCAGGCGCCCCTGGCTCCTCAGGCTCCTCGGGCTCCTCGGGTTCTACAGGCTCTTCCGGCTCCTGGGGATCACAACCAACTGCGGGATCAAGACGGGATTCTGCAATGGCCCCCGACCCGAAGATCCTGGTGACATTTGGCCCATCGCCTCGATCTGAGAAATCGTAGGCAATGACCGTATTGGATCTCTCCTCCACCAACATGATTTCCGTGCCGTTACCCCGCGCGACCGAACCGCTGAATTCAGGCGGCCCATCCTCAAGGCCAGTGATCTTGGACAAGGCCTCGCCGCCAATCTCGATCACTGCATTCCCCTGGCCCTCTGATCTTCCAGCGACCTCAGCATCCTCAAAGCCAAGAGTTGAGATCCGGAGAAACTGCCCGCTCACGCTCTCATAGACAAGCGCGCTCCCATCGGCTGGGTTGACAAAGGGCTGGAAGTCATCGATGTCGACCTCATCCGACTGAACCACTTCCCGCACATCCGCCGCGCTCAAATAAGGACTGTCATCTGCCCCAAAAAGCAGGAAGTTTCCGGCCAACTGCCACACCGGCCGGTCAACGACATCGGCAAGGTCAGGATTGACCTCGGCAGGGCGAGCCTCCAGCTCGAGGAGATGCACATCCGCGAGAACGTTCTCATCGAAGAAGAGCAGCACCTGCCCATTGCCAAGGTCGACAATCCTTGTTACAGCGGGCGGGCTGTTGAGTCCAAGCTGC
>DCKY01000103.1:0-131 GCA_002320775.1 Planctomycetes bacterium UBA1662
CCATTGAAGAAGATATTCTCGATATTCATCTTCACCTTGAGCTTCTCGGCCGCAGGCAGCAGCTTGCCGATCGCCTCACGGGCTCTCTTGTCGCAGACGTCATTGGGGGTGGGATCGTGATCGGCGCGCCA
>DCKY01000103.1:475-627 GCA_002320775.1 Planctomycetes bacterium UBA1662
ACCACCAGCAGGTTCTCGGTGCCGAGATCGTGCGCGGCGCGAGTCATCAGCGAAGCGAGCTCCATACCCCGGGCACGCTCGGCCGGATCGTTGCTGGTCAGCGGATAGGGCCAGAACAGGAACGAGCACAGGCCGCTGATGGCGATCCCGAT
>DCKY01000103.1:979-4134 GCA_002320775.1 Planctomycetes bacterium UBA1662
CGGTATAGTGCCTGGTGCCGTGTTTCGGCGAGAGATCATCTTCGAGGTTGTAGTTGAGCTCGATTCCATCGAAGCCGGCATCCTTCGCCAGCTGCAGGCATTCCCGCAGGTTCATCCGGTCCGGGTAGGGAAAGGCCCAGAGGTTGATGGATTTCTTCATCTTGTAGCGCTTCGGAGAAGCCCTTCGCGCATCAGGCTTCTTTTCTTCCGCGCCCAGGCTCCCCCCGGCGGCGGATGCTCCGGCCATCGCCGCCGCGAGCTTGATGGCGCTGCGGCGTGAAATTCCATCTCTGGAAGACTCAGGGGTTCCCCATGGGGGTGTCAGGCTGCTCATTCCCTCTTTATACATCCTACCCGCCGCCACTAAAAGCCCCACATCGCAGCGAACACTCATTCTAAATGAAAGCACCCGCCCGCTCCGGAACGGAGCAAGCGGGTGCTCACAGAAATTTCAGCTGCCGTTAGTGGTGGCCTAAATATTTCCCGATGCCATACTGACCGCAAAGGGAAAAAAGCCGGGGGTTATCAGGCCGCCCCCATGGCCGCAACTATACTGCCGAGAACGATAGCAACAGAGCCTCCAATGCTCATCAGGAAGGCTTTCTTACAAGCTTCCCACCGGGTAAATATGTAATAGAGCATATAAGGCGCGAGGAAAAAACTTAAGAGTCCCTGCCCAGTACTCTCCTTAAACGCGGCTATTAATATTTGGATTGAGCCTACCAATGCGGCTATCGAGCCACCTGCCATCAAAATCATCCCGATTGCTGCCATCTTCAAATCTCCTGAACTATAGGTTGAAGGACATCCGCACCAGTACCGCAACAGCCGAACATATTTTCCCTATAAAATAAAGTCGCATCTGCTCCTTGCCGGAAGACCGGCGGAAGAAATTTCAAGCGGCTCTCATCTTCCCCCGGGAGACAGCGGGCTTATCCGCCGACCACTCAGGCCCGGCCCACTCAGCATCCGGTCCACTCAGAGCCCGGTCCACTCAGAGCCCGGTAACTTCACTCGCAGCCAGCAGGTCATCGAGCACGGAGAAGATCTTCTCCTGGACATCCTTCTTGTAGAGGTTGCCCGTGTGCCCGCCTCCAACGAAAACCTCCAGGCGTTCGCTGAAGGTTGAGCCGAGCCAGGCGTGGTCATCCTCGGAGAGCAGGAAGTCGTTGTCGGAGGTGAAGACAAAGGCCGCCTTCTTGTCTCGCAACGAGTCCTCCAGGGAACGCAGATCCGCCCGGTCGAAAAATTCTTTGTCTTCCTTCGCGCCAGGTTCCTTCGACGAGATACCGGGAAGGACAAATGCGTAGAAATATTCCATCCAGGAATAATCGCTGATCTCGCGGTAGGAAGCCGTCGGCTCCCAGGCGCTCATTTCAGTCAGCAGGACTCCTGCCGGGTTTCTCCGCTGGCTCTCGTGAATGACCGAACGCAATACCAACCTGTACTCCAGCCCGATGAGGAAGCGTGACTCCTCGAGATCGAAGGGAAGCCCTGTGCCGGGCTCAATCTTCAAGGTATCGTCTGCCAGCGCCGCCGCCTTCCGCAGGGCCTGCAGCATGCGCGGCTCTCTCTCCGCTTCTGGCCAGGCGTTGACGGCCTGGTACATATTGTCAAGCCGGCCGGCGCCGTAGCGGAGGCTCACGGGCGGATTGATCGCGACATAGCGGTCGAACGCCTCGGCTTCCGAACCTTCCTCCGAAGCCAGGAAGAGAGCCTGGTAGGCTCCCATCGACACTCCCATCAGGGCCTTCCTGCCGGTAAAGCGGGCGGGGTAGGCGCCAGTCAGATCGGAGTGGACCAGCTCGAGAGCCTTCCTGACCTCCGGAATATCTTCCGGCGGATAGCCGGGAGTCTGCTGGGTAGAGGCCGTCTCCATGAACTCCGGATGAAATGAGCTGCTGAGAAGCACCACCGAGAAGCCGCGCTTGTAGCCCATCTCCGCCAGCGCTATCGTTCTCTCGTTCTCACGATGGGATCCGAGACCGGGCAGGATATAGAGCAACGGGGCGGCTCCCGGCTGCAGCCAGTAGCTGTAGGGAAGCCATTTTCCCGTCGCCGGAACAAACACCTCGCCCGCCTCACCGACCCCCGCGAAATCACGGTCGGAAAGCGCCAGGTAGAGAGCCATCAGGGAGTCCTCGGCCGGCGACTCCGTCCCCGCGACCTCCACTCCGGCAACCCGGGCATTTCTCTGGATGGACCAGAAAAAACGGGAGGCCTCGTAGGGATCGGGCGAGGTCCGCACCAACCTCAAGAGGTCCTCGATCCCATCACAGCGGGAGTTGATACCGAGAACGATGAATCCACCCGGGATCCAGTTGGTAGGTGTCAGGGCGAAATTAAAGATCTCGCCGGTCCCATCGCGGACCGAGCTCGGACCGAAGTAGGGAAGGTTCAGAAAGATGCTCGAATCCCACCCCCAGGCGGCCAGGGCAAGGCCAATGTCCTCAGGAGCCGGCCTCTCGATTCCCAGGTCAGTGGCCGGGTCAAAGATGCCCGCCAAGCCAATGGTTCCATTGACCAGGAACCGGGAGGTCTCTATCCCCGCGGTCAGAAAATCACCCTCCATGGCATTCGCCACAAAGCGCTTGGGATAGGCCATCGTGTAGGTGAAGTTGCTGATTCGTTTTCGAACCCGGGAAGGGAAGAGAAAACGATGGGCCGTACTCATGGGAGCCACGAAGTAGTTCAGAAAAACAAAATTCGCCGCCCCTACAGCGCGGTTGAAGGGCTCGAGCGGATCACCCAGGACCTCGATGGGCCGGGGTTCCTCCAATTGGAAATAGACATAGCCCGGCCCCCTGTAGTCACTCCAGTCCCGTCGCTCGGTCTCGATCGTGCTGCATGCGCTCATGCAGACAAGAAGAAACAGGCAAGTCGATATGTTGAAGATTCTACCCATCGTCGAGACGCGCTACCTCAAGGGGAACAGAACATGCTCGCAAACACGATCCCCGGTCAACCCTGCCGGGTAATCAGACCTTTCCGAACTCATCGGACAGCAACCTGAATTATAAAAGACGAAACGGGTCCAACCAAGCCGTCACTCAAGAAAGCCGTAAACCGTGACCGCAGAGGCATTCGAGAGCCTGTGGGAAAAGAAAAATGGCGGAGAGACTGGGATTCGAACCCAGGAAAGAGTTGCCCCTTTG
>DCKY01000103.1:4420-16028 GCA_002320775.1 Planctomycetes bacterium UBA1662
GCGGAGAGACTGGGATTCGAACCCAGGGACCCCTTGCGAGGTCAATGGTTTTCAAAACCATCCCGTTCGGCCGCTCCGGCATCTCTCCGCTGAGTACTTTCCGACGGCTTGTTCAATGCGGATTGTCCGAAACTGCCCGTCTCATTGCAAGCTCGGCTGGCAAAGAGAGAAAAAAAGAGAGCGAAAATGACCGGCCGGGAAGCCGGACACTCACCTGCCGGAAATCAACCGCAGGCCCCGTTGGACGAGCCCGGATCGCCTTTCTTCCCTTCCCCCCCTCGCCTCTCCCTGAAGAAGCTCTGCAGCAGGTCGGCGCTCTCATCAGCCAGGATACCACCCTGGACCCGGGGGAAATGATTGTTGGCGCTATTGGCCAGGACCTCGAAAACCGAGCAATGGGCGCCGGCCTTCGGGTCAACCGCGCCATAGACAACCTCGGGAATCCTCGCCTGAACAATCGCCCCCGCGCACATGAGGCAGGGCTCGAGAGTTACGTAGAGAACGCAGCCCGTCAAGCGCCAGGACTTGTAATAATCCGCCGCCTGTGTAATCGCGAGGATCTCCGCGTGCGCGGTCGGATCCCTCAGAAGCTCACGCTGGTTGTGAGCCCGGGCAACCAGCCTGCCGGTAGCCACATCCAGGATCACCGCCCCAACTGGAACCTCTTCAACCTCGTAGGCCCGGCGGGCCTCCTTGAGAGCCTCTCCCATAAAATGTTCGGGACTCAGGTCTTCCATGAAGGCAGAACTCTCATCGCTCATACGGTATCCTCCGTTGCGGGTGTCCGGGAGTATATCAGCCAGGCTGACACCGGCGCAATCGGCCCTCTGAGATCCTGGCCAATGCCGTAGGACTCGATTAAATATCTTGATAGACTTCTACTCCGTTCCTAATATCCTACAACTTGAAACGAGACGATAGGTGCGCCCATAGCTCAATTGGATAGAGTACCGGTCTACGAAACCGGGGGTTCCAGGTTCGAATCCTGGTGGGCGCGCCATTTATTCCGCAGGGGCCTCGTGGTGAAAGTCATGAGACCCCTGTTTTTTTGCCTGAGCAGGCGAATCGGAAATGACCTATAGGACGAGCTATGCAACTTACCCGGAAACCTGACACCGGCACCCCTGAGCTGAATTTCATCCCTGCCGACTTCGACCCCGCCGACCTCGACAGCCTGAGGGAGAGAGTCGACACGCTGCTGGACAGATCGATCGAAACCGCTGAGGAACTCGAGAGCTTCCTGCGGGACTGGAGCGAGCTCACCTCGACAGTCGAGGCTGAAAACGCGCGGCGCTATATCGCCAAGACCTGCGACACGGTTGACGAGACGATCAAGAACAGCTTCCTCTCCTACCAGCGTGAGGTGGTACCCCTCTACAGCGAGCTCAATGACAACCTCGACCGAAAGTACCTCGCCAGCCCCGCCCGCCCGGGCCTCCCCGACCGCTACGAGCTCTTTGACCGGCGGCGCAAGACGAAAGCTGAGCTCTTCAGGAAAGAAAACACGAGCCTGGAGACAGAGGACACCGAGCTCTATTCGAAATACATGGAGATCCAGGGAGCCATCACGGTCGAGATCGATGGCGAGACCCTGACCGCCCAGCAATGTTCCGCGCTGCTGGAGAAACCCGACCGGGAACTTCGCGAGAGAGCCTTCAGGAAGCTGGCGGAACGCCGCCTGCAGGACAGAGAGAGCATCGAGGAGCTCTTTGACCAACAACTCGCCACACGCCACCAGATCGCCCTCAACGCAGGCTATGACAACTACCGCGACTACAGATTCCAGGAGCTCTGTCGTTTCGACTACGGTCCCGAAGATTGCGCGGCCTTCCATACCGCCGTGGAGGAGATTGTCGTGCCCGCGGTAGGCGAGCTTACCCGCAAGAGAACCGAGAAGCTCTCTATCGATTCGCTGCGGCCCTGGGACCGTGTGGTCAGCCCTTTCGGTCGCCCGCCGAGCGCCCCGTTCGAGACCGAACGCGAGTACATCGAAAAAACGCAGACCCTCTTCCGCGCGGTGGATCCCATCTTCGAAAAAGAATTCGACATCCTCGACCGCAACGGGCTCCTCGATCTCATGAGCCGGCCCGGGAAGGCGCCCGGCGGCTACATGTATTCCATCGAGGACATGCGGCTGCCCTTCATCTTCTTCAACGCGGTGGGAACCCATTCTGACATCCAGACCCTGCTCCATGAGGGAGGCCACGCCTTCCACACCCTCGCGACCAGGGAGGAACCCCTCGGCGACTACCGCTCGGCGCCTATGGAATTCTGCGAGGTCGCCAGCATGAGCATGGAGCTCTTCGGCCTCGAACGAATCGATGAGATCTATAATCCTGAAGACTCGCGCGAACACAAATACCTGCAGTTTGAGAGCATCGTCGATCTCTTCGGCTGGGTCGCGACCATCGATGCCTTCCAGCACTGGCTCTACACCCACCCCGGCCACTCCCGACAGGAACGCAGAGACGAATGGGTCGAGCTGGCCTCACGCTTCTCGCCTCATATCGACTGGAGCGGCATGGAGGACCACTTCGCCTACCTCTGGCACCGGCAGGGACATCTCTTCTCACAGCCCTTCTACTATATCGAATACGCCATCGCCCAGATCGGCGCCCTGCAGGCCTGGCTCGCCGAGAGCAGGGATCACGACGGCACCGTCAAAAAGTACCAGCAGGCGCTGGCGCTGGGAGGAAGCAGGAGCCTGCCGGAGCTCTTCGAGGCGGCCGGACTTCGCTTCGCCATGGGATCCGATATCCTGAACGAGATCATCCCGGCGGTCATGGAGCGCATCCAGGCGCTCGATGTCCCAGGCCTAGCCGCGGACGCCGCCTCCTAAGATTTTTAAACGCCCGGCAGACCCGGCTCCCGGGGGCAGACGCCTCGCCTATTTCCGCTCGTGAAGCTGCAGGACGCTGCCGTTCTTGAGCGACAGGTAGAGCTGCCCTCCGGCGACAGCGAGCCCATCAAAGACCGGTGGCGAGGGGAGCTTCAGGCGCGAGAGCTCCTTTCCATCACTTCTCCTGGCGCTGTAGAGAACGCCTCCACCGTCTCCCTGCCAGGCCGCCAGCGCCTTCTCGGCGTCCTTGAGAACCAGCGCCTCGTTGCCTGTCTTGCCAGCGGCCTTGAACACATCGGGAGGCCCGGCGAGAAACACAGCGTTCCTGGTGACCGCAAGAGAGGTCGCCAGCAGAGGCACCTCGGAAGTCCACTGGTAGGTCAATGGCTTCAGGGGCGGAGCCTTCTTCCTGGGTTGCCTCCTGGGCTTCCCCTTCCGGTCGACTGAAGGTTTGGCGGGCTTCTTCACCCGCGCCGGAGATTTTGGAAGTGGCCTGCTCCTGTCATAGGCGTAGAGCTGGTATTTCTCTCCACCTCTCCACTGGCCGGTATTTCCGCCCGCGTAACGGTCGCGAGCGAAACCGTAGATCGCCTTGTCGTCATAGGAAAGAATCCGGCCCGACGGCACCCTGTTTCCGACCTTCCACCAGCCGCTCCAATGGGACTGGAACTCGCTGTGCAGAACCCAATAGGCGCGATGCCACCAGGTGTCATCAAGAAGCCCAAGCGGCGAGAAGAGGTGAACACCCCCTTCACTCTCGGAGCCCTTGTCAAAATCAAGCTTACAGTGGCGGATATAGAAGTCCTCGCCATCACCGAGAAGCACATCGTTGAGCAGCCCTCTCACATCCCGGCCTCTCTCAGCCGGCTGCTTGCCATCGGCGCCGGGGGAATAAACGGTCGCCTCGGAGATCAGCTTACCGGTGGCGGCGTCGAGCCGACAGAGGCGAAGCCCCCCATCGAGATACGATGAGCGCCCCGCGGCGAACATCACCTTGCCGTCGCTCACCAGCACGCTCCCATGTACCGGCCAGGCCGACTCGAGCTGGCCGCGCACAAAGATCCTGCGGTCATCAGGAGCCCCGAGGAATCGCCAGGCCAGCTCTCCATCCTCCGAGCGCAAGGCGTAGACCCAGCCATCGGCCGATCCGAAATAGACCCCGCCGCGATAGATCGTCGGGGGCGTATCGATCCGCCCGCCGGCGGTGTAGCTCCAGAGCGATTTGCCCGTCTCAGCATCGAGACAATAGACTGTATGCCGATCCACAGCCGCGACGTAGACCCTGCCGCCTGCCGCGGAAACGCTCGACAGCTTGCCGCCGATCTCGCTGTTCCAGCCGGACTCGAGCTTCACCGGAACCTCTGAATCCACCAGGCCGCTGCGGGCCGGGTTGGCGCGATAGGTTGGCCAATCCGCCGCTGCGACGGCTTTCTCAGCTCCTCCCTTCGCGAGAGACTCCCAGGCCGGCCCTCTCTCGAGCAGGACCTCGGGCCGCGCGGGACGCGGCTGCCGGACAGAGGCGAGCGCGTAGAGCCCATTGAGCTTGGTCTTCATATTGCAGGCGCAGGAATCCGGAGGGATATAGATCAGGCCATTAGCGGGCATGACACCGTACTGGCAGGTGCCGCGGATCCAGTCATTCATCCAGACCTCGCCATTTTTAAAATCAACCATCTGCACTCCCATGAGGCCAAGCATCAGAAAACGCTCGGTCGCCTTATTGCGATAGCAGCGCGCGTGCATATAGCCACCCTTGTTTGGCAGGGTCTTGCGAAGCTGGCCGGTACGTGGGTCCAGGGCCCGGCGGCTGCCCTTGTCTCCCATCCACAGGAGGCCGTCGATCAGGAACGCATCGGCCGGCGCGTTATAGCCGTTGGTGCTCTTACCGCTCCAGAGCTCCTTACCGGACTTGGAATCATAGGCCCTGATCTTTTTGAAGTCCGCGCTGAGCACAACATCGTCACTGGCGACCAGGGTCGGAGCCTCCCATTGCATCTCGCCGTTCTTCAGCTTGTTACCCGAGATCGGCAGCTCGGTCTGGAAATCCGCCGACCACTGATCCTTGCCCGACTCCTGTCCCAGGGCCATCACCCGGGTCGGGGTCTGCACGAGAACCTGGTTGTTCTTGAGGGCCATGCAGGGAAAGACCAGCTCATCGATGTCTCTCTTCCAGACCGTCTTGCCGGTGGAGACATCGACCTTCATCACATGGCAATGGTGTTTGAGAAACTTGCCGCGGCGGCGGGCGGCATCGATCTTCTCCATCTGGTTGACCTCGTCATCGCTCAGAAGCAGGAGATAGCCCTCCCTGTAGATGATCTGCTTGGTCTTCTCGCTGCCCTTGATGACCTTCTGTGTTTTGCCACTGAAGGCGTCGAGAACATGTACCGGACCCTCAAAATCGAAAGTTACGAAGACCTGGTCGTCCGCCGCGACCAGTCGAAACGGCAGGCTGGCCGGTCCCGATCTGAAGCGACGCAGCTGGTTCACCCAGCGCTGCATCGGTCTCTTCCACAGGATGATGCCATTGAAAGCGTCCCGGGCCACCAGGGACCAACGCGACTTGAGACGGATATCCACCGGAGGGGTCTCATCGATGATGTAGAACATCCGGCCCCTGTAGGTCACCGCCGCGCTGAAGCTGGCGGTCTGCTCATGAGCGCGCGAGAACTTGGGGTCCCCGACCCACTGGATGTGGCGGGGAGGACCTACAAGCTTGTCCCGGGAGACCGCGTTATTGTCCGGGCCATGCAGGAAATGGGTCCAGTCATCGATCTCGTCCGGCCAGGGCTTGACCGTGCGCTTCCACTTGCCGGCGGCCTTGACCAGCAGCACCCCCTGGGGCACCAGCACCCTCATCACCTCGGCCGGGTCAAGCTCCGTTGATTCGCCCGCGACCAGCAGGTTGACCAGGTTGTCGGCGTAGGGAAGCCTCTTCCCCGCCCAGGGCTCTACAGAGACCCGGCCATAGCGGCCGAGCGCCTGGACATGCCGGCGAGCCGCCGAGACAAGCTTCCGATCCTTCTCCAGCCCATGAACGACCCAGGGACCGGATTCGCCAAGCTCAGCTGTCAAGCTCCCATCCCCGCAGCCGGCATGGACCACCAGGCCTCCCTTGATCCCGCTCTCGGCGATGATCTCTTCGGCCAGGGCACGTGGAGGATTTACCTCGCCCGCGGGCAATCGAACGGCCAGAAACAGAAGAACGACTGTTTTAAATATGTAGTTCGTATTCATAATGAAACAATTATTCACACAATCACGGGGCCTGCGTATCGAATACCGCTAAAAATGTCCTATGCCGGCCTCGGCCCCTGTCGGGAGCGCTGGCCGGAGGTTATGCTGAAGAAGACCCCCGACCACGGAAACAGGAAAATGCGCCTGAAGAAAGACAACCTCAGCGGACCTACGCTTCTGCTCCTGGCGATTCTCTCGTCGGCGACGCTGGGCGCGGGCTGCAGCCAGACCGAACCGGAGCCCGAGGGGACAGCCCACCGCGAGACCCCGCCCTCCACCGGAGCAAAGGCTCCGCAGGCGAAGCTCGACCCGGAGAAACAATGGGCCAGCTGGCGCGGGCCGCTTGGCACGGGTGCCTCGCCCGACAGCTCCCCTCCCATCGAATGGAGCGAAGAAAAAAATGTCCGCTGGAAGACGGCTCTTCCGGGCAAGGGTCACTCGACCCCCGTGATCTGGGGCGACCGCATCTTCCTGACCTCGGCGGCGTCCTTTGGTGAGGCCACGGAGGAGGAGCACGAGCACTCTGATGGAGACCATGACAACGTGGACCCGGAATACCGCCAGCGCTCGGTGGTGCTGGCTATCAACCGCGCAGATGGCTCCATCCTCTGGGAAAAGATCGTCAATGAAGAGCGGCCGCATGAGAGCACCCACGTAACGGGCAGCTGGGCCTCCTGCTCCCCGGTCACCGATGGCGAGTATGTCATCGCCTCATTTGGCTCCAGGGGAATCTACTGCCTCGACATCGGTGGCGAGCTCGCCTGGAAAAAAGACCTCGGCGACATGAAGGTCAAGCACGGCCACGGCGAGGGCAGCTCCCCAGCTCTCCACGGGGACACCGTGGTGGTCAATTGGGACCACGAGGGAGACTCATTCGCTCTCGCGCTCGACAGGCAGACCGGAAAGGAGCTCTGGCGGGTGGCTCGCGACGAGGTCTCATCCTGGTCGACTCCGCTGATTATCGAAGAGGCCGGCAGACCCCAGGCCGTGATCGCGGCGACGACCCGCGTTCGAAGCTACGACCTCGCCACCGGCGGGGTCATCTGGGAATGCGGCGGGCTGTCGAACAATGTCGTGGCCTCGCCCGTGGCCGCTGATGGCTTTCTCTACGCCGCCAGCAGCTACGAGTTCCAGGCCATGTTCGCCATCAGGCTCGAGGGGGCCAGCGGCGACCTGACGGGAACCGACGCGGTCGCCTGGAAGATTGACCGCCACACCCCCTACGTTCCATCTCCCCTGCTCTACCAGGGCAAGCTCTTCTTCATCCGGCACCTGCAGGCCTTTCTCAGCTGCATGGACGCGAAAACAGGGAAGCCGATCTTCGGCCCCAGGCGTCTTCCCGGGTTCCAGATGATCTACTCATCACCGGTCGGAGCGGGCGGCAAGGTCTATGTCATGAGCCGAAACGGCGTGATGCTGGTGATCGAAAGCGACGGTGATTACGCCCTGATAGCGACCAACGAGCTGGAGGATTCTTTTTCCGCCTCACCTGCCATTATTGGAGATGAGCTCTTTCTGCGGGGCGAACGCCATCTCTACTGCGTCTCGGAAAAACCGGCTCGATAGCCCCCGGGGAGCTGGAGCTCAGCTATCGGGATCTTCCGGCGGCTGCTCATCATCGACGGCAGGCGCGGCCTCCTCCTCAACCTCCGGTGGCGATTCGTCGCCAGCGGCCCCGGGCG
This sequence comes from Planctomycetes bacterium UBA1662, assembly GCA_002320775.1. Taxonomy (GTDB): domain Bacteria; phylum Planctomycetota; class UBA8108; order UBA8108; family UBA8108; genus UBA8108. The sequence continues at coordinate 12,179 of DCKY01000103.1, forward strand.
GAGCGTCCTCCTCCTGGCCTCCATCTGCAAGCTGGGCTTCCATGGCGGCCTCTGGGACCTCCGACTCTTCCTCGTTTTCAGCCTCGAGAGCCTCGCGCTCCTCCCTGGAGGGTGGAGTCTCGGGCTCAGGAAGATCCTTGAGGCTCCCGAGACCGAAGCTCTCGAGAAACATCGGTGTCGTATGGTAAAGAAGCGGACGGCCCAGGCCCGGAGCCTTGCCGGCGACCCGGATCAGCTCACGGTCAAGCAGGGTGTTGAGAGTCGGAGCGCACTGCACACCTCGAATCGACTCAAGCTCAGCCTTGGTGATCGGCCCCTTGTAGGCGACGATCGCCAGGGTCTCGAGCGCCGCGGGAGAGAGCCTGCTGCTGCGCCGCTTCTGGTGCAGGGTGCGAAGCCATGGATCGAATTCAGAAAGAGTCAGGAGCTGCACCCCGCCGGAAATGTCCTCAACGCGGAACGCTCTGCCGGACTCTATGTATTCCTCCCTGAGGTTCTCGACCGCTGACCTGACGTCGTGCACCCCGAACTCGAACAGCTCCGCCAGTTCACGAATCGTCACCGGCTCACCGGCGCAGAACAGGACGGCCTCGATGGCTCGGGGGAGCTCTTCCTCTGTCAGAGCGCCCGGATCCTCAGCCGTCTCAACGGCAGCATCCGGGGCGGCGGCTTCAGGCTCGGTGGCCTCAGGCTCCTGCTTCCCGGTCTCGCTCACTTCAGCTTCTTCCATAGCCTGCTTCCATCTCTCTCCTGGCCAAGGCTCCGGTGCCTACGGCCGAAAAACCTTCCTCTCAGGTCACCGTTTTATCCTTCCACGCCCACCATTTCAATTTTTCAGCATCGGGATTAGGCGTCTTTGCGAAATAAACGGCGCAGCGAAAAACGTAGAGGACGCAGCGATCTATATGGGCCTGGCGCACATCACCCAGCTCCCGGTAGAGCGTCTCCGGGGAGCGCCCAGCCAGGTCATCCAGTCCCTGGACTCCAAGCTCAGCGAGCTTGGCGGCAAGCTTCGGTCCAACTCCCGGAATCCGCTGAAATTCGCTCCACTCGAACCCTGCCTCGCCCATCGGCTTCCCTTCATCGCCCGGAAGGCCAGTCGATCCGGGCCTGTTCACGCAACCGATAGAATGCCTCACGGATCTCTTCCATGTCCGGCTCACGCTTGAGATAGTTTTTCCTCACCTCCTCGGCGACCTCATCATATTTCTTCGAAGGTTCGATTTTCGTAACCTGGAAGAGATGGAACCCTCCCCGGGGATTCTCAACCGGTTCGCTCACCTGGCCGGGCGCGAGGGAAAAAATTACCTTCTTGAGAGCTTCGGCCATCGCCGTTTCCGCCGTGATGGGGCCGAGGCTTCCTCCCAGGGTCCGGGTGACCTGGTCGTCAGACTCAGCCCTCGCCACAGCGACAAAATCGAGCTCGCCGGAAACGATCCTGGCCCTGGCCCCCGCGGCCTTTGCCCTGGCCTCCTTCTTCTTCTGCAATTGGGCGGCATCAGGCTGGGCCTCAAAGGAAGGGAAGCTGTAGGCGATGTGGCGCGTATGATACCGCCTGTTTTTCTCGTAGAGACCGCGAAGATCGACGCCTGCAAGGTCGCGCATGGCCATGGTTACCCTCTTGATGAGGATCTGGGCGACCAGCTTCCTCCTGAGCTCCTCGCGCACGTCATTCAAGGCCAGGCCCTGTTTTTCGTAGAGAGCTGCAAGTTTGATACGCCCGGCAGCCTCGTCGCCGCGGCCCAGGTCCCTCGACATTCCGCCGAGAACCTCCTCAACCTCGCTCTCCACATCCTTCGGATCCACGCTCAGCTTCCGGCGCTCGGCCTCCTGGAGAAAGAGCTCTTCCTTGATGACCTCGGAGAGAAGGGTCTTCTCCCCAAATTGACGAAATACGGCCTCCAGGAAATCTCCCCGGGTCAGAACCCGGCCATTGATGTGAACGAGCGCCGAGTCGCGACTTGCGAAGAAGCCCTCCACTCCCTCCGCCGATGGAGCCTCTACCGGCTTCTTCCGCGCGGCCGCGTAATCAGCCACCGTCCTGCGCGGCCTCGAACCACAGCCCACGAGCAGGAGGATCAACAATGTCAGGAACACCCGTTTCTCCATGGAGTTGAATATACCGCTTTACGGCTGGAAAAACTTCCTCCCCGTTGAAAAATGCGCAAGCTGAAGAAGCAAATGAAGTGCGGAAAAATAGTCCGCGCGGGTTTATCCTGTCTCGGACCTAAACCCAGGAGAGACAGAATCGTCATGGCAAGAGAGAGACCCGCGGACAGCCTGAGAACCATTGAAGTCAACACTCGGTTTCTCGAACAGCACCCGGCCACAGTCCTCTACTCAAGCGGCATGACCCGAGTCCTCTGCGCCGCCACGCTGGAACAGGGAGTCCCGGCCTTCCTCGATGGAACCTCGAAGGGCTGGGCCACCGCGGAATATGACCTGCTGCCCGCCTCGACCGGCTCCAGGCGGCGGCGGGAGCGCGGCGGAAAGCTCTCGGGAAGAACACAGGAAATCCAGCGTCTCATCGGACGCTCGCTGCGAGCCGTCCTGGATCTCGAAAAACTCACCGGGTGGACGCTGAAGCTCGACTGCGATGTCCTGCAGGCTGATGGAGGAACCCGTACAGCCTCCGTCAATGGCGCCTATCTTGCCTCCTGCCTCGCGCTCCGGCAGGCTCTCGATGACGGACGCCTGGGTGAGCAGCCCCTGGTAGAGGCCATTGGTGCCGTGAGCGTAGGAATCGTTGGAGGCGAGACCCTCCTCGATCTTGACTATTCGGAAGATTCCCGGGCCGGCGTCGACCTGAACGTTGTCCAGACCGAAGGAGGCCGATTCCTCGAGGTCCAGGGAACGGCCGAGGGAGAGCCCTTCTCCCGGCAGGAGCTGAATGAGCTCCTTGACCTCGCCGCTGCGGGAATCAGCGAGATCATCAGAAAACAGGCAGAGCTTATAAACGGCATCGACTGATCTCCGCAGCTTCTTTCGATCCGGAGCCGGAGGGGTTAAACTGGATGGGGTTCCGAGGCCCATCTGATCAAACACTTATGAAAGCCAACCTCCTCCATACTGCCATCCTGCTCAGCGCTCTCTCGGCAGGATCCCTGCAAGCGGATATCGTCTACCTCCGCGACGGGAAGAGCATCGAGGGCAAGATCACCTTGAACGAGGAGGAGAACACCTACCGAATCGAGACGACTCGGGGCGCGGTGATCAAGCCCGTCCGGGATGTACAGAGAATCGTCAAGGCACCCCTGCCCCAGGAAGTATTCATCAAGAGATTCGAGACAATCGATCGCACAAGCCTCGACGACCTGGCCGGCCTGGCCACCTGGGCCCGAGAAAAATATCTCATCCCCCAGAAGCAGAAGATCTGCAAGCTCATGCTGAAGATCGACCCCAACCATGAGATGGCCCGACGGGAACTGGGCTACACGGTCTTCGAAAATGAATGGATCCTTGAGAAAGAGCTGCGTAAAAAGCAGCTCGACCTGGGCCTTGTTAAATACCGGGGTGAATGGGTCAGCACGGAAGAGCGAGAGCGCCTCATCTTCAAGGGCGACACCGAGCAATTAGCCTCTCTCTTCAAGAGCGTCCAATCGGACAACCAGATAGTGGTCGATTACGCCGTACGTAAAATCATGGCCTATACCGGCTCACGACCCTATGAGCTCTTCACTCCCTACCTCGAGTCGCCCCACGAGAGCGTCCGGCTGGTCGCGGTGAGCGCGCTCAGCAAGTTCCCGGCCGAAATACCAAAAGGCAAAACAAAACCTTCGGCGGCGGCTGTCAAGGCGGCTCACAAGCTCTACCGGCTGGTGCTCGCCGAGCCGAGCCCCAAGGTGATCAA
>DCKY01000103.1:16334-17782 GCA_002320775.1 Planctomycetes bacterium UBA1662
CGAGCCCCAAGGTGATCAAGGTCACCAACATCTGCCTGAGACGATTCTATCCGAAAGAGACCTTTCGACAGGCCCTCGACACCCTCCTGCAGCCGGGAGATGAAGGATCCATCGAACGGGCCGCGGAAATCGCCAACCAGCTCCTGCTGAAAAAACGCGTCCCCCAGGTCTTTGACCTGCTGGTGACGAAAAAGGCCGGCAACGGCGGGGTCGCCGAGGTGAAGGAGAATGGGAAAATTCTCGAACTGCTGAGCAAATCCCTGGGAGTCGACCACGGCTACGATGCCGCGGCCTGGAAAAAATGGTGGGCGAAGAACGAGGCGAGGTTCCGCGATGTTCCCTGAAAAAACGGACCGGCTGAAGTAAGGAGTAGCTGATGTTGCTGGTGGGAACGGGAAACCTGCACAAGCTCGAGGAGATCTCCTCCGTTCTCAACGACCTTTCGGTACGAACGGTGGGCATCGAACACCTCCCTCCCTGCGAGGAGGTCGAGGAGACCGGCGTGACCTTCAAGGAAAACGCCCTGATCAAGGCGGTCTACTTCTCCAGGATGGCGGCCGGGCTTGATCCCTCCGAGCGTCCACGCTGGGTGATCGCTGATGATTCAGGCCTCTGTGTCGACGCGCTCGATGGAGCCCCGGGAGTCTACTCCGCGCGCTTCGCTGGAGAAAATTGCACCTTTGCTGACAACAACAGAAAGCTGCTGGACGCTTTAGAAGGAGTCGAGGCGGCGAAGCGGACTGCCCAATTCGTCTGCGTGATCTGCTGCGTACCCGTCCTGGAAGATGCGTCAGTCGAGCCCGAGGCGCTCTTTTACTCCGAAGGAATCTGCCCGGGGCACATCGCCCTCGACGAAGCGGGAACTGGAGGATTCGGCTACGACCCTGTTTTCATAGAGGCCTCCACCGGCCGGACCTTCGCGGAGCTGGAGGCGGAACAAAAAAACCGTCTGAGCCACAGGGGACAGGCTCTTGAGCACTTCAGGGGAGAATTCGCCTCTCTCACAGGCTCCTGACAATATTGCGGACCCCTTTTCCCCATCCGCGGCGTTGAACGAAGAAAAGACGTCATGCTAATATGCCGCCATGAGCAGCAGGCGCAATCAGCCGGAACAGTCTGAGGAGATATCCGGCGAGGAGACCGAACCCAAGGCGAAGCGTTCCGGCTTCGACAGCTTCAGAGAAAATATTGAAGCGATTGCAGTGGCCATCATTCTGGCCTTATTCGTACGCCACTTCGCCGTCGAGGCCTTTGAGATCCCCACGGGTTCCATGGCCCCTACTCTCTTCGGAATGCATGTCCAGGTGGAGAGCCCCAATACCGGGCACACTTTCGAGGTAGGAGTCCCGAGCAATTCATCGAGCGGTCAGATCAGGATTCCCTTTTCGGACTACGTGGCCTGCGCTGAAGAATGCCCGGCTGAAGGCTGTGGGCTGAAGCTACACGCC
>DCKY01000268.1:0-14958 GCA_002320775.1 Planctomycetes bacterium UBA1662
ATCTCGTCGTAGTTGATCAGCAGGTGCCGAGCTTCCAGTCGAGGGTTCGAAAATTCAGTGGTTTTGTTTTCAGATGGAGGCAAGGTCGCTATTCAATCAGCAGGCGCTGGAGGGCCTTTCGTCGCAGGAAAAAAGAAGCTGTACGGTTTGGAATGGAAAAAAGAGTCGATTTGGGTTTTCTTTCGAGGCCATGAGTGAAACATCAGAAGGGGCCTCCGCCGAGTCGGCCCAAGAACATTCTAACCCGCCGTCCTATTCAGTGCCTACGCTGGAACTGAAAGGGGAGAAGACTCTCAACGCCCATCCGTGGATCTTCCGTCGCATGTTCAAGTTTTTCCCATCGGGTCTTTCCGATGGAGATGAGGTGGCCGTGCAGGCCTCCGATGGTGAGCCGGTCGGCAGAGGCTTCTACCATGGCAGATCCCAGATCGCGGTTCGGATCATGACGCCTGATGTGGAGTGTCAACTCGATGAAGATTTTCTTCGGAGGAGGCTGGAGGCCGCGCGCGATCTGCGGCTGGAGACTCTCCAGCTCGACAGGGTTACAGATTCCTGGAGGGTGGTTCATGGTGAAGGGGACGGACTGGGTGGACTGGTGATCGACAAGTTCAACGACCTGCTCGTTGTACAGCCGTACAGCTACGCCTTCTACCATCGCAGGGTGGAGCTTGGCGCGATCCTGGAGGATATGTTTCCCGGCCATCGCCAGGTGCTCAAGCCGCCTAGCGTGGCCGCTCGGCGTGAGGGTGTTCCGGAGTACCAGCCGCCCGGACCAGGAGAGGAGCAGGAGGTGGAGATTATAGAGGGAAAGGTGAGGTTGCTTGTAAGTCCCTCAGGTCATAAGACAGGATTTTTTCTCGATCAGCGGGAGAACAGGGCCAGGCTGGCCGCCATGGTGCGGGGAAAAAAGGTGCTCGATGGGTGCTGCTATACCGGGGCCATGTCGATCGCCGCCCGTACTCTTGGAAAAGCCGACCGCGTGGTGGGGGTGGATCTCGATGAAGAAGCCCTGGCTATGGCCAAGCGAAATGAGAAGCTCAATCGAACCAGCATCGAGTGGGTGCATGAGGACATCTTTCATTACCTGAAGCGCCAGCGGCACGCAGTTGAGCCCTTCGAGGTCATCATCATCGATCCGCCAAAATGGGCGCGAGAGCGAGATCGGTTTGAAGAAGCGGAGCGGCGCTATCTAGATGTCAACAAGTTGGCAATGCAGGCTATCGCTCCAGGGGGAATTCTCCTGACCTGTTCCTGCTCCGGACTGGTTTCTCAGGAACATTTTCTACGGATCCTGCAGCATGCGGCTGAGCTTTCCGGCCGGGATTTCCGTATCTTCCACCATGGGGGTGCGGCATCGGATCATCCTGTTTCCGCTCATTGCCCGGAATCGAGCTACCTCAAGGCAGTTTTTGGCAGGGTCTTCTAGGGTTGTTTGCACAGGGCAGCCGGAAGCCGAAAAGTGTCAGATAATCTGTCACTTGGCAAAACGGTGTCCTGGTTATCCATAACCTTCTATTGGGAAATAAAGACTTATGACAACAGAAGTCTCTTTTTCCAAATGGTATGGCAATTGCACATACAGGGGTAGAGACCCAAAACCCAACACCCTACGTTACTCCTTAACAGGAGCCCGCCAACAAAAGGACCGTGCGGTGGGGACTTACCCAAGTCCTCTCCTCGCGGTCCTCCTCACATCCGGGGGGGATCCGATGGACTCAAGCCGCGTTGGAGAGGTTTGCGCAGGTGAATGCAAGCCCGGAGGCCGCGAGCTGGATGGTGAAATTATCCGTTCCGTGGGGTGACAGTCCCTCGGCGAGTGTCGCGCCCGTTGCGATGGTGGCGGCCGGAAGCAGGCTGTGGGCGGGGGAAAGCGGCGTCAGTGGGTTGAGGGTGGTCGACTGGATGAGAACCGCGACCAGGAAGGAGGCGGCGAATACCGCCAGGCTCCCTTCGAAGGAACGGTGGGAAGCCTTGCAGCCGGGAAGATTCAGGCTGCGGTAGCGATGTCGGCCAAGACGGATTCCTATCGGTTCGGCGATGGCGTCAGCGATTCCACAGATGGCAAATCCGAAGAGCGCGTATTCACCAAACAGCGAGAGCGAGCAGATGCCGCCGGCCGCAGTAGCCAGGAATGGGATGAGGATATGAAGAGATCTTCTCGGGTGATCGGATTCCCGGGCCAGGGCTTCGTAGAGAGGGTTGCCGTCGCCGCTCAACAGGCAATAGCCGATATAGATTGCCGCGAGGCAGCCTAGGAGGTTGACGCCCGCCGGTCCGTAGCTGGCGTGTACACCAGCGGCGAGAAAGAAGATTGAGAAATGGAAGAGCTTGCGGGTGTCTCCTGTCCTCAGGCCGCGGCGCAGCTTGAGCCAGCCGGCGAGACCTCCGAACCCCAGGATCCACATTGCCAGGCAGGGTGCCAGGAAGGCGATGACTCCGGGCTCGGGCAGCTCGGGCCTCCATAATTCGAAGCTCATCGTGGAATCTCCCGTACGGGGCCCGGTCCGGCAGGGGCGCTGCTCAGTCCCTCTTGTCCTTGCGTCGCAGTTTTTCGTTCAGGACACGCTTCCTGAGCCGGTAGCTTTTCGGGGTGATCTCAAGGAGCTCGTCCTCTTCGATATACTCGAGAGCCTCCTCGATCGACATGATCCGCGGGGGACTCAGGAGGATGTTCTTGTCGCTGCCGGAGGCGCGGACATTGGTCAGCTTTTTTTCGCGACACAGGTTGACCGTGATGTCGTCCTCTTTGCAATGCTCGCCAACGATCATGCCCTCGTAGACCGGATCTCCTGGAGCCACAAACATGGGTCCGCGGTCTTTGAGGTTGAACAGCGCGTAGCCGATGGCCTTGCCTCTCTCGCTGGAGACCATGACGCCAGCGGCGCGGCCTGGTATCGAGCCCTTGTGCGGCTCATACCCATCGAAATTGTGGCAGACGATAGCCTCTCCGGCGGTGAGGCTCATCAGGCGCGAGCTGACCCCGATCAGGCCCCGCGCGGGAACCTTGAACTGCATGAGAATCCGCTCGCCCTGTGGCTCATAACGTATCATTTCACCCCGGCGCGCTCCAACCAGCTCGATCACCTTGCCGGAGCTTTCCTCGGGGGTCTGTACGTGAAGGAGCTCCATCGGTTCTTTTCTCTTCCCGTCTTCATCGATGAAGATGGGGCGTGGTTTGCCAACCTGGAATTCATAGTCCTCCCGTCTCATGTTTTCTATGAGGATTCCGAGATGGAGAGTCCCTCTGCCGGAGACCTCGAAGGAGCCGGCCAGGGGAAGATCTTCGACACGAAGGGCGACATTGGACTCGAGCTCCTTGTAGAGCCGTCCGCGAAGCTGCCGCGAGGTCACGAATTTTCCTTCCGTTCCGGCGAAGGGACTGTCGTTGACCTGGAAGACCATCGAGATGGTCGGCAGGTCGATATCGATGAGCGGGAGAGGGTCGGGTCGCTCCGGGTCGGTGATGGTGTCGCCGATCTCGACGTTGCCGATACCTGTTACCGCGCAGATGTCGCCGGCGGTGACCTTGTTGATCGGCGCCCGGCCAAGCTTGTCGAAGATGAAGAGCTCGGTGACGCCCTCTTCCCTGCTCTCTTCCCGTCCGCAGACCATGATCCTGTCCCCGGTTTCGATAGAGCCCTTGGTGACCCGCCCGATTCCAATACGTCCGACATAGTCGTTGTAGTCGATGGTGGTGATCTGGAGCTGTAGAGGAGATTCCTTCTCGACGCTTGGCGGAGGGATCTGGTCGATCATCATATCTAAAAGCGGGGTTACGTTATCATTTTCATCTTCCGGGCTGAGCCGAGCGTAGCCGCCTGTTGCTGAGGCGTAGACGATCGGGAAGTCCAGGACGTCCTCGCCGCCGAAGTCGTCGATGGTGTCGAGCTCGAGCTCTTCAGCCAGCTCGAGGAAGAGCTCGCCAATCTCCTCGACAACCTCGCCGAGGCGGCTGTCGGGCCGATCGATCTTGTTGATGACGACCAGCGGGCGCAGCCGATGGCCAAAAGCTTTCTTGAGAACGAAACGTGTCTGGGGCATGGGGCCCTCTGCGGCATCCACCAGGAGCAGGACCCCGTCAGCCATCTGCAGGACCCGCTCCACCTCCCCGCCGAAGTCGGCGTGACCTGGGGTGTCGATCAGGTTGATCTTGACGCCCCTGTAGGGCAGAGAGATGTTCTTGGCAAGAATGGTGATCCCGCGCTCCCGCTCGAGATCGTTGGAGTCGAGGATGCACTCACCCAGGTCCTGGTGGCTGGGGAGCGAATCCGTTTCCTTGAGCAGCTTGTCGACCAGGGTCGTCTTCCCATGGTCAACGTGCGCGATGACTGCGATATTACGAATACTTTCGATAGGCTTGAGTTTTGTACTTTCAGTCATGTTTCCAAGGCTGCTCTGGCTATTTTCGCCCCTGTTAACATGAGGGGAAAACCCGGTATTATATCGACACATCTCGGGGTGGCAAATGATCGCCATCCGGGTTTTTTTTTCTTTCCGCGGAGTTTGTTCATTGGATCGTACCCAGGTCGTCAAGACCCTACATTTCATGGCCGATTTGCTCGATCTGGAGTCCGATAATCCGTTTCGATCTCGGTCTTTCCGCAGTGGGGCGAGGGCTCTGGAAGGTCTGGAAGGTGACCTGTCGAAGCTTGTGGAGGCCGGGGAGCTGACCTCAGTGAAAGGTGTCGGGGAATCTATCGCCGGGATCATAGCGGACCTGGTGACCACAGGTGAGACTGCGAGGCTTGAGGAATTGCACGCGGCGGTACCGGCTGGGGTTCGGGCCATGCTCGATGTGCCCGGTCTCGGGCCGAAGAAGATTCGCGTGATCTGGAAAGATATGGGGCTCGATGATCTCGATGCTCTGACCGAGGCCTGCAGCGAAGGCCGCCTTGCCAGCTTCAAGGGTTTTGGCGCCAGGACAGAGGAGAAGATCCTTCAGGGGATCGATTACATCCGGTCGGTGTCGGGTATGTTCCTGAGAGCTGAATGCGAGCAGGTGGTTGCGGAATTGCTCGAGTATATGAAGGGGTGCGCCGCGGTCCGGCAGGTGGAAATTGCCGGCAGCTACCGGCGGGCAAAGGAGGTGATGAAGGATCTGGATCTCGTGGTTTCGACGGCGGATCCTGCCGCGGTCGTTGACCACATCTGTGCCTGGGATGAGGAGGCCGAGATCATAGCCAGGGGGGAGTCCAAGACCAGCCTGCGCTGCCCAGGCGGACTCGGGGTCGACTTTCGGATGGTCGAGGAGTTCCAGCTGCCTTTCGCCCTCTGTCATTTTACCGGCTCGAAGGAACACAATACGGCGCTGCGCGCACTGGCAAAGAAGCAGGGTCTCAAGCTCAATGAGTACGGGATCTTTCGCGGCGACGAATTGATCGAGTGCGCCAGTGAAGAGGATGTTCATCGAGTGCTCGGTCTCGATTTCATTCATCCTGAGCTCCGTGAAAACTTTGGAGAGGTTGAGCAGGCGGCTGATTCAAGCCTGCCGGAGCTGGTCGAGGAGAAGGACATTCGGGGCCTGGTGCACCTGCACACCGAGTACAGTGATGGGGAGGCGAGTATCGAGCAGATGGTCGAAGCGGCGCGCGCCCGGGGACTCTCGTATATGGGAGTGACAGATCACAGCCAGTCCGCCTTTTACGCCGGCGGGCTCAAGCCAGCGGATGTGAAGAGGCAGCACAAAGAGATCGACCGTCTCAATGCCTCACTGGAGGACTTTCGGATCTTCAAGGGGATCGAGTCGGATATCCTCGCTGATGGATCGCTGGATTATGAAGATGACGTGCTGGAGCTCTTTGATTTTGTAATAGCCTCCCTGCACTCGAGCTTCAACCAGCCCCTCGAGGAGATGACGGAGAGGGTGCTGCGCGCGATCTCAAATCCCTACACGACAATGCTCGGCCATGTGACCACCCGGCTGTTGCTGAGGAGGGATGGGGTCGCGCTCGATATGGAGAGGGTGCTCAGCGCGGCAGCTGAGGAAGGAGTCGTGGTGGAGGTCAACGCCAACCCCAGGCGCCTGGACCTTGACTGGCGGCATGGCCCCCGGGCCCGTGAGCTTGGTGTGTTGACGAGCGTCAATCCTGACGCGCATACGGTTGCCGGGATCGCCGATATCCGCTTTGGAGTCGGGATCGCCCGCAAGGCGGGTTTCGAGGCCGAACGGGTGGTCAACACCCTCGATGCGGCTTCCTTTGGCGATTTCATCGCGAAACGAAGAAGCTGACGGTTTTCGAGGCTACTACGGTCCCTCGACCGTGATGGACATGACGATGGGAGCTGAGTGGTCCGTTCCCTTGATGAGCTCGAGCTCTCGTATGGTCTCCGAGCGCTTTGGACGAATGGAGAGGTAGCGGATCTGTTGACTGCGCAGCTTGAAGGCGAGCTTGGATCCGGGTACGTCGAATTGGCCGATATAGTCGGCGAAATGGATTCCGTCGAGCAGGGGGTGGTCCTCCCGCTTTCCATCCGCGTAGTGGAGACGGACGATCATGCTGACCGTTCGATTGGGGGCTCCCTTCGAGCCCCATCCGCTCACCCCGCTGAGGAAGTGGATGGCCTTCGCCGGAGCGTTGCAGGGGAGCTTCACCATCTTCGGCATCCTGGGCGGGAAGTTCCCGTTGGGGCCATTGAGCATGATGACGTTGGGCACCGTGTCACCCTGGGGGTCGACAAGGTGAAACGGCACTCCCTCAAAGGTCTTTGGCTTCCAGTCCGGGAACACCAGGCGCTCGAATCCGGACTTCTTGCTGAAGAACATTCCCGCGGTCGAGACGATGGTGGCGTATTTACCCAGCGGGATGGGCATGAAGCGGCCGCGCTGGGTGAGGAATTCGAGCAGGTCGCCGATCCCCTGCGCCGGGACCTGTTTCTCAAAGCCTTCCGGCATCAGGGAGAGCTTGCTCGAGACCAGCCGCTTGAGATCTTCCCGGAGGACGATATGTTTGGCGCCCTCCGCATCGTAGATCTCGAGAGCGTTGCGATTCTCAGAGGCGAGCAGGCCAGTGAGTATCTTTCCCTTGCGGGTGACGACGGTGTACTGCCTGTAGTTTCCTTCGACGCTCCGGTTGGGGTCGAGGATGTGGATGAGCAGTTCCTCCTTTGGATGGACCGCCATGCCGGTCAGCTCGGGCCCGATGTTCGTGCCTTCACCACTGTGTACGTGGCATTTCGAGCAGAGTTTCTTGTAGAGCTCCTTGCCGTTGCCCGCGTTTCCAGGCTTGCGGGTTACCTCGATCAGGCTGTCGATCACTTTCTGGCGGTCCGGGTTGGGGAGCGAGCCGGCCTTCGCGAGCAGTTCGCGAGCGAGGGCAGCTACCTTCTTGTCCGGGTGCCTGGCGAGGCCCTGCTTCTGGTCAAGAGACAGCGCCGAGAGATCGAGGCCGTTTTTCTGCGCGCTATCGAGCAGGCTGCGAGACCAATCCGCCCGTTTGAGTACGACACGGAGAACTTCCTGTCTCGTTCCGGGGGTCAATGAATCATATTTCTGGAGGAGGGCTCCTCCGACACCGGGGGCCTGGCTCTTCGACACAGCCTCGAGGAGGCCCTTTGCCAGGCTGGGCGAGGCGGTTGGTGTGATCTCGTCGATGATCTCCACGGCTATGTCCTGGTCTCCTCCATGGAAGGAGACCAGCTCGGAGGCAGCCTCGATTCGTTCCTGTTCCGGGGCCGCGGGAGATGTCATCGTTTTCACATAGCCCGAGATGACCTCTTCGATATGAGTGTCGAGAGCTGTGGTCTTCCAGCGGGCGGCCAGGGAGAGGAGCTGCCCCTTGACCGGACCCGAGACCCTGGTGAGGACCTTTGTCAGCGCCTTTTCCTCGGCGGCGGTGAACTTCACGGCGTGTTCCTGCGGCCATCCCTTCGCCAGCCCCCGAACGATGGGGTCTGCGATCAAGCGGTTCGTCCCGGCGCAGGACAGGATCAGGTCTCCGGCGTTTCCGGCCGGGGCGCCGCGGGCGTAATGTTCGGCGATTCGTTCGATCATATCGAGATGCCTGGCATCCTGCCGGGCCGCCGCCTGCGAGCCCGCCACAGCCTGGAGGAAATGAAGGTCATGCCGGGCGGCGGCGCTGGTCGCCGCGTCGGGGATCCAGCGGTCGTCGGAATTGGCTGGCAGGTTGATAGCCGCGGCGATGGCCGCAGCCGCGTCTTTTGACGGCGGCATTTCCGAGAGGGCGAGGAATGCCGCTAAGCGAACCTGTCCAGCCGGATCGTGAAGGCTGCCGGCCTTGATGATGGCTCTTGAGCTGCTGTCTGTGCGAGGCGCCACCTTGAGAGCCGTTCGGCGGACTCCTGCTGAAGGGTGTCCCAGCGCTCCGAGAGCGGCTTCGGTAGCCGCGGGTACGGAACCATCCATCGCGCCGATTCCGTGCATCGTCCAGAGCGCGTGGATCGCGGCGGTATTGAGGCCGATCTCATCGACCTTGCGGTCAGCCGCGAGTCTGCTGAGGGCTGGCACCACATCGTGGTTTCCTCTCTCGACCAGCAGGCGCTGGGCGTTCTTTCGCCAGAAGAGGTTGTTGTTGGATAATTGGGCGACCAGCTGGGCGGGGCTCGCCTTCTGGAGATCCTGGGGTCTGTAGGCGTTTTGGCCATTGTAGACGAGCCGGTAGATGCGGCCGTGAACCTTGTCGCGCAGGGGTGTTACGTAGGCGTTGCCTTTTCCGTTCCTGTAGCCCCTGGGGGTGGGGTTGTGCTGGACGATATAGTTGTACCAGTCGATCATCCAGACCATGCCATCGGGGCCGACCTCGGACATGATCGGTGCAGTCCATTCGTCATCGCTTGCCAGCAGATTCCAGCTGTTACGGGTCAGGTAATCACTGCCGACGCTTTCGATGAGGAAGGTGGCGACGAGGTGGCCGGTCGGTCCGTTGACGAAGGCCGCGCGGTTCCAATAGTGTTTCGGGTAGCTGCGAGCGGTATAGAGTGCGTGCCCCGCCGCCGCGGTGAAGTTCTCGTGATGGTCTACCTGCCTGACGTTCGGAGTGATCGGGTAGAAACGAGCGGTCTGCGAATTCGTGTCGAGACGCTTTGACGACCAGCCCCTCACCGCCTCGTAGTAGCGGTTGGCAATCGGCATATAGACACTCGGGTTCCGGTTGGCGGTCGAGCCGAAGACGGCACCCTCCTCGCTGAAGCTCACGCCCCAGGAGTTGTTGTTGGTGTTGCGGATGAACTCGCCTCTCGATCCATCCGGCCTGAACCGGTAGAAGCCAGTGGAGAAGCGCTGCTGTTCGCCCCCTATTTTTCCATTGAAGCCAGAGTAGCCGACGATTCCCCAGATCCAATTGTCGAAGCCCCAGTGCATATTGCTCGGTCCCGCATGGGTGTCGCCTGTAGACCAGCCGCTGAAGAGGATCTTTCGTTCATCCGCCCTGTCATCGCCATCGTTGTCACGCAGGAAGAGGGTGTGGGGCGCCTGGTGGACAAGGAGGCCTCCGCCGGCGAAGCAGAGGCTCGTCGGGATGCTCAGCTTGTCGGCGAAGACAGTGAACTTGTCTGCCCGGCCGTCTCCATCTGTGTCTTCGCAGATTCTGATCCGGTCCTCCCCCTTGCCCTCGGGCTTGATCTCGTTGGGGTAGTCCGTCGTTTCGCTGATCCAGAGCCTTCCCCTCGTGTCCCAGGTCATGGTGATCGGTTTGGTGATGTCCGGTTCCGCCGCGAAGAGTCTCGCCTCGAATCCTTTCGGCAGCACCATGTGCTTCTGTGAGCGGGCAGGAGAGACCGGTTTCTGCATCCGGTTGAGGTCCTGTCCGAGAGTTCCCCAGCGCCTGTTGGGCAGGTAGTTGGGAAGCTTGGCACTCTTGAAATCGAAGGGTTTCAGCCCGCTGTGCGGTTTGCGCTTATGAGACAGGGAGAACTTGTCCTCGCCCGTACTCCAGCGGATGCCTCTCTCCACAAGCTCATGAAAACCCGGGTGCTCCCAGGTGCGATGGTCGTGTCCCCAGGCGGTGTAGAAGATCCTCCCGCGGCCGTGGGTTCGAACCCAGGTCCAGGGTTCGTTCGTTTTTCCTTCCTTTCGGGTCTCGAGAACGGTGCGGTTTTTCTCGTTGTGATGGGCGTGTACATAGGTCTCGTCCCAGCTCTCGAAGCCCTGGTACCCTTCCATGATCGGATGCTTCGGCTGGGTGTTTTCGACATGGAAGATCCCGGTTCCGTGCCGCTTGAACTGTGCGCCTACCAGCGCGATGTATTTCGGCGAGTTGAGAAAGCAATAGGACGCGCAGTGCAGGGGGACGAAGCCCTTTCCTCCCTCAACGAAGTCAAGGAGAGCCTTTTCCTGGGCCTGGGTGATCTTTCCAATGTTGGCGTAGATGATCAGGCAATCATAGGAGGCCAGCTTGTCGGCGTTGAGGTCTTCGACACGGTCGGTGTACTCAATATCGATTCCTCGGGGCTTGAGAACGGGGATCAGTTGTCTGGCCCGCTCGAGAGGACGATGGTGCCCATTGTCGCCGAGGAAGAGAGCTGAAATGCGTTCATCTGCCGCAGCGAGGGAGGCTGCCGACATGAAGCCGAGCCAGATCAATAGCGTTGCAAGAGTAGATTTTTTCATGGTTGGTACCGTTGTGGGGGCGGAGATTTATGGGAAAGGACCTGCCGGTGGGTAGCTGGCGGATTGCTCGAGGAGAGCGCTCCGCGTCTTTTTCCCGGTCACGCGGCCCGCTATCGTAGCAGAGAAGCCAGCAGGGGGAAGGGGATAATTCCCCTCGCATCCGAGGCGGGGCCCTTACCTGTCCGCGGCCTCTTCGAGGGCCTTCTTCAGTCGGTCGTTTCCAGGCGCGAGCTCAAGACCTTTTTCGATGAGCCGGCGCGCCTCCTTCCTGTCTCCCTGCAGGAGGGAGGCTCGGGAGGCAAGGAGATGCGAGTCTGGATCCGGACGGGCCTCAAGACATCGAAGCGCCATGTCGCGAGCTTCGCTGAGCCTGATATGCAGGTCAAGATACATGCCCGAGAGGCTGGCAAGAGCCTGGAGGTCATCAGGCGCGGCATCCCTCAGCCGTCGCAGCAGCCGCATGCGGGTAAAATAATGCCGTTTCTCTTCGAGCTCTTTCAGGAGCCTTTTCAGCACAGCGGGCTTTGAGGAGTCGATGTCGCTGGCCAGGAAATAGTAATCAAGGGCCGCGGGGTTGCCTTGCTTTTCGTAGGTGTCGCCGAGCTCGGAGAGGATCCTGGCGCAGCCGGCATCGCGAAGGTTGAAGCCCTGGAGCTTTCCCTGGAGGTCTGAGATGTGCCGGGCGGCCAGCTGGCTGCGCGCCTTGAGGCTCTCCAGCTTCTCCCTGTCGGGGTGTTTCGGGGGCAGGGCCGCGAGGACGATATCAAGGAGCTCCGCGTCAGCCGGATACGTTTCGGGATTTAGCAGAATAGAAAGCGCCTCGGCTGTTTTTCCTCCCCGGGCGAGGGCCGCTGCCTTCCAGGCGGCAAGGGTTCCCTTCTGGTTGCCGCTAGTCCGGAGAGCTTTCTCGAAATAGGCGAGTGCAGGTGCTGCCTGGCCGTTTTGAAGCGACAGCTTTCCCGCCAGGTAGAGATGCCGGGAGTTTTCCGCTCCCGCCTTGCGCGTGGCGGCAAGGACCCTGCCTGCTCCAGCGTAGTCTTTCAGGTTGATGAAAGTCTCAGCCAGGTTGTTGTAGAGAGCGAGTCCATCGGCCTGCCCGCGGTTGTAGCCTCCCAGGTTGCCTTCCTGTCGCAGGGCCTCGATGGCTCGCTTGAGCGCCGCGGCGGCCTGTTGGTCGTGTCCGGCGAAGAGGTGAATTTTTCCCAACGAGGCGAAGAGTCCGGAGAGCGGCCCGCGGGGGTTCCGGATTCCGTTTTCGATGATCTCGAGGGCCTGCTGGTGACGCTCGAATTTGAGGCACAGGTCCGCGAAGTAGATCTTGATTCTCGGGTCCGCCGGGTTGAGCGCCAGGGCCTCTTCGTAGGCGGAGAAGGATTCGAGGAAGCGCTTCTGGTTGCGCCTGTTCCAGGCGCGCTGGCCCATCGCTACTCCGTCACGCCCGCTGGAAAAGAGTCCCTTTTCAACGTGCTCTTCGAAAGCCTGCTCGGAGAACACCCTGTAGATTTCCTCCAGTAGTTTTGCCTGCGGCCGCAGCCGCATTCTGTAGAGCGTGCTGGAGAGTTCGGAATAGTAGATGTTGTTGCTGGGTTCTCGCTCGAGGAGGCCAGCGAACTGGTCTGCCGCGTCCTGGTGTCGCCTTACCGAGCGCAGGGCTCTGCCGTATTCCAGCCGGGCTTCTTCCGCGAGGTAATGGTTCGCCGGGGCCTCCTGGAGGTAGGATTCGAACAGCTCGATCGCCTTGTCGGGACTGGTTACCCTCTGGAGGATGCGTCCGAGAGAGAGCTTGGTCTCCCAATGGTCCGGGGCTCGCTCCAGGATCGTCTCCAGGAGGTCCCTGGCAGCCTGGGGTTCCTCAATGTTGCGCAGGCTGTCGGCCTTCAGGTAGAGCAGGTCTGTATCGTTCGGGCGGGTTGCCAGGGCGGCCTCGGAGGATTTGATGGAAAGGGTCCACCTTCTGGTCTGGTGGTAGGCCCGGGCCAGGACCGCATGGGCCTCGGGGCCGGTCTTGTCGCCGAGCTGTTTAAGGATCGAGATACTTTCCCTGGCCCTGCCTGAATTGACCAGCCTCCTGGCGTGTTCCACGGTGCCGGCCTCGGCCGCTTCCGGCGCGCCGGGAGAATTCCCGGCGCCTGGTCCCGGATCGGGGTTGCAGCCGCAAATGGTCAGGATTACCAGCACAGCAGTAATGGCCAGCCCAAGGGCTCTGGTGGTGGCAGTCGAATGGGAAATTGGTAGAATCAAGGCGTTACCTGTTAAAGGGGAGCGCGGTTTCGGTCGCGGCGCCAGACAGGAAAATTTAGAACCCGAGGTCCCGGAAGTCAAAGCAGAGTCTGGTATCAGCATGTTCCGTTTATCTCAGCCGAAGAGCTACGCCGCTTCCTTACGGGCAGTATTGACGCTTTTTGCCGTTTTAGGCGGTTGTTATCCGTTTGCGGACGGCGAGGCGGCGGATGCTTTCGTGGATGTGACAGCGGAGAAAAAGATCTCTTTTCTGCACGTCAATGGAGCCGTGGGCAAGAAGCTGCTGCCCGAGTCGATGATCGGCGGGGCGGCGTGGTTCGACTACGATGGAGATGGCCTGCTGGATCTCTACCTGGTCCAGGGGCATGGAGATTCTGCCGGGGCCGGCAAGGCGGGCGCGCAGGCCAATGTTCTCTACCGCCAGGGAGCCGATGGGAAGTTTACAGATGTGAGCGTTTTGGCGGGAGTCGCCGATCGGGGATATGGTGCCGGCGCGGCTGTTGGGGACATCGATAACGATGGAGACCAGGATCTCTACGTTACCAATTTCGGCCGTAATACCCTCTACCGAAACAATGGAGATGGAACCTTCACCGACATCTCGCGCAAGGCCGGAGTCGAGTGTCCGTATTGGAGCGCGAGCGCGGCCTTTGCCGATGTGAACGGAGATGGCCTGCTGGACCTTTTTGTGACCAATTACCTGGTCTACGACACCCTGGTTCACAAGGCCTGCACGGGTAATTCACGGAAGCTGCCGTCCTATTGCCATCCGAATAAATACGATGGGGCTCCTGATTCGCTCTTCATTAACCGGGGCGGTGAAAAGTTCGAGGACATCTCGAAATCCGCGGGAGTGACCCGGACCGGGAGGATCATGGCGAAGGGGCTGGGAGTTCTTCCTACCGACTACGATGGGGATGGTGATGTCGACTTCCTGGTCGCCAATGATTCGGTGCCGAATTTTCTCTGGCGCAACCAGGGCAATGGCCGCTTTGAGGATGCCGCTCTCGAGGCCGGAGTCGCTCTCAACTCTCACGCTCGCAGCGAAGCCTGCATGGGCATTGACGGGGGAGATGTCGATGGCGACGGCCACGTGGACTATTTCATGACCAACTACGCTGAAGAGACCGACACGCTCTACAGGGGTGAGGGAGATGGTTTCTTCTTCGATGGGACCTACAAGGCGGGGCTTATCGAGGCGACCTACAAGCCCCTGGGCTTCGGGACGAAGCTCTTTGATTACGACCTGGATGGGGATCTCGACATCTATGTCACTCGCGGACATATTGTTCAACTTATCGCAGAGCTCCAGCCCGGCAAGGGGCTCAGCTACGAACAGCCCGACCAGCTGCTGGAGAACGATGGTCGCGGACGTTTCAAGGATGTCTCGGCCCGATCCGGTGCCTGGTTCTCGAAACGATTTGTGGGAAGAGGCGCAGCCTTCGGTGATTTTGACAATGATGGGGATCTCGATGCCTACATCGTGAACCTCGCTCAGCGCGGTGTTCTGCTGAAGAACAACACGGTCGAGAACGGAAAGAAATCCTGGGTCGGCCTGGTGCTCAGGGGAGGCGGGGCCTGCAATCGGGATGCCTATGGAAGCCGGGTCGAGTTGACGGCCGGTGGACGGACCCGGGTCGCGGAGGTGCGTAGCGCGGCCAGCTACCTGGCGGCCAATGACTCCAGGGTGGTCTTCGGTCTTGGCGGGGCGCCAACCGGAGGAATCCAGGCCAAGGTGCGCTGGGCCGATGGTCTTACGGAGACCTTCGAGCTCCTGGTGCCGGGCCGTTACCAGGAGCTCAGCCGAGGCAAGGGACGAGCGGACCGCTAACGTTACGCGAGCGGAAAAAATGGTGCGAGAGGGGGGACTTGAACCCCCACCTCCGAAGAGACAGGATCCTAAATCCTGCGCGTCTGCCAGTTCCGCCACCCTCGCACTCGAATTTCGCGGCTCGATCCAGGCGAGGCGATTTTAACTGATTTCAGACCGCTGTCCATATTTAGAGGGTGGCGAGAAATTCTGACATCTCGCCAAGGGCGTGTTCATCCCCACATCCCCGGGCTCTCACGATTCCCGCCTCAAGGACGATTTTCGCCTCCTCGACCTCTCCGAGGCCGGCCAGGAACATGCCCTTGTGGAACCAGGCGGCGAT
>DCKY01000268.1:15342-36035 GCA_002320775.1 Planctomycetes bacterium UBA1662
CCCTCTTTTTTCTGCAGCATGGCGAGGGAGTAGTTGAGAAAGACATCTCCCGGTTCGTTAAGGAGGAGGTTGCGGATTTCGTCGATGGTAGGCATGTATTTCTGGTTGTTCAGCGACTGTGCGAAGACAAGGGGAATGTTAGCAGAGACTTGAGGGGGCGGGAAGGGCTTGTCAAATCCACGTGTGGCTGGGACTATGATGTCTCCATTCGGCGATTGAAGAGGCGGCCAAATTGAGTGAACTGCTCCACGACCTGAAGAAAACCTATCCGCCCGGGCGGTTGCTTACCGCAGCCGCGGAGCTGGCCCCGTATGAGTCCGATGCCTTGACCGCCTTCAAGGCGCGTCCCAGGGCCGTTGTTCTTCCCGAGAGTGCGGCGGAGGTGGTGGCTACGGTGCGCGCCTGCTATCGCCACGGTGTTCCTTTCATGGCTCGCGGCAGCGGAACCAGTCTCTCCGGCGGCTCCCTGCCGGTGGAAGATGGAGTTGTCATCGGGCTGAATCGTCTCAACCGCATCCTGCGGATCGACCCGCGCGAGAGGGTCGCCGTCGTTGAGCCCGGGGTGGTCAACCTGAAGGTGTCCGAGGCGGTCCAGGCTTACGGTCTCTATTACGCGCCCGATCCATCGAGCCAGTTGATCTGCACGATCGGCGGAAATGTAGCCTTCAACTCGGGCGGAGCGCATTGTCTCAAGTATGGAATGACGGCTAACCACGTGCTGGGTATTCAGGCCGTGCTGCCGGATGGAGAGCTTGCCGAGTTCGGTTCGGAAAGTCTCGAAGGTGTGGGGCCCGATCTGTCCGGGTTTTTTGTCGGGTCAGAGGGACTCTTCGGCATAGCGCTCGAGATCACCTTGAGGCTGTTGCCGCGCCCTGAGCGTTACCACACCGTCCTCGCGGCCTACGACAGCCTTGAGTGCGCGGGTGACGCGGTCTCCCTGGTGGTCGCTTCCGGGCTGCTGCCGGGAGCCATGGAGATCATGGACCGCCTGGCGATCGAGGCGGCCGAGGCGGCTGTGGATGCCGGATATCCCAAGGGCGCGGCCGCGGTCCTGATCGTTGAGCTCGAGGGGCCGTCCGAGGAGGTCGAGGCGGAGCGGCTTCGCCTGCTTGAGCTGATCGAGACCTCCGGAGCCAGCGAGGTTATCGAGGCAGAGAACGAGGAGGAACGGGCCAGGATCTGGAAGGGAAGGAAGAGCGCCTTTTCCGCAGCCGGGCGGCTCAGCCCGGACTTCCTGGTGCAGGATGGGGTGGTCCCCCGTGGTCGTCTTGGTGAGGCGCTGAGGAAAATAGAAGAGCTTGGCTCGAGTCACGGCCTTCGTGTAGCTAACGTATTCCATGCCGGAGACGGCAACCTCCACCCGCTGATTCTCTATGATGGCAGGGTCGATGGCGAGCTTGAGAGGGCAGAGGAACTCGCCGGTGAGATCCTGAGGCTCTGCGTAGGGCTGGGAGGATCCATCACCGGAGAGCATGGCGTGGGTGTTGAGAAGATCGCCTATATGAATGACATGTTCTCAACTGAGGATATCGACGCGATGAAGAGGATTCGGGCGGCCATCGATCCCTGCGAATTAGCCAATAAGGGGAAGATGCTGCCGGAGGGAGAACCTCCGGCTATGAAGTTTCACGGTCCCCATCCGCTTGAGAGAGAGGGAAGGATCAGCAGGGAATGAACCTCATCGCGCCCGGGAATCGAGCGGAGGCTGTCGAGGCTGTGCGCTCCTCGAAGCGGCTGAGGCCGCGCGGGGGAGGGACCAAGTCCGCTCTCCTGGCGGCTGCGGACGACACTTCCATACTCGATCTCTCCGGCCTCAGCGGCATCATCGAATACGATCCGGGAGAATATACCTTCACCGCCCTGAGTGGTACCCCGGTTGCGGAGGTCAAGGATGCGCTGAGCGCTAACAGGCAGTACCTTCCCTTTGATCCACCATTGAGCGCGGCAGGCTCGACGATTGGGGGAGCCGTTGCTTCGGGGGTCAGTGGCCCTGGCCGCTATCGCTATGGCGGGGTCCGTGATTTCCTCATCGGCGCGAGCTTCATCGATGGTGACGGACGTGAGCTTCGCGGCGGTGGAAAGGTGGTCAAGAACGCGGCCGGGTTCGATTTCCCAAAGCTGCTGACAGGCAGCCTCGGTGAGCTTGGCGTCCTGGTAGATCTCACCTTCAAGGTCTTTCCGGGCAAGGAGGCCTTTGCGACCTTGAAGGTGGATGCCGGCGGTCTCGCGGAGGCTGTTGAGGCCGTGGCCAGGCTGAATTCATCTGTGGAGGAATTGTTTGCCCTGGAGCTCGAGCCTCCCGGGACCCTGCTGCTTCGTCTCGGCGGGATCGAATCGGTTCTTCCCACCCGTATCCAGCGTCTGCGCACCCTGCTCGGTCTCCCCTGCACGCTGGTGGATGATGAGGAGGACTGTTGGCGGAGGGAGGGGGAGTTCTCCTGGGCGTCGAGGGGTGATAGCTTCGTCAAGATACCCGCAACCCTGGCTGTTATCGAGGCGCTTGACAGCCGCCTCGATGAGCTGGGGGTCGTGAGGCGTTACGGCTGCGGCGGCAGCGTCGCGTGGGTTTGCTGGCCGGCTGGAGAGTCTTTCGAGAAGCTGGAGGAGCTTCTTTTAAACGTTGGAACGACAGGGCTTATCCTGTGGCGCTCCGCGGACTCGAGCACAGGTCCTTTACTCAACAGGAAAGAGGGACCGTTTGAGGGTCGGATTCGGTCCGTTCTTGATGGTCCCGGAACGTTTTCTATCCATCCCCCCAGGCAGGAGCCATAGGAACGATGCAGCATAAGATCCAGGCAGCTGATCTCGGTCCCGAAGGCCCCGCCATGCTTGCGGCTGTAGAGGCCTGTGTTCATTGTGGTTTCTGCCTGCCGGCGTGTCCTACCTACACTGCTCTTGGCGAGGAGATGGATTCTCCGCGCGGGCGGATCTTTCTCATGAAGGAAACCCTGGAGGGAGGTGTCGAGCTTCCCGAAGTCGCGCCCTATATCGACCGCTGTCTCGGTTGTCTCGCTTGTGAGCCGGCCTGTCCGTCCGGAGTCGAATACGGCGCTCTGCTGACTCCTTTTCGGGCGTTTTCGAATGAACAGGTCCGGCTGTCGCCCTGGCGACGTCTGCTTCGTTTCCTTGTGCTCAAGACCTTACCCTACCCTGCTCGTCTCAGACCTGCCTTGTGGATGGCTAGATGGCTCAGCTGGACAAGAAGAGTCCTGCCGCGGGGGCTCAGGGCGATGTTGGAGCTCTCCCCCGGCCGTTCCCCCCGGGATCGAGGCATCTCTTCGCTCACAGCGGCGGAGGGAGAGGAGCGCGGGCGGGTCGGCCTGCTGCTGGGTTGCGCCCAGGCGGTCCTGGCTCCTTCCATCAACGAGGCTACCGTTCGGGTGCTGACGCGAAACGGTGTTGAGGTCACAGCGCCTGCTGGTCAGGGCTGCTGCGGCGCCCTCAGCATTCATTCGGGGGAGAGGCGGCAGGCTCGCGACCTGGCGGAATCTCTGCTGGCTTTCTTTGACGGCGAGATGGATTCACTGGTGACCAACGCGGCTGGCTGCGGTTCGGGTATCAGTGAATACCCGGCGCTGTTCAGGGGGACGAGTCGCGAGGCTGAGGCCGCCAGCTTCAGCTCGCGGGTTGAGGATGTCTCGGTTTTTCTCGACAGGCTTGGTATCGAGGCGCCAGCGCCGTTGGATAAGCCGCTGCGGACGGCCTACCAGGATGCCTGCCATCTTGCCCATGCCCAGGGAGTCCGGCAGCCGCCGCGTCGATTATTAGAGCAGATACCGGGTCTCGAGCTGGTCCCCGTTCCTGACGCGGATGCCTGCTGTGGTTCGGCTGGAATCTATAATATTGAGCAGCCCGAGCTTGCCCGTGAGATTGGCGACAGGAAGGTGGATGCCCTGCTCGGCACAGGGGCCGATCTTGTCGTTTCCGGAAATATCGGCTGCATCATGCAGCTCAAGAGTCGGCTGCGCGCGCGCGGCCTGGATCTGCCCGTCCTCCATACGATGGAGGCGCTTGATCTCGCCTACCGCGGCCAGCTGGGAGAACTTCGCGGGCGGAGGACTCAGTCCGAAGGCTGAAGGAGGGCAGCTTCGATGATCTTTCCAAGGAGCTCCGGGCTCTCCAGCAGGGGCCAGTGATCGAGGTCCTTCCGCAGCACCCTGGTGTTTTCTGACAGCTTGTCGAGCTCCCCGATGGATTCCAGGGTTGCGATGACCTTCGGTCCGTTGAGGGCGAAGTCCTTAACGCCCTGGATGATGGTTACCTTCTTTCCGGACTCCCGCAGGAGCTTGCGCAGGGATTCAGCATCGTGGCTTCCGAGGTCCGGACCTTCGATGGCCCGGCGGTAGCTCTGATAGGCCACCCCCCTTGAGGAGAAGAGGTCAGGCATTCCAATCGCTATGGCCCGGACCTCCGGGAGGGGACTGTCCATCAACACCTTGCAGCCGATGGCTCGGGTGAGGAAGCGGGCCGGGTATTGGGAAAGGGGAATGCCAAGTACCATTCCGGATATCCGAGAGAGAAATCCGACGTGGTCGCTCCAGGCCGGGGCGGAAAAGACAGCGAGGTCAGGCAGTTCGGCTTCCGCCTTGTCTGTCCAGAGCGATCCGGAGAGACAGGTGGCGCCTCCCCAGGAGTGGGCGATGAGAACCTTCGCCGAATCGGGCGGCAGGGAAGCGTAGGTCTCCCTGATCCGTGACAGGTAGATGCCGTTGTCCGGGCTCACGCCGCGGCGCTGGTCTTCGGAGTGGTAGCCGGGAGCCATAACGGTGGAGAGGTGAATCGAGTACCCTGCCAGGATCCGGCGACAGGCGCCGCCACTTTCGGCATCAGTCCTGAGCCTGGCAGCCAGCGCCTTCGCGTAGGATGCTCCTTCGAAAATTCCGGGCACCACGAAGATGTCGAGTCTCTTCGTGCCGGCTCCGAATTCCGCTATCTGTTCGAGGTGATTCATCTCAGGGGTTTCAGCTGTCGTTTCATGGGGAGTTATCGTTTCCGGATAGCTGTGACACGAAAAGGACAGCAGGGCACAGGCCAGGGCCGCCGGCAGCGCGGCCAGCCGGCCATTCGCTTCGATCACGGTCATTCACTCTCTACCCACCTTCCGGGTCCTCCTTTTTTCGCGCATGGAATATTTAGGTTCCATCGATGATGTTCTCATTGAGAGTTTCTGATGGCCCGCCTGGTAGATTGATTTTAATGCCGACCATCGGAAAAAAACCAGCCTGTGTGTTTGTCGCAGGGGACAAAGAGTTGTCAAGATCGGGATGCTCGGGTATTTTCACCACCTGTATATTCGCCTTAGCGCTCCAGTTTTTTTCCTACCAGGACCTGATTAACAGTGAACGCCCAGAACTCTTCGCCTGAACTGGCTGAGAAGGTTACAGCTTCCCGGGAGGGGTTGGATGCCCATGTCCGGGAGATCATCGAGTGGCATTTCAATCCGGACACAGGCTGTCCATTCTGGCTTGACTATGCCGGAAAGCTTGGTTGGGATCCTCGCAAAGAGATTGTCGCGTTCGATGATCTGAGAAAATTCCCGCTCTTTGAGGATGACTGGCTTCGCGGAGGCCCCGTGCGACGGTGGCTGCCGAAGGGCTACGAGAAGGAGCCGGCCTTTGTTTTCGAGACGGGGGGGACGACTGGAATTCCCAAGAGCAGGCTGGTGGTCAATGATCACAGGATCGATTACGAGATGTTCAGCGACACCCTTCCCGAGGAGCATTTTCCCAGGGGAGCGAATTGGTTGATGCTCGGACCCTCCGGGCCGCGGCGGCTGCGGCTCGCCGTGGAGCACCTCTGCCAGTATCGCGGGGGAATCTGTTTCTGCGTTGATCTCGATCCGCGCTGGGTCATCAAGCTGATCAAGAAGCGGTGGATGGACCAGCTCGAGGCCTATAAGGATCACGTTATCGAGCAGGCGATCACCCTCCTGCAGGCGGGCCATGATATCCAGTGCATGTTCACTACGCCGAAATTGCTGGAAGGCCTGGCCTTCGAGCTTGAGCGCAGGGGAACCAGTCTGAAAGAGCTGGGAATCAAGGGGATCTTTTCCGGCGGGACGGAGTTTACCCCGCAGTGGACCCGGTTCGCCAGCGAGGAGCTTCTTGGGGATATCTACATGACTCCGACCTACGGCAACACCCTGATGGGGTTGGCTTGTTCGAGGCCGGTGGTTTCGGCGGATGATTACAAGATTGTCTATTACGCTCCCCAGCCTCGAGCGGTGATAGAGGTGGTTTCCTTTGACGACTCAGCCGAGGTCGTCCCGTACGGGGAAACCGGCAGGGTCAGGCTGACTACGCTGACCAGGGAGCTTTTCGTTCCCGGATTTCTAGAGAGAGATGAGGGCGAGCGGGAGGAACCGTATGATGACTATCCCTGGGATGGCATCAGCGGGGTACGTCCTTTCCGTGAATTTGCATCGGCCACAACGGTGGGTGTCTATTGAGAGCGAACCGCCGGCTTCAACAAACGATTGTTTCAATTCAAGGAACCTGAACATTGCTGAATATTCCTATCCTGCGCTGGGGCACTCCCTACGAGAGCCTCGAAAAGGAAGAGATCTTTCACTTCATCACTGGTGAGCCGGTTGCCAAGGTCAGCCAGGCCAACACGGGACTCCTGGCACGGGACATGCGCAAGGTCGAGAGAGCGCGTGAGTGTCTGAGGGAGATCCCCGCGGGCGACCTGATCGAGATGATGAAGAAGGCCGCCGATTTTTACCTCGATGGCTCGCTGCCGATGGGGGATGGCGTGCAGACCCCGGATGATTTCGCCAGGCAGCAATCGTCCACGACAGGACTCCCGGAGCATATGTGCAAGGCCAACATGAAGAAGAACCACTTTGTGCTGACCAACATGGACAAGATGCTCGACGCCCTGACCAGGGGGTTGGATCTAGATATCCTGACACGGGGCTACGGTGTGGAAGACCGCGGCGTGGTGGTCAGCTACCAGGCCCAGACCTCCGCGCTGGGAATGGTTCTCCCCTCCAATTCTCCAGGGGTTCATACCCTCTGGCTTCCTGTCATCCCCATGCAGATCGGCCTGGTTCTCAAGCCTGGTCCTCAGGAGCCCTGGACTCCCTATCGCATGGCGGCGGCATTCACCGAAGCCGGGATTCCTGCCGAGGCGGTCGGGATCTATCCCGGCGGAGCGGCGATGGGAGCCGAGGTCGTCAACCAGTGCCAGCGGACCATGATCTTCGGCGGGACGCCGACAGTAGAGGCCTACAAGGGGAACCCCCGCGTGCAGGCCCACGGCCCCGGCTTCAGCAAGGTCATTTTCGGCGATGACATGGTCGATGATTGGGAAAAGTATATCGATCTCATCGCTGACAGCGTCTATCTCAACAGCGGCCGCGGCTGCATCAACTGCTCAGGGATCTGGGCCTCGCGTCATACCGAGGAGATTGCCCAGGCCGTAGCCGAGCGGATCGGTCCCATCGAGGTGAAACCTCCGGAGGATCCGGAATCTCTGCTGGCGGCCTTTACGGTTCCGGGGATGGCCCAGGCTCTCTCGGGTATGATCGATGCGGATATCAGCGAGTCGGGAGTTGAGGATATGACCGCCAAGTTCGGCAGCAGGCTGGAGGAGATGGATCGGTGCGCGTACCTTCGCCCGACAGTTCTTCATTGCGCCTCGCCGGAGAATGCGGCGGCCTCAAAGGAGTATATGTTCCCCTTCTGCACGGTGGTGAAGTGTCCGCAGGAAGACATGATCAACAAGATGGGGCAGACCCTGGTCTGCAGCGCCATCACCGAAGATCAGGTCTTTGCTGACCAGTTGATCACCGCCCGCCATATCGATCGTCTCAATATCGGTCCCATTCCAACGATCAAGCTCGACTGGCTGCAGCCGCATGAGGGCAATATCGTTGAGTTCCTTTTCCGGGCCCGGGCCTTCCAGGTGCCGGAGGAAAAGCTCTCTCCTGCCGGTTGATATCTTGGACGAAAAGTTCAAATACACAGCCGGACAGCTTGTCGAGCACCAGCGCTATAGCTACCGGGGAGTGGTGGTGTCGCGGGACTCGAGCTGCCAGGCATCGTCTGAGTGGTATGAGGGTAACCTTACTCAGCCGGCGCGGGAGCAGCCCTGGTACCATGTCCTGGTTCATGGAGGCGATCATTCGACCTACGTTGCCGAGGAAAACCTGCGGGAGGATACGGGGGGGGAGCAGGTCATCCATCCGCTGGCGGCGACCTTCTTCATGTATTTTACAGAGGGGCGGTATACTCCGCGGGAAGGCATCAGCTTTCCCGGGACGGAAGCCTGACGGCGGGGGCTTTTTTACAGGGCGAGGAGAGCTTCCCGCTCGAGGGAGGCCTGTTTTTTCAGCTGCTGGCGGCGGTGATAGGCGGCCTCGTCGGCCAGGGAATCCCTCATCTTCGTCTCCAGCTCGACGGCCTCATCCGGGCTCTGCGGCCAGCACTCATCCGCCCATTTGAGCAGTGACTCGATGAAGCCAATCTGGGTTTTGCAGCAGGGTTCAATGCTCCGCTGTGATTTCAGGTCCATCCTGCCGAGGACATCGAACAGGCTGACGCTCTCGGGATAGAAGATGTCGCCGTTGAGGAATTCTATGCAGCGTTTTTCATATTCCAATGCGGCGGTAGAGTTGTCGGGGCGCTGGTTCGGATCCCATGGGTTCAGCATGATCTTCGCCACGGCCTGGTCCTCTTCCCTGGCGAGGAAGCGGAGCAGGGTGAGAGCATTGGCCATCGCCGCCGCGCGGGCCGGGTTGACCGCATGGATGATGACGGGTATTTCACAGAAGCGTTTGCTGATGGCGCTGTTGCCGCCGGGTTCGAAATTCTGAAAGAGCCACTGCAGGATCGCGCAGCCCTGCTGGTGGAGGCCGCCCTGGCCTCCGTCATGGTTGAGAGAATAATAGACTGAGTGAAGCTCTCCACCCTTGCGAGTGCGCGATGGGTCTTCCGTCCCCTCGAGTCTGCTGGTCTCGTTCTCTATGAAGGAGTGGGCGTAGGGATAGATGACCGGGTGGACCAGGCTGGTGAATTGCCTCGGGTCCAGGGGGCCGCCCTGCCGCGCCTCATGTTCGTACCAGATTCCTAACCATGCCATGTACACTTCTTCGGAAGAAGTTGGCTTCATCTTGGGAACTTTTAGCCAAGGAGGTCACTGTTTTCTTTGCCTCCCATTGACCGGAACGCTGGAGACTAGTATCTTGGTGTTCCCGTAATCTGAATCTTGGCAATCAACAACCATGGAGATTTTCGGAATGTCCTATCCCAAGCTTTCGATCTTTGCGTTCTTGTTCATTCAGACTGTCCTTCTCTGCGTTCTCGACGCGGCCGACAAGAAGCGGAGCTACACCAATCCGAAAGAGGTGGATACAGACTACGCGATCCAGGGTGAGTACAGCGGCGGGCTGGGGGCTGATAATGAGAAGTACGGTATGCAGCTCATCGCTCGCGGTGCCGGAAAGTTTGACGCCTACAGCTTCTCGGGAGGGCTGCCGGGAGACGGGTTTGACCCCGCGGCCGACGAACGCGCCGGACCCTATAAATTCGCAACCAAGGATGGCGTCATCTCGGCGGAGCACGAAGGGATGAAGGCTGTCGTCAAGGATGGGACGATTGTCGTTACGGCTTCCGGCGGCGAGGCTGTGGGAACGCTCAAGAGAGTCGACCGAAAGAGCAAGACGCTTGGCAGGAAACCTGAAAAGGGAGCGTTGGTTCTCTTTGATGGAAGCGATACCAAGGGCTGGAAGAACGGCAAGATGACCAAGGAGGGCCATCTTCTCAGGGGGACGGAGTCCCTCAAGAAATTCCAGGACTGCTTCCTGCACATGGAATTCAGAGTTCCGTACGAGCCCTTCGGTCGTGGCCAGGGCCGCGGAAACAGCGGGGTCTATATGCAGAGACGCTACGAGGTCCAGATTATCGATTCCTTTGGTGAGAAGGCATCGCACAACCTCTGCGGCGGCATCTATTCCATCGCGCCTCCGAAGCTGAACATGAGCTATCCGCCGCTTACCTGGCAGACCTACGATATCGAGTTCAAGGCTGCGAAGTATGATGACAAGGGAAAGAAGACCGCTGACGCGACGATGTCCGTCTGGCACAACGGGGTCCTCATACACAAGGACCAGAAGCTTGGCCATCGAACCACCGCGTCGCCTGAGAAAGAGAGCCCGAAGCCGGGAGCCGTCTTCTTTCAGAACCACGGTCACGTGGTCGTCTACAAGAACGTCTGGGCCATCGAGAGGTGAGCGGCCGTCTGCGTCATCTCGGCCGTCCGGTGTTCCCGGGGACGGTTCCTGTCTCATCCGGGGGGCGGGCCTGATGGCATTCGGAGAGGCCAGGCCTGACCCATCAGAGGGCGACATCAACCTCTCTGCCAGGAGGTTGGAATGGGTAGAGAAGAATCTCGACGAAGAAACCCGGAAACTCCTGTCGGAGGATAGCCGCCTTTTTCTGCACCAGTCGCTTTCGACTCCCTGCCTCGATGTCCTGGCCCATTGCGAGGGCGCCTACATCGAGAACCTTCAGGGCCGTCGCCTCCTGGATTTTCACGGCAACAATGTTCACCAGGTCGGCTTCTCGCATCCGAAGGTGATCGAGGCGGTCAAGGCGCAGCTCGACGAGCTCTCCTTCTGTACGCGGCGGTATACCAACCTGCCCGCGATTGAGCTCGCCGCGGCCCTCTGTGACCTGGCCCCGGGAGATCTTGGCCGGGTCCTGTTCTGCCCCGGAGGAGCGGGGGCGATGGGCATGGCGTTGAAGCTTGCCAGGTGCGCGACCGGCCGGTTCAAGACCATCAGCATGTGGGACTCTTTTCACGGAGCATCTCTCGACACCATCTCCATCGGCGGTGAGGCTTTCTTTCGCGAAGGCATGGGGCCGCTTCTGCCGGGAGCTGAACATGTCCCGCCGCCGGATTCCTATCGCTGCGTCTGGGATTGCGCGGGAGAGTGCAACCTGAAATGCGCAGACTATATCGATTATGTGCTGGAGAAGGAGGGAGACGTCGCCGCCGTGATCGCGGAGACCGTGCGCAGCACACCCTTCATCCCTCCGGCGGATTACTGGCAGAGGGTACGCGCTGCGTGCGACCGGCATGGGGCTCTGTTGATCCTAGATGAAATTCCCCACTGCCTTGGGCGCACAGGCCGGATGTTTACCTGTGAGCACTATGGGGTGGTACCCGATATGGTCGTGATCGGCAAAGGCCTTGGCGGCGGAATCTTTCCTTTCGCCGCTCTTATTGCCCGTGAGGAGCTCAACCTTGCGGCGGATAAGGCCCTGGGACATTACACGCATGAGAAGAGTCCGGTAGCCTGCGCGGCAGCCCTGGCGACCCTGGAGGTGATCAGGGAGGAGAACCTGCTCGAAAACGCTGAGCGGGTGGGCCAATTCGCTCTTGCGAAACTTCGGGACCTGCAGGGGCGTCATTCCCTGGTGGGGGATGTTCGCGGACTCGGGCTTCTGCTGGGGGTTGAGCTTGTCCGGGACCGCCAGAGCCTGGAGCGAGCGACCGAAGAGGCCGAGGAGGTCATGTACCAGGCTCTCGCCCGCGGCCTCAGCTTTAAGCTAACCATGGGCAACATCCTCACGCTCACTCCATCACTGACGGTTACCGAGGAGGAGGTGACGGAAGCCGTGGACATTCTCGATGAGTGCCTGGGGCTGGTCAGCTGAGAGGTCGTTCGGGCTACTTCTTTGAGCGGAACTTGACGTTAAAGAAACCCGAGGCTGTTCCGCTGGAGGTCAGGTGGATGGAGAACTGGAGCTCTCCGCTGGCCGGAGCGCGCCCGGTGGATTTTGTTCCGGCCAGCTGCCAGGCCTGCTTTCCGACACGCCATTGAAGCGAACCCATGCTGCGGGAGTTCCAGCTGTGGTTGGATAATCCCGCGGGACCAAAACTGCGGCCCTGCCAGATGACTGTTCCGCTGGACTCGAGGCTGAATTTCTGACCTTTGCGCAGCTTGTAGCCTGTAGCCAGGTGCCGGTTTGAGCTCTCGATGTTGCTTGATTTCACCTTCCAGGTTTTCGAGGTGTCCAGCTCTCCCCAGGCGATGTAGACCATGTCTGTGCTGGGGACCTCGAGCTTGATGGCGCCCCTGGTGATATGGAAGGTGCCGATCTCGATGATGCCTCTGATGGTGAAGCGCTGGGTGGTGATTTCGTCTTCAGCCTCCAGGTAGATGTCGTCGGTCGCCTCGATTCCCCTGATCAGTCCTGAAAGTTGCTTGCGTATGGTTTCGTCCTCTTCGAGGCCGCGCAGGGTAAGAAGGGACCGGTAGCAGGCCGGTCCGATTTCGCGGAGGTCATCGAGCGCTTCGGGGTCTTTTTTTCGCAGGCGTTCGAAGGCTTTGTCGAGCGTCTCACGCCCTTTTGGAGATAGCCGCGGGCTGAATCTCACCCGGCGGATCTCCTTGAACGGGATCGTGAGTTTGCCGTAGCTGGTTAGTATGGAGAGCTCTTTCTGCTCAAGCTTCCCGATGAGGATCTGTCCGCCGGTGAGACCGAAGGTCGGGGTCTCGTTTTTCGCGGCGCCCTCCTGGGACTCGCAGGGCGAGGGACGTCCAGAGACTGCACAGAAGGCCAACAGTGGAAGCAGAAGCTGAATGACCTGTTTCACTATGCCTGCCTGGGAACGCATCGTTTCAATAGTCGAAGGTGAGCTTGTAGATTTCCTCATTGTCCTCGAGAGACAGGATCTTCTCCCGCTGATCTTTCAGGAAGGCTGTCACCCTTGATAGAACCTTGAGATATTCGTCCTGTTTCTGATCGGGTCCGAGGATCATGACAAGGATATGCACGGGTTGTTCATCTAGAGAATCGAACGGAACGCCGTTTTTGTGGATTGCCAGTCCGACGATGAAGTCATCGATGATGTTGAGCTTGGCGTGGGGGATCGCCAGCCCAAGTCCGAACCCGGTAGACAGGAGATTCTCCCTGTCCATGATGGCCTCAAAAATTGAATCTTCGTTTCCAAGAGATTCCGATTCAGAGAGACATTTTACAAGGTTGCGAAGGCAGTCGTCTTTGTTGTCTTCATCTATCCGCGTGATTCGGCCGGGGGATATGAGTCGTGAGAGAGATTTCATTTTTTTCTTTTCCGGTCATGTTGCTGCCGTGGGTTGCGGCGCCTGATCGTACTGGTCTCAGTCACCAACGTAGCGACTATACAGGCTACGAGCTTTGCTGGCATCCGTCAATCCGTCGAAAATGGCACGCTGGTCATCGAAGAGTGTCATGGCGAAGTCTTTCGTGGTCAGTCTCAGGTACCTGGAATGACATTCGACCTTGCCAGCGGATTTCAGCCTGCGGGCGAGAGCCTGCAGGTCAATGTCGTTTGGCGAGCGGGGGTGTACCTGCACCGCCTGGCGGCCGCAGAGACTCTCGCTGTTGAGCTGGCCTTTGCCGTCGAGAAAGTCAAAGCTCCCGCGGCTGCAGACCCGGCACTCGGGGTCCGGCTCGATGCGAGATTCCTTCCACTCCATCTTCCAGGCATCGAGTCTGAACAGGCGTCCGCAGAAGAGCTCGGGCTCTTCTTCAGTAAGACTCCTGATGGCCATCGAGGCCTGGATGCTGCTGACCATGGCTACCGCGGGGCCGAGCACGCCTGCTGTGTCGCAGGTCTCCAGCGTCCCGGGCGGGGGAGGTTCCCCCATATAGCAGCGCAGGCAGGGGCCGTCCCGGCCGCTGAGGAAGAGCGCGTGTCCGCGAGTCTCGATCGCTCCTCCGTAGATCCAGGGAATTGAGAGCTTCCAGCTCAGATCGTTGATGAGGAAACGTGTGGGAATGTTGTCCGAAGCGTCGATGATCAGGTCAACATCCCGCGCCAGCTTTTCGGCGTTGAAAAACTGGAACTCGGTCGGCTCGGCGACGATCGTGATGGAGGAGTTGACCTTCTCCAGGTGCTTTTTCAGCGCGAGCGCCTTGGGGGTTCCGTTGCGGGCATCTTCTTCAGTGAACCCGATCTGGCGCTGGAGGTTGGACCAGTCCACAAAGTCCCGGTCCACGAGCCGTAGCTCTCCGACACCTCCGCGCGCGAGGTATTCGGCGCTGTGGGTTCCCAGCGCGCCGCAGCCGACGATCAGAACCTTTGAACGGATGAGCCGCTCCTGGCCGTCTTTGCCGATCGCCTCGAGGATGTGGTGGCGGTTGTAGCGTTCTTCCGTTCCTGACATTCCGAATTTTTAGTCTCTTCCCGATACGATTTCCAACAGATATCCTGACCGGAGCGTAATACCTTATGACCTGGGGATTGTCCTCGTGCCTTTTGAACGACATGATAAGCCCCTGCGCAGTACAAATGTCTGTCCCAGAGCTGGAGAAACCCGAATGTCGTTGAAAGATCGTGTCGCCATCATTACCGGAGCCGCCCGGGGAATCGGCAGAGCCTGCGCTGAGCGGTTCCTGGCCGACGATGTCGCCGGGGTGGTCCTGGCCGACATCGATTCGACAGCGGCCTCATCCGCCGCCGTCGAGTTGGACCCCGGAGGCGGGCGGGTGCTGGCCGTTCCTGTCGATCTGACCTGCAGGGATGAGGTCGATGCGATGGTCGAGAAAACGGTGAGCAAGTTCGGCCGCGTGGACATCCTGGTGAACAACGCCGGCATCGCCGGTCCAAAAGGAGCGCTGGAGGAACAGACGGAGGATGAGCTTGATCGGATCTTTGCCGTCAACGTCAAGGGACCCTGGTTTGCTTGTGCCGCTGTCCATTCGCATTTCCTGGAGAACGGCTACGGTCGTATCGTCAATATTGCCTCTATCGCAGGGAAGGAAGGCAATCCCGGCCTGGTGCCTTATTCCATGTCCAAGGCTGCCCTCATCGGTATGACCAAGGCCTATGCCAAGGAGGTGGCCACCCAGGGCATCCTGGTCAACTCGGTCGCTCCAGCCGTTATCGAAACCGAGATCCTGGCCCAGGTGTCTGATGAGGTGAAGGAATACATGATCTCCAAGATTCCAATGGGGCGGGTGGGCCAGCCTGAAGAGGTGGCCGAGCTGGTTCTCTTTCTCTCATCCGAGCGTTGCAGCTTCTCGACGGGTTTCTGCTACGATATTTCAGGCGGCCGGGCTACCTATTGACTGCGGCGAGGTTTTTTCTGCAACCTGCGTGCCTGTGACGGTATGATTACCCCAATCGGACACAGGAGGCTGTTCTCAGGGTTTCCTGGCAACAGGGTAACAATGGCTCCAGGCGTGTCTTGTCCTGAGGGGTTTAATTGAACAAGGGGCTTTGCTCATGAACGGATCTGGATTATCTCGCTGGCTCTTGGTCGCATTCAGCTGCCTGCTCTGTCTGCCGGTATCCGGAGATGACTCAAAAGATGCTCTCAAAGGGGTCCTGAAGGCTTTGAGGTCCGGAAATGCCGAGACGCTTGAGGCTTCCCTCGAGGAGATTATCAAGGTCGGCGGTGAAAAATCTATCAGCGGTCTTCTGAAATACGCCGCAACGGTTCCTGCCAGCTCCCAGACAGTTTACTGGAGCCTGCTCGAGGGTGTCTCCAGCTTTGTAGACAAGCCGGCACTTGAGGAATTGGGCGAGTACATCTTCAAGAACAAGTCCAAGGCGATCGCTCGTGATCTGCTTCACGCTCTGCAGACCAGCAGATCCCGCAATGTCGTCTACGCGCTCACCCCGATCATCAGGAAGGGACCTGATTCTCTTCGTCTCAAGGCCATCAAGAAGCTCGCCAGGGTCAGAAATCCCGAGGCTGTAGATGTTCTTGTTGAAGTGGTCAAGGATGAGGAGAAGAAATCACGCGATGAGGCGAGCGAGGTGATGATCGCCGCGGTAGAGGGACTTACGATGATCACCAACCAGCAATTCGGTACCAGTGCGGTGAACTGGGAGGGTTGGTGGAAGCAGAACAAGAACAAGCCCCTTCGGGTCAGTTCGGCGGCCCACGGAGATTCAAATACGGGAACGGTCGTCGACCATCTCTCCGGCCTGAGAAAGAAGGGATTTGCCGGCCTGGAGAAGGCGCCCAAGAAGGGCATCGTGGTGATCAGCGCGGTCTTTGAGAAGGTTTTTGGAAATAAGACAAAACGGGATCTCAACAATGATCATATGGAGGAGGTCCTCCGGCGAATGGGCATTCCTCACACGGTGGTACACAGGGAAGATTTTGATAAATTCGACCTCCGGGAGACCGGGGCGATCCTGATCAACTGCGCCCAGATGAACAAGTTCTGCATCTGTCCTACCTGCAAGCCCGGCGGGAATAAAAACAACCGCCTGTATCGCTGTACAGGCTGTGACAAGCACACCATTTTCGATCCGGCTCTTACGGCTGCCTCCGTCGAGAAGCTCAAGAAGTTCGTCCTCGCCGGTGGCTACCTTTTCAGTGAGGATTGGATCGTCAAGGAGTTTGTCGAGAAGGCCTTTCCCAAGTTCGTGGAGGCAGGCTATAAGCTTCCCGACCACAACGTCACCATAGCGCCGGTTCGCGGCATGGCGACCCACCCATATCTCGAGGGCATTTACGTGGCTCGCGAGGAGGAAGAAGATGACAGCTTCGATTTCGGCCTGGGTGACCTGGATGGAGAGGATGACGATGCTGAAGAGGAAGACCCATCGAGCCGCGGTAGAACTGTCGTGGTGAAACGCGGCGAGGATCACAAGATCGCGCCGGAGCTGCGCAAGATCCGGCACAATTGGCAGATTGACGATGAGAGCTTCGAGTTGACGATCAAGAACCGTTCCAGGGTCCTCCCTCTGCTGGGGAGCTCCGAGGTCAAGCCCCGCGATCCCGAAGACAAGAAGAAACCGGTTTCCGTGGTAGCTCTCGCTTTCAGGCCGGGAACCGGAAAGACTGCGCCGATTGGTTCGGGCAAGCGAAAGGCTCCTCCGGGTACCCCGGGAGTGGTCGTGCAGGTCCTGAGTCACTTCGGCAAGCAGCACTCCGATGAGGATGAATTCAGTCTCCAGAACCTGCTGCTGAATTTCCTCATCGACTCCAATACCGCGCGATTGCAGAGGGGCGGAAAGAAACGTAAGCGCTGAGCTTTCGCCTGCTCAGGAGAGGGGGTCGCTGATTTCGTAGCCCGCTTCGCTGATCCTGGCGGTGACGGGACTGCCCTGCCCGCTCTCGATGTGCAGATGGTTGCGTGAGGCCACATCGGCCGCGGCCTCGATGACGATGATGTTCGAGCGTGAAGAGCTCGCGGACGGGTAGTCGTCCTCGAGCTCGGGGGCGGTTGAGAGTCCAAGCTCTACCTCGATGGCTGCCCGGGTAATCGCCGTGATGGAGTCCTTTCCATAGCCATCATAAGCAGGGTAGGCCGATCCCGGCCGTTGGATGTTTGCGGTGAAGTGCGGGTTGTAGGTTCGGCTGCCGATTCCGGAGAGGGTGGCGCGGAGCCCCCTGTCCTGTTGGTCGAATTCGATCTTGCCGAGTGTCCCCGCAAGCTCCAATTCCTGGTTCACGGCGCCCTCGAACTCTTTCGGGTTGATCCAGCTGTTGACATAGTAGACCCGCAAGCCATCACGGTAATCTACCGAGACCTGCATCGCGTCAAATGTGTCTATCTTGCGGTCTCCGCCTTCGGAGTCCCAATTGGCCAGCAAGGCCTTCTGTCCAACTGCATGCACCGAAAGCGGTTCTGAGCCGAGGTAGTGGGTGAAGAGGTCAAGCCAGTGAATTCCCACGTAGCTGAACGGGTTGGAGTCCGCCGCCCATTTGAAGATCTCGGTGGCCACCTCGAGCGGCTCCTCCAGGACAGCCCTCGCGTAGAGCGGCCTGCCGATTTTTTCCGCAAGCTCTTCGAAGATGAAACGATGGCACGGGTCGTAGCGTTTGTGCATGTCGACTCCCACCACCAGGTTCTTTTTTTTCGCCAGCTCGATGAGCTCATCCGCCTGGTCCAGCCGCAGGGTTAGCGGCTTCTCGACCATCACGTGGGCTTCCCGCTCGAGAGCGTGAAGAGTCGGGGCGTAGTGGAGGTGGTCGGGGGTGGCGACATAGAGGATGTCGACCTCGTATTTTTCGAAGATGTCCACCCAGGGGGTCTCTCCGTGGAAGGGGACCGGGGCGGCTTCCGGGACTCTCTCAGAGTAGGAGGCGCAGAGCGCCTCGGCGGTTTGCGCTGTCCGGGTACCGATGGCCACAAGCTCGAGGGAGACCTCGGCGAGCTCCCGGGCTCGCTCATCCAGTCCGATCCTGCCGAGGTAGGGCGCGATCCCGCAGCGCTCGAAATCTTCAATGGATCGAAGAACCACGTCTCCGCCAAACATGCCCCCGCCGATCAGGGCGACCTTGAGATCTTTTTTATCATTCAGCATAGGTTCAAATTATCTATTCGAGTGAATATCTGCAGTACGATCTTGACCAAATCGCCTGTGGAGAGAAAATAGACTTCCTGACAGTTCCAGTCAATCAGTACGCAGAATGCAAGGCAACTCGGAATTCAGGAACCAGGAACGCAACTGCGCACTGTCCTAACCCAAGATACCAGCTTAAGGAGATCTAGATGATGGTGATGAGCCGAAACCGTTTTATTGTTTGCAGCCTGGCTGTTCTGGGAGCGCTTGTGATGGCCCTGGTTGGCTTGCCCGGGAGGAATCACAGTGATCTCAATCTTCCGGCAGTCTATGGAGAGACTCCCTGCTACAAACCCGTTGTACCCATGGATGACCTGATGGATGCGGTCGATGAGAATTTTGAAGCGATCTCCGATCAGCTCAAGATCAAGAAATACTCCAAGGCCATGAAGGCGGCCCACTATGTAGCCGAGTTCTGCAATGTATTGCAGTTTCACACCAGCGAAGAGGTCGAGGGCGCGGCGAATATGAAGAAGTGGAAGGCGGTCTCCATCTCGATCCGTGATGACATGATGAAGGTCGCCATGGCGATCAAGAAAAAGGACGCCGCCGGAGCCAAGAAGATACTGAAGGCCGTCGAGGATTCCTGTGAGAGCTGTCACGATATGCGCGACTGATGGTCGCCTGGAGGTAATACCATGGCACAGCCCTC
The DNA here is from genome assembly GCA_002320775.1 of Planctomycetes bacterium UBA1662. Lineage (GTDB taxonomy): Bacteria > Planctomycetota > UBA8108 > UBA8108 > UBA8108 > UBA8108. The sequence goes on from DCKY01000268.1 coordinate 34,298, forward strand.
TCTGGGCGTTTGCAGCTGGTCGCTGCAGGTAAGCAATATTCCCGACCTGGTTCGTCTGAGTTCCGAGGTAGGCGCCGAGGTGGTACAGATCGGCCTCGGAGATCCGACCCATGGATCCTGGGACGAGGGCGACGGCTTCCTGGCCGCGCTCAAGGAATCAGGCCTCGAACTTAGCGGGACGATGATCGGGTTTCCCGGTGAGGACTATACCTCACCGGAGACGATCAGGCAGACCGGGGGCTTCGGCGATTCGGCGACTCGTTCCGAGCGGTTGGATATCTTCCGCCAGGCTGTCGACCAGACCGCGGCGCTCGGACTCAGGTGCCTCTGCAGCCATGCCGGCTTTATCCCGGAAGATGATGGGGCTGAGCGGTCGAGCTTTCTCGACTGTATTTCCGAGGCCGCCCAATACGCGGCGGAGAAGGACGTGCTCTTCACCATGGAGACGGGACAGGAGACGGCCGCCCTGCTCCGGCGAACTCTCGACGAGCTGAAGATGTCCTCGTTGCGGGTCAACTTCGACCCGGCCAATATGATTCTCTACGATATGGGAAACCCGATTGAGGCCATCGAGATTCTCGGTCCCGATATTGCCCACGTACACGCCAAGGATGCGAATCCTCCCCAGGCGAGCGGGGAGTGGGGGACCGAGGTCCCTCTGGGTGATGGCTCTGTCGGGATGGCCGAGTTCGTAGCGGCGCTCGAGAGAGCGGGCTATCGCGGGCCGCTGGTTGTCGAGCGTGAGGTCGGTGACCAGGATGAGCGTGTAGAGGCCATCAAGCACGGAATCTCGGTGCTCCGGGGTCTCTCCTGAGAAGCTTCTTGAAATCCCTTCGGTTCAATTCATAGACCTTTTTGAGAGGCTGGCATTGTTCGAATAGGGGGTTTTTTATAGAATGCCTCGCCGAGTCCGGGTCAGCCCGGTCATTCATAGAAATAGCTTCGATAAAAAATAGGTGAACGTACAGATGAGTATCCTTCCGCTTGCTGTTGAGTTGAACGCAGTGCTTGAGTCAGAGGCTCCTGCGGTTCTCGATATGTTGTCAGATTTTGGGAAGAGACTGTATTTTCCCAAGGGGATTATCAGCCAGGGAGCGGAGGCCAAGGCGAAGGCCGATCGGTTCAACGCCACCATCGGGATTGCCACAGAGGGCGGGGTTCCGATGCATCTTGAGAATTTCAACGAGCTCTTCGCGATGGATCCGGGCGAGGTCTATCCCTACGCGCCTACCGCGGGCCGGCCTGAGCTTCGTGAGCTTTGGCGCGCCAAGCAGCTCGAAGAGAATCCGGCGATGCAGGACAAGGTCCTCGGGATGCCGATCGTCACCAGCGCCCTGACGCATGGGCTGGGGCTCGTGGGTGATCTCTTTATCAATCCGGGCGATCCGGTTGTTCTGCCGGAGCATTTCTGGGGCAACTACAACCTGACCTTCGGAGTGCGTAACCAATGCGAGATCGAGACCTATCCGCTCTACTGCGAGGGAGGCTTCAACTCCAGTGGCCTCGGGCAGAAGCTCCTGGAGGTCGGGGAGAAATCCTCCAAGGCTGTCGTGGTGCTGAATTTTCCGAATAATCCCACCGGTTATACTCCGACCGCGGAGGCCGCTGTCGAGATTCGCGAGGCAATTGTCGCGGCGGCCGAGGCCGGCCTGCGCCAGGTGGTGGTCTGCGATGATGCTTATTTCGGGCTCTTTTTCGATGACAGCTGCCTGCAGGAGTCGATCTTCGGCTACCTGGC
>DCKY01000268.1:36342-36621 GCA_002320775.1 Planctomycetes bacterium UBA1662
GGAGTCGATCTTCGGCTACCTGGCGAATTGCCATCCCAATGTTCTGGCCATCAAGCTCGATGGGGCCACCAAGGAGCTTTTCTCCTGGGGCTTCAGGGTTGGCTGCCTGAGCTATGCGGCGGGAGGCTCCGGAGATCTCGATGCTGTTCATACGGCTCTCGAGAAGAAAACGATGGGCTCCATCCGTGGCGGGATCAGCAACTCTCCCAATACCACACAGTCAGCGGTGGCCCGTTTGCTGAAGAATCCCGCGACGGCGGCCCAGAGGAAGGAAAAGCG
>DCKY01000261.1 GCA_002320775.1 Planctomycetes bacterium UBA1662
CTCCTGGCCAGCAGCAGGCGCTGCCCGGCGGCGTTGCGGCCATATTCATCGCGCAGCTTGGCGGGCTCGGCGTTGATGTTGAAGGCCTCCTTGGCCTCCTTTGAGCTGATGAGACCGTAGGCCCTCTGGTAGAAGGTGTCCATGGCCTCGAGGCCGTCGGATTTTTCCGTTTCCTTGAAGTGAGCGTTCACGGCTTCGAGGATTGAGCGCCGCCGGTTGAAGCGCTCCGACTTGATGCCGCCGGCAAGATTGAGGTCGCGGACCTTGAAGCCGCCGCTGGCGGGGTCGCTGCCGAGGCTGAAGGGGGCGTAGGACGAGCTCAGGTAGCCGGAGCCGGCGAAGGTGTTGGGCTGTCCAGGTATGCAGACATAGGGGGGGAGATTTTTGCGAGGCCCGAACTCGTGCGAGACGATGCTGCCCATGCTCGGGAAGACAAGCGCGGGGCTGGGGCGGTAGCCTGTGAACATATTGTGCGTGCCGCGTTCGTGCGCGGCCTCACCATGGGTCATCGAACGCACAACGGTAATCTTGTCGGACACCTGGGCCGTTTTCTTCATAACCTCCCCGTAGCGTACGCCGGGAAGCTTGGTGCCGATATTGCCGAGCTCGCCGCGGTAGGCCAGGGGAGCGTAGGGCTTGGGATCGAAGGTGTCCTGATGCGCCATGCCGCCGGGAAGGAAGATGTTGATGACGCTCTTGGCCGGACCTTCTTTGCTCTCGTAGAACTTCTGGTCGGCGCTTGCAGATTGAATACGGAAGTAATTATCGAGGGTCAGCCCCAGCCCGCCTAGAACTCCGACTTGCAGGAAATCGCGGCGGGATGCCTTCAGGGGTGAAAGCCGGTTGGATGCAAGACTCTTCATCTCGGGACTCCAGAGTGTGTGACAGGTAATAAACCAAGCTGAATAAGAGGCTTCTGCGCAGTAAAGAAGATGCTAATCCAAGTCTTTTCCGCGAGTCAACTTATTTAGTAGAAAGGAGTTAGCCGTGGCTGTCCGGCTGGGCCGCAGAGTGATCTTTGCATCACGCCTTTTTTCAGGCGGAGGCGGGCGTTTGTCGATCAGAACAGGATCGCTCCACGGGAAATCCTGCCCTCAAGCATATCCGAGTAGGCGGCGTTGATCTCCTGGAGGGTATAGGTTTTTGAGACCAGGGAGTCGAGCTCGAGCCGCCCATCGAGATACAGTCCGGCGTAGAGGGGAAAGTCGCGTTGCGGGTCGCAGGAGCCGTAATAGGAGCCAAGAACGGTTTTTTCCTGCCGGGTGATAATGGATCCGGGGAAATCCGTCTCGCTTCCCATCGGTGAGAGGCCTACAAGGACAAGCTTTCCTCCGGGACGAACGGCGCCGAAGCTTGCCTCCTGGACCTTCGGCGACCCGACCGCCTCGAAGACGTAATCAGCGCCGCGCTGGCCGGTCAGCTTCAGGATCTCGGCGAGTGTCGATTTGTCAGCTTTCAGAACCTCGGTGGCGCCGAAGGCGCGCGCCATCTCGAGTTTCGAGTCGTGGCGGTCCACAGCGATGAGTCGTTCCGCTCCAGCCAGCCTGGCCCCGGCCAGTATGCTCAGGCCCACACCGCCCATCCCGTAGATGGCGACCGCCGCTCCGCGCTCAACCTGTGCCGTGTTGAGTACCGCTCCGAGACCGGTCGTTACCGAACAGCCGATCATGGCTGCGATCTCGAGGGGGACCTTAGGATCGATCGGAACGCAGCTTGCCTCGGGAACAACCGCGTGGTCGGCGAAGCAGGCGAGGCCGCAATAATGGTAGACAGGCTGTCCATCGAGAGCCAGGCGGGTCGTTCCATCCAGCATGGTTCCTTCCCACAGAGGCTTCTGCCAGGTCTCACAGAGGGCAGGTCTTCGCCTGTCGCAGAAGAAACAGCTTCCGCAGCTAGGCGCCCAGCTCAGGGCCACCTGGTCACCTGGCCTGACGGAGTCAACTCCCGGTCCTGTGGACTCGACAATCCCGGCACCCTCGTGTCCTGCGACCGCAGGGAGGGGGTGTTCCGTTGCGCCTGTACGGACATTCCAATCGCTGTGACAGATGCCGGCGGCCTGGACCCTGACCAGGACCTCTCCCTCTGCCGGGGGGGCCAGCTCGAGGGTCTTGATCTCGAAAGGTTGTCCCGCTCGCGTGACGACGGCCGCCTGTATTTTCATCGATGCCTGTTACCGGAGGATTCCTGGTTGGTATCCGACCCTCGAGTAGACCATAGGCGCGCAGGTTCCCTGGTCAAGAAAGACTGGCCAGAGACCATTTACCAGAGAAGAGGGTCTCCCCGGTGTCAGAAATAGGCTTCCCAGCGATTGCCTTCGTATACGCAGGCCTGCCAGATCAGCAGGAGGAGGAAGACAGAGCCGCTGCAGAGCAGAATCAGCTGCCAGAGCTCGACAAAGTCCTTGTCCTCGGTAGCGGGGACGAAGGGTTCCTTTCCAACTTCGGCGCCTTCGTCATCGACGGCTTCGGCCGTAGATGCAGCAGCCTCAGTTCTGGCTTCCGTCATCGAGGCCGCGTCTCCATAGGCGGAGTCCAGGAATACGACGCCGCTGAAGCAGATTATCATCAGGCAGGAGAGCAGGGTCAGGACCACGGCCTTCTTGCCCTCGCCGGCCTTGGCTGTGCTGACGGTTCGCAGGAAGCTGTCGTCCGGTTTTTTGCCTACATGGAAGCACTCCGGGCAGGTGACGATCTCTTCCGAGTAGGTCGCCGACAGAACGAGAACCGAGTAGCATTCGCTGCAGATGAAGTCGAGCCTCTTGCCGCCCGAGCCTTTCGCGGCCGCGGGGCTTACGGACTTTTTCGGCTT
>DCKY01000221.1 GCA_002320775.1 Planctomycetes bacterium UBA1662
AGGGGCTTGAGGATCAGGTAGCCCGGGTCGAGCAGGTGAGGATGTCCTTCGAGCCACACCAGCAGGGCGGAGTGGGTGTTTTCCCCATAGTGGCGGTCGGCGAGAATGGGCTCCGCGCGCAGGCCGAGCCCGCGAAGCACATGCAGTAGCGCGGCGGTGAGGGAGAAACAGGTGCCGCCGCTTCCCAGGCGAAGATGGTCGCGGATGACCTCTTCCGGACCTCGGCGGACAACCCCTCCCTCCCGGTCGTGTTTCAGCACCTTGGTCAGGTTCTCGTAGGGCAGCGAGGAGAAGGCGGTGGCGACCTTTTCGGCCAGCGCCTCTTTCCGCGCTCCGGGCACGAGCCGGAAGTGTTCGCAGAAAGCGCGAAGGGCGGCGGAGTCTTCGGAGGGGTCAGCCAGAGGATTCTCTGTCATTCACTCCCCCTCGATCTATTTGTCGGGGCCGGTGGCCGTGGCCTGCGGGAGGCCTTCACGGCTGAAGTACCGCGCCGCCGGCAACTGGAAGCCTTTGAGGGGTAGCCCCCCCTGGGCACGGCCGTTCTCTCGGAGCTCTTCGAGCGCTTTGTCGATGACGCCGCGGTCCCCCACCAGGACAACCAGGGCGTTTTCCCAGCGGTAGATTTGCTTCGAGACGGATTCGAGGCTTTTTTCGTCGGCTGCCGCCATGGCGGCGTAGAAGTCGCGTCTTTCGGTTGGCTCGAGGTTCAGGGCGGCGGCGCTCGAGTAGATCCCCAGCAGGCCTGTCTGGGTTTCCAGGTTCTCAATCAGCCGGCTGCGCTGGGTAGAGGCCGCTTTCCGCAGCTCGCCTTTTCTCAGGCTTCCTTTGCCCATTGCCTGGAGCTCCCTGAAGAACTCGGAGATTCCAAGCGCGGTGGCGCCGGATTCCACCGAGGAGGTGGCGACCAGGTGGCCCCAGACACGCCGAGACGCGAGCCCGCTGCTGGCGCCGTAGGTGATCTTCTTTTCCTCCCGGAGGTTGGAGTTCAGGCGGCTGGTGAAGGTTCCACCGAAGATGGTGTTGGCGAGTGTCAGGGCGGGAACCCTGGAGCTTTCATAGCGTTTTCCTTGCAGGTAGATGCGGATAACCGTCTGTGCGGCCCCGGGCTTGTCGACGACAGCCAGGCGTAACGGCTCCTTTGGGTTGTCCTGGGCCTGGTGCTGGCCGACCCGGGCGAGTCTCCCTGCGCCGGGCGAGTGGATGGCTTTTTCGGGAAGCCTGGCCGGTGGGCCTTTCCAGCCTGCGAAGTGTTTTTCAAGCTCGCCTCGAAGAGCGGCCGGTTCAAAGTCGCCGGTAATGAGAAGAACGCAATTACCCGGCGACAAGGCGGCCGAATAAGCTTTCCTGGCGTCTTCGAGGCTGATGTTCTGAACCGTGGATGAGTAGCCGTCTTCGGGATGAGCATAGGGGTGCTCGCCGTAGTAGAGCCGGTCTCCCACGACCCGCGCGACGCTGGTGGGCCTCTCGCCGCGCTGCTTCAGGCTGTTCAAGCTCAGGCGCTTGACCCGCTCCCATTCTTTTTCCGAGAAGGCCGGCCGCAGCAGGATGTCGGAAAAAAGCTCGAGGGCCGTTCCGAAGTTGCGCCTGAGGACCTGCAGGTCGATGGAGCTGTAGTCTTTTCCTGTGGAGAGGCCAAGGCTTGCCCCGAGGAACTGGATCTCATCGGCGAGCTCCAGGGCGCTCTTTTCTCCGGCACCTTCATCCATCATGTCCATGGCCAGAGACAGGAGGCCTTCTTTCCCCTTCGGGTCGAATGATGAACCGGAGCGTACGATGAGGGACGCCGCCACCACCGGTACGTGGTCAGAGTGGAGCAGCCAGACCGCCAGGCCGCTGCTGAGCCGGAAGGTTTCGGGTTCGGGAAGGGAGACCGGCGTGGTGGATGCCTTCGGGGTGGGTATGGCGACTCTTCCTTGCCCGCCTGCGCAGCCTGCGAAGAGGGCGACGACGGCAAGGAGGAGAGCGCCGGCCAGGGTTCTTCTTGCGCCGGCCATCATGGCTGCCCCCCCTTCTTTTCTTCGGGCAGGACATGAAGGATGAGCCGTCCGTTCGGCTTGAGAACCTTCTTTGCCCACGCTGAGGTACTGCCGGCGGTAATCTTTGAATACCGGCCGAGATCGCGCTCAATAGCTCCCGGGTTGCCGAAGTGAAACAGGTAGCGGTTGAGGAGGTCGGCTTTTTCCTCGAGGCTCTCGAGGTCCGACCAGAAGGCGGATTCTGTGGAATTGCGGGCCCGCCCGATCTCACGTCCCGTGACGCCGTCTTCCTGGAGCTCGGCAACAACGGCATCGACCTCCCGCTCGATGGCCCCGAGGCGCTCCAGGTTTTCTTTCGTGTCGGCTCCCGGCAGGGCGAAGACCTGGATGATGAATTTGGACCCCAGCAGGCTCGAGCTTTGATAGGCCGAGACGTCCTGGGCCAGCTTCTTGTCGTAGACCAGGCGCCGATAGAGCCGGCTCGACTTTCCGCCGGCGAGGGCGTTGGCGATGATGTCCATGTCGGCATCTCCTTCTGAGTAGAAGGCGGGAGCGTGCCAGACAAAGCAGGCCAGGGGCAGCTCGACGGCATCGGTCAGGGTTTTGCGAAGGGTCCCCTCGATGGTTGGCGGCGGGGGCTTTCCCCGGGAGATTTTCTTCCGGCGGGGAATGGAGCCGAAGTATTTCTTTACGAGAGCCCGGGCTTCTCCTGGATCGAAATCGCCGGCGATGGCCAGTGATGCGTTCGCGGGAAAATAGAAGCTGTCAAAGAAATCGATGACATCGGAGACCGTGGCATTCTCGAGGTCGGTGTGCGAGCCGATCACCGGATGGTGATACGGGTGGCCGGCTGGATAGATCAGGGCCGGAATCTCAAGCCACAGCTGTCCGTAGGGACGGTTCTCATAGCTCTGTCGTCGTTCGTTACGAACGACACCGCGCTGGGTGTTGAGCTTCTCGAGCGTCATGGCCTGTGAGAGCCCGGTCATGCGGTCGGCCTCGAGGAAGAGGAAGAGCTCGAGGAGCTCCCGGGGGCCGCTCTCGAAATAATTCGTGCGGTCGCTTGATGTCGTGGCGTTGTTGGAGCCGCCCGCGCCTTCCATGATGTTGTCAAATTGGCCGATGGGAACGTTTTTCGTTCCCATGAACATGAGATGCTCAAACAGGTGGGCGAAGCCGGAGCGCCCCTTCGGCTCATCCTTTGAGCCGACGTAGTACCAGAGATTGACGGCAACCCTGGGCAGCCGGTGGTCTTCATGGAGGATCACCGTCAGACCGTTGTCGAGCGTGTAGCGTTCGAAGGCGATCTTCTGGGCCGCCGCGAAGCTTCCCGGAAGAGCCACGATGAGGGCTGCGAGGACGGCGACCACGCGGATTCTGGCTTTGCTTTGTTCGGACATAGCCGTTATTTAACCCAGGCAGGTTTTCCAGTCCAGTCCGGATTGAGGCCGCCGCCTCCCGGGTCTCAAAAAAAACCGGGCGGGACTCCTTCGTTGGGAGCCGCCGCCCGGTTCAACCCTCCGCCGTCTTATTCACAGACAGGCGAAGGAAGATCGCAGCCGATGCCGTCAGCGGTGGCATCTACCCCACAATCAGCCGGGGAGTAGCCGGGGCTGGCTGGCGATGGGTCGGCCGGGGCCGCGCCACCTGAGAACAGCCAGCTGAAGATAATGATGGCGTCGGTGATCTCGACGCTGCCCGTGTCGTTGGTGTCGGCCGAATCCAGGCAGGCAGGAGCGGCTCCACCGGAGAACAGGAACAGCAGCGGAATCACGCCGTCGGTCAGGTTGACGCTGCCGTCGGAGTTCGAGTCGCCGCGGACGAAGGTGGGCTCTCCGGGTCCCGCGCAGCTGGCATCGTCAACGCAGTCGTTGTCATCGCAGTCGGCCGCGCCATCGCGGTCGTCGTCGATGCCATTGTCGCAGATCTCGTCCGGGATGCAGACGGCCAGGTCGGCGCAATCGGAGTCGTCGCAGTCGACGTCGCCATCACGGTCATCATCGGTTCCGTTGTCGCAGTCCTCATCAGGCACCGGGGCCGGGCCATCGGTGGCGAGGAGCATGATCCCCTTGATGCCGGCGTTCTCGGGCGGGTTGCCGCCGCCGAGGTCGTCGAGCATGATCTCGATCGTGCCGTTGGTGGTGACCTCTTCAACAACGGAGAGGCCGATACGGTAGCCGGCTGTGCCGGCGGGATCGACTCCCACGAGCCGGGCGGCCTCGACAGCCTGGGCGAACTGATCAAGGATCTGTTCGCCGTTGATGTAGGCGTCGAAGACGCGGCAGGGGCCACCTGACTGTTGGGGGTCGTCGATGTCCTGGCAGCCATTGCTGCAGCAGAACTCCGCGAACAGGAGGACGACCTCGTAGGTTCCCGGGGGAAGCCCGGTGAACTCGTAGACAACGTCGCCGTCGTCCCACCTCTCGGCGGGGAAGATGTCCTGCTCGATGGCGTTGTCGAAGATGTATTCGTCAGCTTCCACATCGACGCCGGCGAAGCCCAGCCCGAAGTTGGCGGTGTGGACGTTGGGGCTGACCAGGTAAGGGCTCGGGTTCTCGATCGTGTCTTCGAGCCAGACCCGGCCGAGAGCGTCCACGAACTCGGGGCCTCCGCAGTTGATATAGAGCTCTCCGCTGAAGTCGCACAGCGCGGCGCCTTCGCGCAGAACCGTATCACCCAGGATCGGCATGCCGTCAACCGTGCCGAGGCAGAAGCTCGCGCCGGCCACGCCATCGGCGATCTCGTAGGAGATGGCGTCGCCATTGCTGACCTCGCCGGTGAAGGTGAGGGCCGAGCCCGCGTCGTTGAATTCGCCAGCTGAGGGGTTCTCGCCAGTGGTATTCTCCGGCAGGCCTTCATTGACGGTCACGCTCACAGCCTGGTCGCCGGGAATGTTGAAGGTGATGGTGACAATGGAGATCCCATCGCAATTGGCCGGCTCGATGGAGCGGGTCGCGCCGATGGTGTCGCCGCCTCCGCCGCCAAACTCGGGGTTGTCGGCGGTTACGGAGACCTCGTCCTCGGTGAAGGGGGTCTTGAAGCAGGAGTCGCTGAACATCGCGATACGGGCCCCAGATCCTCCGCCAGCCTCGTTGTAGCCCAGCATGACCAGGTTCAGGCCCGGCTCGAGAAGAGCGGGCGAGCTGGCCCGGGTCTGGATTTCGTTGGCGGCTCCGAAGCCGCGGGGTGTGAGGAACTCCACGGCCACCTCTCCGTTGACATAGAGGGTCGCCGCGTCATCGCTCGCCAGCCCGAACCAGGCCTGGAGGTCGTCATTGCTGACGTTATTGACAAAGGCGAACATCACCGCGGTGTAGTTGTCTCCCCCGCCGTAGTAGCTCTCCCCGTTGAAGAGGCCCGGGTCGCCGGGGTTGATGTCGTAGGCGCTGACCCTGGCCAGCGTCGTAAAGCCGCAGACGCTGTCGCGAACGCCGGCGCTGATCAGGCCGGAGATTCCTGACTCGACGAGGGCACCTTCGTAGATGCTGTCGATGTCAGGCGGGCCGCCATTCTGGGAGACGTAGTCTTCGATAAAGGCTTGAGCCGGGGCGTTGCCTCCGGCCACCGAGTCAAACGGCTGGGCGCCTACCAGCCACTCGGTGATAAAGCCCTTGGAGGGGCCGCCGCGCAGGTAGGGCGCGGGATCTACCGGGGCGTTTGAGCAGCCGTCAGCGGCGCCCTCATGCTCTCCGGGGTCGTAGCCCGTCGGGTCGATGGTGTGCGGCATGTCTATGGGGGTGCCGTTTTCGTCTTCAAAGCGGGCGCACATGATGTAGCCGCCGCCGTTTTCATAGGTGGCGATCGCGACCAGGTTCTTGCCCGGATCGAGCCAGACGGGCACCTTGAAGGAGAACGGGTTGTGCGGGGCGCAGCGCTGGAAGGCGCCGGCGGGACGGCCATTGACCTTGACCGAGATGGAATCATCCGAGCCGATTCCCAGCTGGATACAGCGGCCGACATCGGAATCATTGATGACATAGGTGTAGGCTACGCACATGCACAGCTCGACGTTCGCCTGGAAGGCGTTTCCTCCCTGCAGGTCATAGACGCCGTTGGGGGAAGAGACGGGCACCAGGACGGACTCCGCGGTGAAGGGGTCGGGGCCGGTCCAGAACCGATCCATCGCCGTCCCTCCGAGGTTGGTGAGCCCGCTGATTTCCGGGGCGAGGCCGCCGTAGTCGGGCGTAAAGATCAGCCCATCCTCGGGGATGATGGTTTCGTCGGCGATCTCGCCATCAATATCGCTGATCCATTCTGTAGCCATGACGTCGATAGGTATGTTGCAGCCGTTCCAGGAGGCCAGCGTGTAGGCCGGGGTCATGAGGACCTGTCGTATAAACGGGCTGTTGATAATTTCAAATTCGCCGTCGCCGCCGCCTTCGGGTTCCGGCTCGGGGTGAGCGTCCGGGCCCGGCTCGTAGCCGGTGGGGTCGATCGTGGTCGGGATCGGCAGGGGCTCGAAGTTCTCATCTTCGAAGCGGATGCACATATTGTAGCCGCCGCCGTTTTCGAAGGTGTAGACCGAGATGAGGTTCTTGCCCGGGTCGAGCTGGGCGGTTCCCTTGTCGGTGAAGCCGGGGTGTCCCGCGCAACGCGGGGTGGTGATGACCGGCCGGCCGTTGACGCGCACCGTGCCCGCATCGTCTGATCCGAAGCCGATGCCTACCTGGATGGGCTCATCGCTGTCATTGACCGCGTAGAAGAAAGCGGCGCACATCACCTGCTCGACGTCTGTTCCGAAGATGTCGGCGCGCTGGAAGTCGTAAAAGCCATCCGCGGAGGTCGCGCGAACGAGGATGGATTCACTGAAAGGGTCGCCAGGGGCGTCGACAAAGAGAGCTTCCGCCTCGGGGCTCATGACTCCAATCCCGGAGATCTGGCTCTCGCCCTCGTAATCAATGCCGAAGATCAGGCCCTCTTCGGGAATGATCCACTCATCGTTGATCTCATCGGCATCGTTAATCCATGGGCCGTCCATCTGGTCGACCGTGATATTGCAGCCCTGGACGCCGCCGGACATGGTATAGGCGGGAGTCAGGAGGATTTCTCCAACGTGTCCGACGAGTCCGCTGGACAGGCTGGACGCCCCCCCCACCGTCAGCTCATCGCCGCCGATGGTTGCCGTGCCGGCAAAGTTGCTGACGGTCCAGGCCCCGGAGCGGGTCAGGGTGTAGCTTACGCTTGCCGCAGTGATTCCCTCCCAGTAGAGTCGCCCGGCTTCGTTGGCGGTCGGCTCAGGGTTGATGTCGCTGGCGGTCCAGGCTCGGTCGTAGTTCTCTTCGAGGTTGTAGGCGTCATCGGCATTGATAGTGACGGAGACGTTGACCGTTACCTCTTCGGGTGCGGTCCCCTCGGTTTCGAGAGAGCGCTCGGCGGGCGATTGCCAGAGGTCGATCGGCTCGACGCCGACCTCGATCTGCCCTTCGCCGCTGCGGAGGCTTCCGCAGCCGCCAGGGTCTACGAATCGGGCTCGCATGCCCCAGCCGCCTCCGCCGTCCCACACCTTGAACTGGACGAGGTTACCGCCTGGCTGGAGAGTTACCGGGAAGTCGTTCTGGGTCGTTCCTGCCCCTCCCCACCCGCGACAGACACCGAGGTTGAACACCTCGATGCGATTGACCTTGACCTGGATGGAGTCATCGCTGGCGATACCCATTCTCAGGTCGAGAGGGGCTCCCGTTACGTTCTCAACGTAGACCCAGGCATAGCCCATGGCGTTGTCGGCGCCGGGCGCCTGCGTCTCGAAGTTCAGGAGGTCGCCTTCGGTCATCTGGACGACGATGGGGAGATTGCCGTCAAGATCTATCGGGGTGTTGAGATGAAATGTGCCGAAGAGGGCCGGCTGGGTGCCGCCCTCGCAATCTTCCGCTTCGAGAACGGGAGGCATGAGGATGAACCCTTCCTCGGGGATGATGTTGTTCTCGTTGCTGTCGCCATCGCAGAGGAAGTCGGCGGTGACCAGTTGGTTCGGGTTGCAGCCAGGGCCGGCGTAGGCCGCGGCAACCAGGTACTCTGTGAAGAAACCGTTTTCATCGGTTTGCGCCTGCGCCGCGGGGCATACGAAAGCGATGGACAGCAAGACGGCGAGTGTCTTGAGACATAGAGAAACCATCCGATGATGCAGCATCGAAACCTCCCAACCTGTTGGATATGGAAACGCCCACGGCTCCTTGACCTTGTTTGGATCGCGCGCGTATGGACTTCGTTCAAACCTGCAGTGAGGGGCCAGCGATAAAAGTGAGACCTCTCCAGCAAGACCCAGTCCGCCCTGACAACTAAAACAACCGCTGGGGCCCCCTGGGCCACAGGCTTGCGAGGTAAATCATCAAGTCGGCAACCTTCAAGATTAGTTCATGGAGAAGACGATTTCCAGCTACTTACGCCCGAGAAACCCGCAGATTTAAACGATTTTGGCGGGTACCGGCCTCCTGTCCGCAGGGGAGGCTTCTGCCTCCTGCGGTCGGTACCCGCCAAAGGTCCAGAGCTTGATATAGGTTGACTTGCAGGGCCGTAGATAAATAATCACGTTCCTGACGCAACTCTTTTGCTCAAAACGTTTTCCCCGTTTTATTCAGATTGGATTTCGAGGATCGAATGAACGATTCACAGGCTGCCCCCGAAGACGAAGTGGACCTCATGAAGGAGATTATCTCACTGTGCAAGCAGCGAGGTTTCATTTTCCAATCCAGTGAGATTTATGGGGGACTCAAGAGTTGTTACGATTACGGCCCGTTGGGCGCCGAACTCAAGCGCAACATCATGAATGAGTGGTGGCGGGCGATGGTGCACGAGCGAGAGGATGTCGTGGGCCTCGATGCCTCGATCATCATGCATACGGATGTCTGGAAGGCCTCCGGGCATCTCGCAGGCTTCGCCGATCCCCTGGTCGATTGCCTGGTCAGCAAGGAACGGTTTCGAGCGGACAATGCTCCCCGCCCCGAGCCGGGGGCTGAGCTGACGTTGACCTGCTCCGACAAGGGCCAGGCGAAGGTCTACCAGAAGGCCATCCAGGAGCGTTTCGGTGTCGAGCTGAAGCGCGGCGGCAAAACCCTGCAGGGGCTGAAGGTGATCGATGAAGAGACCTTCGGCTTTTTCCCGGACGATTCCGGGGACGCGGCCGAAAGTTTTCCCTACCGGGGCTATGTGAGCCCGGAGATCGGCAGTCCCTTCCTGAGCGACGAGCGGCAGTTCAACCTCATGTTTCGCACCAGCCTCGGACCGGTCGATCCGGTCCAGCAACTGGCGAAGGCCATCGAGGGCAAGGCTCTTTCCCAGGATGAGGCCCGGGAGCTCATCGAGCAGAAGATCGGCGAGAACGCCGTCTACCTGAGGCCCGAAACCGCACAGGCGATGTTCGTTCAATTCGCCAACATCCAGCAGGCGTTATCCCTCAAGGTGCCTTTCGGTATCGCCCAGATGGGGAAATCCTTCCGTAACGAAATCACGGTAGAGCATTTCATCTTCAGGTCCTGCGAGTTCGAGCAGATGGAGATGGAGTATTTCGTCGAGCCGGGGACGCAGAAGGAGGCGCTGGATTTCTGGAAGGATAAGCGCCTGAGGTGGTACCAGCACTACGCCAACGACCCGTCGAAGTTCCGTCTTCGCCAGCATGAACCGGACGAGCTCGCCCACTATGCCGATGACTGCTATGACATCGAGTACGAATATCCCTGGGGCTGGGGGGAGCTTGAAGGGATCGCGAGCCGTACCGACTACGATCTCAAGAAACATTCCGAGAATTCCGGGGTGCGGCTGACCTATTTCGACCAGGAGAAGGACAACCCGGAGACGGGCAAGAAGGGCGTCCACTATACCCCCTATGTGGTTGAGCCGGCGGCCGGCGCTACGAGGACCACACTCATGTATCTCCTCGACGCCTTCTGCTACGACAGTCCAAGGCCCGATGCCAAGGGCAACGTGAAGACCCGCCGGGTGCTCAAGCTGCACCCCCGCCTGGCGCCCTACAAGGTTGCCGTGCTGCCGCTGGTGAAGCGGGATGGAATGCCCGAGCTTGCCCGGGAGATCGTGCAGCAGTTCTTCAACTCCGGCATCAATGCGAAATACGATGAACAGCACCAGGTTGGAAAGCGCTACGCGCGTCACGACGAGGTGGGTACGCCCTATTGCCTGACCGTGGATGGCCAGTCTCTCGAAGATGGAACAGTTACCATTCGCGATCGTGACACTACGGAGCAGGAGCGCATCAAGATCGATGAGGCCCTGCAGGTGGTGGCTGGCCGGCTGGCTGAGTCTTGACAGGAAAACAATCGATGGCCGACCCTCACCCGGACTTTCGCGCAACGGTAGAGACCTACAGTGGTCCGCTTGACCTGCTGCTCTATCTCATCAGGAAGGACGAGGTCGATGTGTTCGACATACCCGTTTCCCGGGTGATCGAGCAATATCACGAGCACCTCGATTTTCTGCGAGATATCGATCCCAATGTCTCCGGCGAGTTTCTCGTCATGGCCGCGCGCCTCATGGAGGTCAAGAGCAAGTTGCTGCTGCCGCGCGAGGTGCTTGAAGATGAAGACGAGGAATACGAGGACCCCCGCCTGGAGCTGGTAAAGCAGCTCCTGGAGTACAAGAAATTCAAGGAGCGCGCGCTGCTGCTTGAGAAGAAGATGGATTCGCACAAGCGGCGCTACGTGCGGCCCCGACAGGCCCTCGACATTGATGCTGAAGAGGTGACGGAGCCGCTGCCGCTTGGCAACACCGATGTCTGGGATCTCCTCACGGCATTCCATCGGATCCAGCTCGTGATCGCACAGCGCGTCCCTCACGAGGTGATGCTCGAAGACCGTCCGATCGAGGATTTCATCGGCGAGGTGAAAGAGCTTCTCCGGGCGGCTCCGGATGGAGGTTGTCTCTTTGAGGACCTGTTCCAGGGGGCCCGGACGAGAGGCGAGGCCATCGGCTACTTCATCGCAGTCCTCGAGCTGGCCAAGGAGCACATCCTCACCCTTGCCCAGGATGAGACCGGGTCTGAGATTCGGGTTCAGCGCCGCACAGATGAGGACATCGAGCGCCTCCAGGCCGAGGATAGCGAGTCCGCCGAGTCGGAGCCGGCCGAGGAACATCTGCTTCGGGGCGAAGGCGAGGCGGCTCTTGCGGAAGACCGCGATGGGGCGAGCGGCGCTGAGGTCGCGGCGAATGAAGGTGGGGAGCCCGAATGAAGGTCGCTCTTCTTGCCTCGGGGCCTTTCGCGATTCCCGCGCTGGAAGCCCTCCATGCCGGCGGGCCGGATTTCGAGCTCTGCGATGTCATCAGCCGCCCTGACAGACCTGCGGGCCGAGGCCGCCAGCTGCGTCCGAACCCCGTAAAGTCGCGGGCTCTCGAGCTGGGACTCGATTGCCGCACCCCGGCGTCGGTGAATACCGCCGAGTTTTGCAAGGAGCTGGAGGCCCGGACCCCGGATGCCTTCATCGTCGCCGACTACGGTGAAATTCTTAGAGAGGAGGTTCTCTCTCTGCCGCCGCTGGGCGCCTTCAACCTGCATGCCTCGATCCTGCCGGCCTATCGCGGCGCGGCGCCGGTGGTCCACGCCCTGTTGGGAGGAGAGGCCGAAACGGGGGTGACGCTGTTTCGGATCGAGCTTGGGCTTGATAGCGGCCCGGTGCTGGCCTGCTCGCGAACGATGATCGATCCCGCGGAGACGGCTGCCGAGCTCGAAGGAAGACTCTCTCTGCTCTCTGCTGACCTGCTGCTCAAGCAGCTTCCGCTCCTGGCGGGAGGAGAGGCCGTGGAAATGGTTCAGGACGAGACCTTGGCGACCCGGGCGCCCAAGCTGAAAAAAAGCGATGGGCTCATCGATTGGAATCGGCCGCCGGTCGGCGTACATGACCTGGTCCGCGCGATGAACCCCTGGCCCCTGGCCCATGGGTTCTTCTCTCCCTTGCAGGGAAAGGCGAAGAGGGTCAGCATTCTTCGCTCGGCGCCGTGTGACAAGGACACGCCTTTTTCGGACCCGGGGGTCGTGTGCGGAGTCGATGCCGAGAGCTTCTCAGTTTCCTGCTCCGGCGGCGCTCTTCGGATCCTTGAATTGCAGCGAGAAGGAAAGCCCGCCATGGATACGGCGGCTTATATGCGCGGCAACCCGATTGAGCCGGGGGACCGCTTTGAGCAAACTTTGGAGAAGGGGCCATGAACGAAGAGTCTCGCCAGGAGCCTCCGGCGAAGGAATACGCCGCGGTGCGAAAGGCTGCGCTTGAGCTGTTGTGTGAAGCCGAGAGCGGTGGGCGGTTTGTCGATGAGCTGTTGTCGGAGCGCATTGGCGGCTTCGAGCGTCGTGACCGGCATCTTCTGCAGGAGATCTCCTATGGAGCGCTTCGTCACCAGAATACGCTCGACCGGCTTTTGAAGCTCTACGTCAAGCTGCCGATGGATCGCCAGACCGCGGCGGTGCGCTGGGCGTTGCGGCTGGGCTCCTACCAGCTGGTCTACCTCAACCGCGTTCCCGCGCATGCCGCGGTGAATCAGACCCTCGAGGGCATGAAGGTTCTCGAGGGAGCCGGAAGAAAGAACGTAGGTTTCGTCAACGCGGTACTCCATCGACTTATCGCTGACATTACCAGGAAGACGACCGAGGAGCCGCCTGAGGCCGACGACCCCAGCATCCTGCCCTCGCGGGGAGGTTACTGCCACTTCAGCCGTCCGGTGCTGCCCCTGGTCCGGCTCGATCTTGTCGACCACCTGAGCGTCAAGTATTCCTATCCCCGCTGGCTGGTGAAGACCTGGATCTCCCGCTTTGGAGCCCAGGAGGCGAGGGCCCTGCTGGTTGCCGGGAATCGTACTCCGCGCCTGTGCGCCCGGGTGACCGCCCACGCTCCGCCGGATGCCGAGGTCATCGCGGCGTTGGGGCAGGAAGGCTTCGAGGTTGAAGCAGGGCCGCAGGAGCGGACAATTCTTTTTGCCGGTGGCGGCCCCGGGCCCTCGGAGGCCCTGCAGAAGGGCTGGATCCAGTTCCAGGACCTGACCGCTATCCAGGCCGGCGCCGCCCTGGCTCCGCCGTCCGGCGCCAGGGTGCTGGACCTGTGTTCGGCGCCCGGGGGGAAGTCGGCCCAACTGCTCGAAGGCCTGGGAGATGGGGGTTCCCTGCTGGCGACCGATCGCAGCGAGTCACGGCTGGCGCTGGTGGAGTCCAACCTCTCGCGCCTCGAGGGCGCCTGGAAGACGGCTGTCGTGCCCGCGGAACCGGAGGCGATTGACCTGGGGGAGAGCTTTACCCATATCCTCGTTGATGCCCCCTGCTCGAATACCGGGGTGCTTGGCAGGCGTCCGGAGGCGCGTTGGCGGGTACGGCGCGAGGACCTCGACTCTCTGTCCTCCCTGCAGGATGGGCTGCTCGATGCCGCCGTTCGGCATCTTGGTCCCGGCGGACGCCTGGTCTATTCAACCTGTTCGATCGAGCCGCAGGAGAACGAGGAGCGCGTGGCCGCGCTGCTGCGCCGCCATCCATCCCTGGTCGAGCTTGAAACCCGGCTCTTTCTCCCGCATCGCGTCGATGCCGATGGAGGCTATTACAGCCTGCTTCGCAATTCGCCCTCGAAAGAGAGCTGAGCAACGGTCTATTCCCGCGGCCTTTTCTTCAGTTCCCGGAGGGCCTCGGCCTCGGGGAGCGAACCATAGGCTTCGTCGAGAGGGAAGCAGCCGCTGACAAGGCCGCCGCGCGGGGCGGTGGTGCAGTCGCTGAAGGTCCGGCAGATGCGCTTGCGCGCAAGCTCGCCGCGTTCGAGCGTATCGGCTGGCAGGTCAGGGTAGCTCAGGGCCATGCGGCCTATGCCGACGAGGTCCATCCATCCGTCGCGAACAAGGCCCTGGGCGACATGAGGGAGGTACTCCTGCAGGTAGGAGAGAGCCGAGCCGGCCACCACCATCCCGGGGAATTTTTGCTTGAGGGCGCGAGTCGCCTGCAGGTGCCGGGAGACGCTTCGGAGGGGATCCTCCGGCGGCAGGTAGCCGTCCGATGGCGGGTAGAGAGCCGGTCTCTGCAGGTGGGGGTTGTAATACGGGCTTCCGCCGGAGAGGTTGACGAGCCGAATGCCGAGCTCCTCGAGCTGCTCCAGGAAGGCGTGCCCTTCCGAGAGATCCTGCTCAACAGGATTGGCCATGTCGACCCCGAACCCAAGGTGATAGGGCTCTCCCTCAGGGTAATGTTCCGGGACACCCTCCTCACCCTCGCCGCCCTGGCGGAAGGGAATGCTGTCGAAAACACTGACCCTTACCGCGACATGAAGGCCCGGGGCCTCCCGCCGGATTCCGCTGACGATCTCGCGCAGAATCCGGGTGCGATTTTCAAGCGAACCGCCGTAGGGCCCGGGCCGTGTATGGGCCCCGAGAAATTCATGCAGGAGATAGCCATGGCAGTGCTTGATGTCGACAAAGTCAAAGCCGAGCTCCCTGGCGCGGACGGCGCCCGCGATGAAGCTCTCAATGAGAGCTTCGATCTCGGAGTCGTCGAGGATCGCCGAATCGTCTGTAACGCCAACGCGCGCATCCAGCAGCGGGTGACGAAAGGCAATCCTTGGTTGGAGGCCTCCGTCTTTTCCTGGCCGGGCGAATCGTCCCGAGTGGGTGAGCTGGAGTCCGGCAATGGGCTCCGAGGTCGAACCGAAACGATCGCGGTGAGCCTCGATGAGCACATCGCGGAGCCTCTCCAGGCCGGCCAAGGTGTGCTCGGCGATGACCAGCTGGTTGGGGTTCGCGCGCCCCTCCGCTTCCACGGCGACCGCCTCCCCTCCCCAGATCAGCTGGGCGCCGCTGAGCCCGAAGCGCCGCCAGCGCCGCAGGGTGAGCTCCCCCGGGTTGCCGTCCTCGGTGCCATCCCAGCCCTCCATGGGCTGTATCATCCAGCGGTTTGAGGCGGTTTTCCCGCAGATTTCCAGATCTTTCGCCAGGGGGGATTCGGGAGCGCGGAGGATTTCGTTGTCGACCGGGACCTCCGGGCAGAGTTTGTGAAGATGCCCGCGAAAGCTGTCGACGCTGCGATGGGAGCCTACGCGGGTATAGCGCGAATAGCTTGAGCTGGGGTCTGGGGTCATGTTCAGGACGGAGCTTCCCGGCCGCAGGCGGCGGGGCCGGCGGTCTTGCCGGGGCTGGAGAATCGGATTTTACTTGCTGTAGTCACTGGGGCCGCCAAGATCTGTTCGCTCGGAGGCCGGCAGGTTCTGCCTCCATCAGAATGAAAAAAATCAACTTGTCATTATTTTTCCGGAGGCGAGATGAGTTTCAGAATCGAAGACAAGGTTGCCCTGGTCACCGGCGGCGGGCGAGACATTGGCCGGGCGTGCTGCCTGGAGCTGGCGGCAAACGGCGCGGATGTCGTGGTCAATTACCATTCCAGCTCTGAAGCGGCCCTCGAGACCGTTGCCGACATCGAAGCCCTCGGCCGCCGGGCTGTAGCGGTCAGGGCGGATGTAACGAAGCCCGATGACATCCTTGCGCTCAAAGAGGCCGCGGTTGATTTCGGCGCCGGGCGCGTTGACATCCTGGTCAATAACGCCGGCGGAATTATCCGCCGCGCCTTCCTGGCTGACCTCGACCCCGAGCTGCTCGCTGAGACGCTGCGGCTCAATTTCACCAGCGTGGCGCTGTTGTGCCAGGCGATTATTCCTGTCATGGCAGAGCATGGCGGAGGAAAGGTGATCAACATCTCCTCGATTGCCGGTCACAATGGAGGCGCGCCGACAACGCCTCACTACGGTCCGGCGAAGGCCGCGGTCTCGAACTTTGCCCGGACGCTTACCAAGGAATTCGGGGGGAGCAACATCCAGGTCAACAGCGTCGCGCCCGGGATTATCGACAATCGCTTTCACGAGGACCACACTCCGCCGGAGATGTTTGAGAAGCTGGTGTCCGGCGTGCCTCTCGCCCGTGCGGGAACGAATGAGGATGTGGCCGGCGCGGTCGCGTTCCTCGCTTCACCGAATGCTGATTACATCAGCGGCGATGTCATTCATGTGAATGGCGGGCTGTATTTTGGCCAATAGGCCCTCGCAAATCATGGACCAGGAATTCGACCCACAAAGCATTCTCTTTCACGGCCACGGTCTCATCGCGGTTGATAAGCCTGTGGGTGTGCCGGTTCACCGTGGGACCGGCCACGACACGGGCCTGACCGATCTCCTCGGTGAATGGATCAGCCTCAACCCCGGGTGGCTCGATGTGCGCCCGGGGAAGAAGATCCATCCGATTCACCGCCTCGATCTGGAGGCCTCGGGGGCGCTGCTGCTTGCGGTCAAGACATCCGCTGCGCGCGCCGCGAAACGCGCCTTTGAGGCGCGCGCTGTATCGAAGACCTATCTCGCGCTCGTTGCCGGCCCGATGGATTCGGTTGGCCAGCTGAAGGGGAAGATTCGCTCAAAGCTTCGCGGTAACTATCGCCACCTGCCGGCCAGCCTGAGTTACCGGCGCCTGCGAGGAGATGAGAGGATGAGCCTGGTCGAGGTTCGGCCGGAGGGCGGTCGGACCCATCAGATCCGGGCCCTGATGGCCCGGGCGGGCCGTCCGCTTGTGGGAGACCTTCGCTACGGAAAGCCGAAGCCCTCGCAGCAATTCCGGGAGCGTTTCGGTGTGGACCATTTCCTGCTCCATTCCTGGCGGCTGGGGCTCCCTGAGGAGGTGATGGGTCGTCCTCTGGATCTGGAGGCGCCGTTGCCGGCGGCTTTCCATTCTGTCATCGAGCAGAAGGGCTGGGGCGCTCTCGAGCAGGGTCCGGATGGAGAATGGGAGCCCCGGGATTAGGACGCGGGGAGGTCGAAGGTCTCGCTCTCGCGGACCATTTCCGGCACTGGGAGCTCATCTTCTGACTGGAGAACGTTTTTTAATACCACGAGGAAGAAGACGAGGCAGGCTACCAGCCAGGCGGCGCCAACCACCTGCGGCTCGGCTCCGGTCAGCTGGGAGAAAGCCATGGCGTCGTTCTGGTTGAAGGCCGCCCCCTGGTCCGCAAGGATGTCCCAGTAGATATCGAAGATGGAATAGATGCAGGTAAAGGTCCCTATCGCGCGCAGCAGAAGGAGGCCGATTGTCGATGGAGCCAGGAATCCGCAAAGGACAAAGGCGACCGCGAGGCCGGAGGCAAAGGTTCTGGAATAGGAGTCGCGGATAACCGTGGTGATGGCGGCGACGAGAATCAGGGTCAGCAGCCCGAAGACCAGGGGCACGAAATGCCGCGCCCGCGAGAGGTAGAGGATCATTCCTCCGACGAACATGCTGCCGAGGTAGCCTGCGGTAACGATCAGGGTCTCGCTGCCGCCCTCCGTTTCGCAGGCGCCGCCTTCGTCCGCAGTGATCAGGATCGAGATGATTTTACCGCCTGTAAACAGAGCCATTATGCCGTGGCTGAGCTCATGGAAGAGGACAACCATGAGCTTGATGGGCTGCACCAGGGGGGAAGACCAGAGGTAGAAGACGAGGCAGGTCAACACCACCTGGAGGGCCAGGTGGCTGACAGAAAACGGGCCGTTCTTACCGATGTTCGGAGGGTAAGCCGGGGGCGCATTGCCATAGTTGGTGATTTCGTGGGACATCTTCTGCTCGTCGCCTCGTTTCAGACCGCCCAATCCGTTTCAGACGCGCAAATTGGGCGAAGAAATATACAACGCACAGCGGGATGAGGCACGAGGCCGGCAACGGCAGCCGTAAGGCCCATGGGTGAGGAGGCTTATGGCTTTCTGGAAAGCGGGAGGCTCAAGAATTACAGGACCAGGGCGAACGTTACCGCTCCTTGGGCTGGTGCCGAGCGCCGGGTTTGATGGTCGCGCGCGGGGACGATGAAGAACGGCTGGCAAGGATCCGGCGGCCTTCTACGCAACCACGCTCACTTCGCCGGCTGATTTCACCACCAAATCGGTGGGTGTTTATCCAACTCGATCGCCCTACAATATCCGCGGCCAGCCGAGATCGGACTGGGAGCGGCGCCCTGCTTAAGAAGGGTCATCGAGCAGGCCTGGAAGCCCCTGTCGGGAACCGCTTCCGCTTCGACCATAAGCCAGGCTCTGGCGGTCTTGTGCCGGGCGGAGACGATGCCAGTCACCGCAACACAAAGCATTCAGCACCGCTCCGCCCGGGCAGCTTGCCGGGGCTTGCCTGTTATCCGGACAGAGAAAACATTTTTTACCGCAATGAACGGGAGGCTTTCTTGAGTCAATTCACAAGGCGACACCTGATCTTGATGGGGATGCTGTCAGCTCTGCTGCCAGCCGCGGCATTCTGCCAGGAGAAGCAGCGCAGCCTCGAGCTGGAAAAGATCGAGGGGGCGAGCCCCCGGAACATTATCTTCGTTCTGGCCGATGACCATCGCTACGATGCCATCGGCTTTCTTGGCCATCCCTTTCTGAAAACTCCCCGTCTCGACTCGCTCGCGTCGGGCGGAGCCCACTTCCCCAGCGCCTTTGTGACCACATCTCTCTGCTCGCCGAGCCGAGCCTCCATTCTGACCGGGCTGTTCATGCACCATCATAACGTTGTGGACAACAATGATCTCGCGCCTCCGGGAACGATCTTCTTCCCCCAGTTTCTTCAGAGGGCCGGCTACGAGACGGCCTTTGTCGGCAAGTGGCACATGGGAGGCGGCAGCGATGCTCCCCGGCCGGGCTTTGACCACTGGGTGAGCTTCAGGGGCCAGGGGCGCTATTACCCAGCCAAAAAGACGATGCTGAACATCAACGGCAAGCGTGTTCCTCAGAAGGGCTATATCACCGACGAATTGACCGACTACGCCCTCGAATGGCTCGAGGGCCGTTCACTTAAGAAGCCGTTTTTTCTGTTCCTGTCACACAAGGCTGTTCATGCCCGGTTTGAGCCCGCCAAGCGGCACGCCGGGCAGTATGCGGATGCCAAGATCCCTGATCCGCCAACCCAGGCTGATACTCCCGAGAACTACCGCGGCAAGCCCATGTGGGTTAAGAACCAGCGCAACAGCTGGCATGGCG
Source organism: Planctomycetes bacterium UBA1662 (assembly GCA_002320775.1). Classification (GTDB taxonomy): domain Bacteria; phylum Planctomycetota; class UBA8108; order UBA8108; family UBA8108; genus UBA8108. The sequence goes on from DCKY01000221.1 coordinate 18,911, forward strand.
TAGACTTCCCCTATCACAGCGATCTGGACGTGAAGGAGTACTACCGCAATTATTGCCGAACCCTTTCCGCGGTTGATGACAGCGTGGGCCGAGTGCTCGACTGGCTGCGCGAAAAGAAGCTCGATCAGAAGGCGCTGTTGCTTTACATGGGCGACAATGGCTTTCTCTTCGGTGAGCACGGCTTGATCGACAAGCGCAACGCCTACGAGGAGTCCATGCGGATTCCAATGCTGGCACATTGCCCGGAGCTTTTTCCGGGCGGAACGGTGGTGAAAGGAGTTGTCGCCAACATCGACATCGCCGCGACCTTCCTGGCCGCGGCTGGGCTGAAGGCGCCCGCCTATATGGACGGCGCCAGCTTTCTCGACCTGGCATCCGGCAAGCAGCCTCTGTCCCAGTGGCGCCAATACCTTCTCTATGAGTATTACTGGGAATGGAACTTTCCCCACACCCCAACGGTCTTTGCCCTTCGCGGCAATCGCTTCAAGCTGATCGTTTATCACGGCATCTGGGACACCGATGAGCTCTACGACCTGAGCGCAGACCCCCTTGAACAGCACAACCTGATCCACGTTCGGGAGCACGCGGCCACCGCGGCTAAGATGCGCAAGGAGCTGTACGCTCATCTTGAGAAGAGCGGCGGTATGAGCGTCCCCTTCGGCTTCAAGCGCGGCGCCGGCGCCAACCTGCGCCGCAGGGCCGGCTCAAAGGCCGCGCCTTTTCCGCCCGGGGTTTTACGGGAGAAAAACGGGAGGAATTAATCGGCATCCTGTTCGCCGCAGGCGCTTCCCAGCTCGCAGCCCGACGCGCAGGTCTGCAGCTGGTGGTCTGCGCAGGGGCAACGATAGGAGGTCCTGGCTCCCAGCATTTCGCACATCAGCATTACGGGGAGGCCGACGATGTTCAGATAGCAGCCCCGGATCGAGGCGACCAGGTCGTGTCCGCGGGTCTGGATTCCGTAAGAGCCGGCTTTGTCGAGCGGATCGCCCGTTCGCACGTAGGCCTCGATAGCATCGTCGGTGAGCTGCCTGAAGGTGACGTGGCTGACCTCCACGGCGATCCGTGTCGGAGCGCCTTCCCGGGCGATGGCGATGGCGCTGGCGACCCGGTGGACGGCCCCCGAGAGCGTTCGGAGCATCTTCCGCGCCTCACCTTCATTTTTCGGCTTGCCGAGAGTTCTTTCCTGCCCCCCCCTGACGATGGCCACGATCGTGTCGCAGCCGACAACCACATTGTCAGCGTCAGTGTCGCATCGGGAGAGCACCCACTCAGCCTTGAGCCGCGCGCGCTCCTGGCACACGGAGTAGGCGGCCCCATTAACGGTTGACTCATCGACACCGTCAGGTGAGCGCGCTTCGTAAGGGAGATCCAGCTGGTCGAACAGTTCGCGTCGCCGCGGCGAGCTGGATGCGAGTATGAGGTTCATGGGTGAGAATCTGGTCCGGAGCGCCAGGCGCTGTCAGCCGAGCATGGCTGCGGCTGTTTCGGCCCAGTGAGAGTCACGCCGCGGAAAGCAATAATCCGGATGGCTGGAGAGGATGGCCCTGGCCTCCTGCCGCGCCTCGGGCGTCTTGAGCATTTTATGGCTCATCTTGATTTCTTCCAGGCGCTCTTCTCCCCTCAAGCGGTGGCGGGGAGAGAACGCTGCGGGGGAGTGGGCCTTGGTGAGCAGCTTGTAGGCCTCGGTGACCTCGTCGTCGGTTGCGTTCAGGTTCACTCCGAGAAGGGCGAAATAATTGGTGTGGATCTCTCCATCAGAGCCCTTGAGGGACAAGGGCAGCGGGTTGGAAAGGTAGACCCTGTAGCTGTAAAGGCTCACAACGGGGGTGACGGCTCGCTTGCAGGTCGAGATAGCGCGGAGGAAAAATGCCCTGACGGAGGCTTTTTTCGCATCGAGCAGCAAGCTCACCAGCTCGGAACAATAGCAACCAAGAACAACCTCTTTGATCCTGTCGTTGGCTCCCTCTAAAAGAAAAGAGTCCAACTCAGCAGGCCCCTTTTCTTCAAAGGCTGCGAGGAGGTTCGAAGAATCGGGTTTTTCAGCTATTTTAGCCGTTTTTTTTCTGGCCATGCGGAACCCATTCAAGGCTTATGGATACGATCGTGAGTCCATTATCATCATGGATCGTATGGAGTACAGTGAATGTGTGGACCGCGCGCTGGATATCGATGTAAGCCATACTAAGATAGCTGTTTATGTAATTGTCGTAATGCGTCCGGCTGTCGTTTTTCAGCTGGTTTGTCCAGAAAATCAAGAGTTTCCTTCAGCTGGTTTGATTCATGAGAAATCTTATTGTTTTCGTGAGCGTTGGTGTGGCCGGGCTCGTTTTCTGTGCGACCCGCCTGGATGGCCAGGCTATAGGGGTTGCGCCCGCTCCAGGCTCGCGTCCCGGGCCGGTGTCTTACCGGGGGCTGGTTCCGGGCGTTACGCCGGTTGCCGAGCTGCTCAGGCGTCTCGGCCGGCCGGCGTACGAGGGCGGCTGGTATGACTGGAAGCTGCTTTATAAGGCGAAGGCCGGCCAATTCGATGCCTTTCATCTCTTCGGTGGCCGGAAAGAGGGCAAGCTTGGCACCATCGAGGCTGCAACGGTTCCCGAGGGCTATGAGAACGCCGACAGGATTCGCCAGCGCCTGGGCCAGCCGGAGTTTGAGCTGATTCTGCCTGGGGGGCAGCGTCTTCTTGATTACAGTCGACTGGGCGTTCGTTTTACCCTTTCTCCGCGCTTGCAGACCATTGGCGCGGCCTATTTCCCCCACGGTTATCGTCGAGTTCCCCCGGGCTATCGCACGCATCTCGATCTTAGCCATTTACGCCAGGGCTCCCAACCGCGGCCCTCCAGTCCGCCGGATCCAGACCTCCTCGCGGGCGCCTTTGAGCTCGACATCAGCCCCTTGGAGGCGGGTTGGCTGAAGGGAAAGTACAAAATTCACGACCCACTGAAGGCCCGCTGTGTGGTGATCGCCCGTGGCGGACTCAAGCTTGCGATTGTTGGCGCAGATCTCTTTGGCCTGCTCAAGAGCGAGGTTGACCCGATCGAGACACGGCTCAGAAAGCTGGGGGTCTCTCACTTGCTGCTGGCGATGTCTCACAATCACGCGGCGCCTGACACCATCGGAATCTATGGCTTCTACCCGAAGGAATACGTGGGCTATCTGCAGGCGCGCATTGTCAAGGGGGTCTCCGCTGCCCTCTCCCGGCTCGCCCCGGTAAAGACGTTGCTGGTCGGCTCCGATGAACTCTCGCTCGCGGGAGCCCGGGTCAGCGGCCTGTTTCGCAACGCCCGGAATCCCGGGATCGTTGATCCTCAGATAGCGACGATCCAGGCGCGCGGGGCGAATGGCCGGCCGCTCGTAACGCTGGTTCATTTCGCCTGTCACGTGGAGGGCCTTGAAAAAGGCCCGAAGGAAATCAGCGCTGATTTCCCCGGCTATCTTTGCAACGAGCTCGCCCGGCGAAGCGGCGCCCCCGTGATTTATCTTAACGGGGCAATGGGGGGGATGGTCTCCGGAGATACGAGGGAGCGGACCCATGAGCAGGCGCGCAAGGCAGGCCTGCGCCTTGCGGATGAGGTCTCAAGAATCCTCGCCCTGGCCGTTCCCAGCGCAAAGGCGGAGTTTGGTTTGCGCAGATCCCGCATCGAGATCCCGGTAACGAATCCCCGCCTCCTGCTGTTCGAGAAGCTTCACCCGGATCGCCGGGTGTTTGATCGCGGCCGGGCGGTCTCGGAGCTTTTTCATGTTCGGCTCGGAGATGCCGAGCTGCTTACGATTCCGGGGGAGCTGCTGCCGGAGTTGTCTTTCGAGCTTCTCGAAAAGATGGGGGGCTATCCCCGGATGATCGTCGGGCTGTGTAATGACGAGCTGGGCTACATCCTTCCGGCCGAAGATTTTCGCAAGGGGGCCTATGAGGAGTCGATGTCGGTAGGGCCGGCGGCCGGCCCGGTGCTGCTGCGCCGGGCCCTGGAGCTGCTCGGGCGAGAAGGCCGCTGAGGGCCCCTTTTTGCTTAATGGGCTCCGTGGAGGGGTTTATCATGGAGTGTTGGGTCCCTGGCCATTTTCGTGAATGAGCTTCAACTGGAGCACTTGATGTTTAGAGCATGGCGAAGGCTGTCTCTCGCGGCGCTGCTGGGCTGTTGCTGCCTGCCGGCGGCGGCGAATGATTTTGTTCGCGGAGACTCCAACGGAGATGGCGAGGTCAATATTTCCGATGCGCAGTATTCGCTGAGATGGCTCTTTCTCGCGGGCAGGGAGCCAGGCTGTCTTGCGGCCGCTGACACCAACGACGATGAGTCGGTTGATATTTCTGATCCGATTCGTGTGCTTGAATACCTCTTCCTGGGCGGCCCCCGGCCCGCCCCCCCGTTTCCCGCGCCGGGGCCGGATCCAACTCCCGGGTTGGCCTGCGGTCCACCGATCGCTCTTGAGCTGACCTGTGTCACGCGCGGGCCAATCGTTCAGCTGTCCTGGGAGCTGGAGGGAGAGGCTGAGAGTGTCGATGTTTACAGGGACGGCAGGCTCCTGGCCGAATTGGGTGCCGGGATTCGAGAGTACAGTGATGCGCCGCTTGCCGGCATACCCCACGAATACCGGGTTGCGGCCCTGCTCGGTGGAGAGACGGCTGCCGAGGCCGTCTGCGAGGTGACGGGCGTGTCCCGGAACGAAGCACCCACCCTCTCCATTGTTTCTCCCCCCCAGGGACAGATCATCTCCGGCCGCAGCTTTAACCTTCGCCTGCTCGTTGACGATGACACGGGTGTGAGCCGGGTGGTTGTCGATGGAGAGGATGTCGAGCTGCCGGTCCCCCTGACCCTGCCTGCGACCTTGCGAGTCAACCTCAGAAGCGGCGAGCCGGGCCCGCAGCTTCTTCGTATCGAGGTGGTCGACGAGGCCGGCCGAACGACCTTCGGAGAGTTGGCTGTCGGGTTCAATCCGATTCTCGAAAGAGGTGCGGCGACCGAGGCGCTTACGATCGACATCTCCGGTGACAGCGGCTATGACGAGCTGGAGGTGATTGTCGAGCCCTTCCTGGACGGCATCCCTGAGCTCTTGAACGAGTCGGTGCGGGGGGTGCGGCTCTTCAACGGAAACATTCTCGGTGTTCCCGTAGAGGTCGATGGGGACAGGGTGGAGATCGATGGCCCGATCGACCTCGATCTTTTTCCCTCTGATCTTGCCGGAGGCCGGGTCGGGCTTCGGGTACGGCTTGAGCGGCTGCGTTTCTTCGGAGATGGAGAGAGCGACTTCGGTTTTCTCGGGACCGACGAATGGGATGCGATCTGGACGGGCAATAACATCGACATCATCGGCACCTTCGCCTTTCAGCCCAGTGTTGATGGCGAGCGGCTTGAGATTGTCTCCGATGGCTTTACGGTTGAGATCGGCAGCTCAGACTTCTCTGTCAGCGGTTTCCTGGACCCGATCGGTATCTTTGACGCCCTGGTGAACGCTCTCAGCGGCCTTTTCTCGGGACAGGTCGAAGACGCTGTTCGCGATGCTGTGCAGGGCGCCGCCGATGGAGAGATTGTGCCGATACTGGCGGAAGCCTTCAGCAATCTGAACCTTGATCTCGCCATCGATTCTGTTGCTCTTGAGACACGCTTCAATGATGTTGTCGAGGGTCTCGGCGGCTTGTCTTTCCTCTTTGATGGCGGCTGGACCAGCGCCTCCCCTCCCTCGCCGACTTATCCGGCTTATCCCGGCTCAGTGCTTGGCCGGGCCCCCTTTCCGGGCTTCCCGCTTGGCGTTGAAGCCCAGCATCCGGTGGATGCGACCATCTCCCTTTCTACCGACACTCTCAACCAGGCCCTGGCCGAAATCGTTGCAGCCGGAGGCCTGGGGACGACACTCACCCTTGACGACATCGAAAGCCCGCTGCCTCTCAACGTGAACACCCTGGCGGTGGGCCTGGAGCCCCGGCTTACAAGTCTTCCGGGAGTGGATGCGGAGGATCCTCTCGCGATCGCCGTGTCGATACGCCATCCGCCGACGATCGTGCCGGGTGAGGGCGCCCTCGATTCGTCCATCCTCGGCGTCGGGGATGAGTGGAGCTGGTTGCCGGGGGACAGCGAGCCTCCGCAAAGATGGAATACCCGTGCCTTTGATGATAGCGGCTGGTCACGGGCCGCCTCGGGGTTCGGCTATTCATCAAATCCTGATGAGACCATCCGGGTTCGTACCCGGGTGGAGGGCCTGGCCGATGGAACCTACACGTCTCTATACCTGCGGGCGGCCTTCGACCTGGAGGGCCGGGATGAAATAGAGAGCCTCAGCTTGAGGGTTCTTTTTGACGATGCCTTTGTCGCCTATCTGAATGGAGTGGAGATTGCCAGGAGCAACATTGGCGAGGAGGGAACCCCCCCGAGCTTCGATGAGCTTGCCGACAGCGTTGGAGAGCCGGACATCCTGGAGATTGACCTGCTCCAGTGGCAGGGTCTCCTGCGCTCCGAGGGTAACGTCCTGGCGATTCAGGGCCACAACGCGAGCCGCACCAGCTCCGATTTCATTCTCGTGCCGGAGGTCCTTCGTTCACTGCCCGGCCCCGAGGGAATCATCAGCGCGATTCCTGCGGAGCTGCAGGTGGCTGGTCTCGAGATCGCCTTCCTCGCGGATGCCGATGGAGATGGCGTCGGGGAAAACGATGCCGATGGAGAAGCGGACGAGGTGAGCCTTATCTCCTATTCGCTTTCTCTTTCCCTTGAGACCATGCTGGCCCTGGTTCGCCCCCCCGGGGGAGCTCCCACCCTGGTCTTCAATGTGGACACATCCGACCTGAACAAGGATGGGTTTCCCGATGCCATCGTCGGCGGGGTCACGGGCCTGGACATACAGGTAGCCGGCGAGACCTTCGACATCCCGGATGAGAACCTGCTGAAGTTTGCCCAGCTGGCCATCGGTCTTTTCGGGCCTTCTCTCGGGGGCATCATCGACACGCTCGAGCTCCCCTCAGTTCCGCTGCCGGAGCTGGCCTTTGACCTGGACGCCGATGGAGAGGCTGATGTTCTCCTGGAAATCCGCGATGCGACCTTCGCCCCGGTTGACACCACCTCAGATGGCGTGGCGGACTGGATCTGCATCCTCTCAGATCTGCGGTCGGCGTCGCAATAGCCCGATTTTCTCCGGGTTACAGTCTCCTGCGAAGAGGCCGCGGGGTTTCGTTGACAAGGAGAGTGATCGCACGCTCCAGGATCGGATCGCGTCCGGCCAGGTACGGCAGCTGGAATTCGACGAAGATGTCGGGCTTGACTCCCCGGCCTTCGAGGTCGATGCCATCCGTGAGGCGTTCGATCTGTATCCTGGCGTTTACCGGGAGCATGACTCGCAGTTGGCTGCCGAAGGTTACGTATCCCGCCGCACGCACCGCTCCGGCGGTGGTGTCGCCCACCAACGTGATCTTTTCCTCGCCCTTCAGTATGTAGGCGAGTACCTCCTTCGCGCTTCGGGCCAGGTTGTCCACCAGGACCGCGGTCGGCCGGCCATCGGCCTCGATTCGCTTGGCGATGGCCTTGAGGACCTGGACCTGCCCCCCCCGCCCCCTTAGGTCCAGGACCAGGGCCCGGGCGGAGCGAAGCTCCCTGGCCAGGGCTCCCTCGAAGATTGATACGGTTTCGGGCGAAAGGAGGTTCCAGAGGTGGATATAACCGACTCCCGGCGCGGTCGGGCCGAGCATGCGAACACTGCGCCGAGTGGAATCAAGGGCGGTAGAGGCCCGGTCGGCCGTGGCTTCGAGGTTGCGGGCGGCCTCGCCCGATCTTCTGCGGTAGCCAAGATGGACACGCTCGCCGCTGTCGACCTGGATTGTGTACATCGAATGCCGGGCCTCATAACCGGCCAGCGTTTTGCGGGGTGAATCTGAGAACGCGATTCCATTAACGGCCAGGAGCTCATCTCCGATGCGAAGGCCGGCCTCGCGCGCGGCTCCGCCATACATCAGCTCCCGTACGAAGAAGCGTTCTCCAGCGCGGGTTGCCAGCTTTTGTACGGTCAGGCCCAGGTGAAAGGCGGGCTTTCCATCCGCTCCCTTGCCGAGCATGCTCGCGTAGCTCCAGGGCGGAATAATCGCCGTGTGAGAAACGTCGAAGCGGTCGATGATTTCGTTGAGAGCCTCGTAGGCGGCCTGTGTTGAAATGCTGCGCCGCACCGCCTGAACCAGCTCACTCTCGATCTTTTTCAGCAGCGCGCGCTTGTTCTCCAGGGCGTTGAAGAGCCGATGGTTTTGGAAGCGCCGGGCGAGCTCCCTGGCATCGCGTGTTAGCGCGGGATCCGGCTGGATTCTCAGCCTCACCTCCTGCTTCTTGCGGAGGACAGAGATCTCGTAGGCACCGCCGCCGGAGAGCTCCGAGAGAGCCTGCCCGAGCTTGCGGATGTTCCAGCGCAGGAGTCCGTCAAGCTCCCCGAAGCGAAGTAAAATGTCGCCGGGAAGCAGCCCCGCCGCCGCCGCGGCACTTTTTTCTTCTACCCGCGAGATTCGCAGCCCAGCGGGGGTTTCTTCCAATCCCACGCCCAGGTAGGCGCCTTTCAGGGGAGGGTTGAAGCGGCTCTCGTCGGCGTGGCTGAGCGGGTGGGCGAGGAGGAGCAGAAGCAGAAGGAGGTGTCGCATAATTGAGATGTTGCCGTTTGATGTGCCGAGGATCAAGAAACGCGGCGCTTTTTCAAACGCCCGCTGTCAGGATGACCTGCCGGATGCCGCCCGGAAAGAATCCCAGCTCGAAGGCGAGGTCCAGTACGGTGTAGCGGTCACGAATATCCCGGGCCCTTGCGAGGGCGTCAAAGGCCTCGTCCCTTTCAATGCCGAGTTCGTCGAGGCTGGCCGGGGCCCCGGCAGCCTGGAGGACCGCGCGGATCTCAGCGGCCGAGGGCAGGGCCAGCCCTGCCAGCTCCGCGCGCATTTGCGGCCACTCCGCGCGCAGAATCGCGCTCCTTGCGGCGAAGCCCGAGAATTTCTTTTCCGCCTGCGGCAGGATGGCCTCCGCGAGCTCTCCGTGGGCGATTCGGATTCTCTCCGATGTTCTCGGCCAGTTGGGCGTTTTCGGGAACTCAGGGCTTTCCAGCTCGATCAGGAGCTCGTAGAGCGCGGCGCAGAGGCAGGTGGCCACTCCAACCTGGGCTCCATGAAGGCGGAGCTCTCTTCCGCAGACGAGAGCTTCCATATCCCAGAGATGGCTGAGGAGATGTTCTCCTCCGCTGGCCGGGCTGCTGCTGCCGGCCACGACCATGGACACTCCGCTCAGGACCAGGGCCCGGGCGAGGGCTTCATGGGCGTCACCATCTCCAGCCGGGAGTCCGGCAGCGTGTTCCGTCGCATGGGCCACGGCCTCGTCGACGATTCTTCCCGGCAGAGCTTCAAAGCCGCTGCCCTCGAGCCGATTGCCGAGCCACCAGTCTGCTGTGCTGACGGGCTTGCTCAGAAGGTCGCCCAGGCCGGCCGCGGCAAGGGTGGGAGGCGCCTGGCAAAGGACCTCGGAGTCGAGAATAATAGCTCGCGGCGGTCGCGCGGCGATGGTGGTTTTGAGCCCATCGACCAGGATGGCGGCGATTCCGCTGGCGTAGCCATTCATGCTGGCCGCGGTTCCAAAGGCTATGTATGGAACGCCGCTCAGGGTTGCGGCCATCTTGGCGATGTCGTTAACCGTGCCCGCGCCAACGGCGATGATTCCGGAGAACCCGCCCGCCTCGACCGCAGCGCATGTCTGGCCGATCTGTTCGGTGTTCGCGTGGGGTTCATCCGGCAGGAGGTGAAGCCCGTGCCCGTTTTCCGGGCGCCCCGATGCGCGAAGCGTGTCGGCCCGGCCAAGAGCATCCCAGGTGCGGGGGTCGGCAAGCCAGAGAGGCTTTCGTCCTACATGTTCAGCGGCGAGCCGGGGGATTTCCCCGCAAAGATCGGCCCCGATGAGAATTTCTTCGCTCAGGTCGAGCCCGCCCGGAAGGGTCTCACTGCACAGATCCATAAGCTTCATGTCTTCAGCTTACCGTCCCCGCGCGGTTCCAGCTATAGCCGGGTACGTTATTCGCAGGTGTCTCTTAAACAGAGAGCGTCTCCTCAGGGCCAGAAGGAGGCGATCGTGGCTATGGTCCAGATCAAGATTCCCCCGCCGATTTTGCCGACGATTCCCAGCAGGCGGCCGGTGGCGGCCCCCCCGCCGGAGCGCAGGGAGTCTCGCATGTTCTTGCCTTCTTTTCTTTCTCCGAACAGGGCTCCCAGGAAAGCTCCTCCGCAGGCTCCGAAGACGGATCCTACGATCGGTATCGGCAGGAGGAAGGTGCCCAGGATTCCCCCAGCCAGGCTGCCGGCAAGGGCCCAGAGCGCCCCTTTGCGGGAGCCGCCTGACATTCGCGTGCCGGCCGCGCCGGCCACGAACTCTATTATTTCAGCCAGGATGGCGATGATGGCTAGCGCCACAAGGGTCTCGATGGAAAACAAGGAGGGCTCTCCACCCCACAGGATGAACCCACCTACCGCGGTGACCATCAGCCAGTTCCCAGGAAGCTGGAGTACGGTTGCGACCAGGAATAGCGAGTTGACAAGCAGCAGTCCGATGGCGAGTAGGATATTGTCCACGGAACAGGCTCCATAACCCGGGTTTGAAGTGCCCGGTTTCCGTCAGGGCTTGACCACCAGGGCGTCTTGCTTGTAGGCCAGCTTCAGAGCGGCGAAAAGCATCCATTCCGGGTGTTTCTCGTCGTCCCAGCGGATGCCCACCTCGTAGGGCGCCTTGCCATTTCCCCGGATGGAGATGACCTTGCCTTGTTTCTGGCCGTAAGAAATACGGGCCCCCGCTTTGAGGTCAAACGGGGGCCTGTTGATTTCTTCGGATTCGCCAGCGTCGTTGGCGCCAGCGTTGTCTTCAGCGGCCTCTTCGTTGGACGGTTGCTCTGTCGTAACCACCTCTTCGGAAGATTCCGGCTCTTGAGCTTGGGGGGCATCCTCTTCGTTAGACATAAGCACTCTCCCATTCTTCAGGAACGCAAAGCCGCCTCAGGCGTATTGAATCACAATTAGCTTTCACCGCCACCAGCGTCGTC
>DCKY01000004.1:0-2169 GCA_002320775.1 Planctomycetes bacterium UBA1662
GCGGTGAAAGACTTGCAAGAGTGGCGGGATGAGCCTACTTTGTGGCGTAAGGACTCATGACCGCGTCGCTTCTTGAGACAGCCGGCTGAAAATCTATAGGATTGCGATGGGTGATCAAGCGGAGAGGGACTTCTATAAAAAAGCACGTAATATCGTCTGCGGGCTTACCGGTGGATTCATAGCGGGCGCATTTTTACTGTATCGTTTCGACTCTGGCTCTGCTGAGCAATCCACCGTTCTTCTTTCCTTCGGAATCGCGTTCCTCGGCTTTGCGTTAGCGCTGAACTCGATGTCGCGGGATCGTGGCTGAGGCGGGTCTGCAGCGGCGGGGGTGGTGCCCCAGCTCAGATCCGGGTTCGCGCACTCTTTCTTTTCCTTGTTGCATCTTTCTTCCCCCTGGAGGCAGCCAAGAACACAAGCTGGAAGATTTCCATGAAATTGCGGCTGTTCTTTGAAGACTACTACAACGCGGAACCGGAAGGTGATGGGGAGTATTTCGTTCCGACCATCACAGAGACGATTCTGGATCCCGATGATGAGGCTCTCAGGGATGCCTTGTTCCGGGTCGCTCAAAAGTCCGAGCTAGACCCGGTGGCCGTCCTTGTCCGCGAGTCGGACCCTTCGAAAAGGAATGATTTCGTCCAGTTCTTCCCGCTGGTCAATCCGTTGGATAAGGAGAAAGAGGTCGGCCCGTTAATGAACGAGGAGATAGAGGGTGGCGGAGAATCGGAGGAGCCATCCGCGCCGCCTGTCCCTGGAGGAAGCGAATACCGGCAGCTTCCGGAGGACTTGTGCCATGTCGAATATTGCAAGTACCTGCCGGGAAAGAACCACGCGCAGTTTTTCACCGAGGAGCTGACCTTTCCCGAGGTCCTGGAGATCCTGCAGCTCTTCGTTGCAGGCGATGATAGCTGGCAGAACAGGAAGGAGTGGCGGAAGCTGGCCTGGGCGGGGCCTGAATCGATGGGGGATTCCCACTCCAAGTTCGTCTCGCTGGCGCTGGCAGTTGTTTTCCTGGTGGCTTGCATAGCAACGCCTGTCTTGTACATGAGGGTTATATTTTTACTTTTTGTGGCGTTCCTGGCCTTCAACGCGTATCGCCGCATTGGTTATGGCACGGGCGTACCCTGGAGATCCGGCGACGATGCCCGGTGGGATTTCTACGATGAAGGTGAAAGCAGGACGGCCGTAAAGAAGAAATGGAAGCCGCCTTCGGGCAAGGAGATCGATGCGTTTCTCAAGGAGTACAGCGGCTGCCTGATCTATGGCGCGATCTCGGTGTTTTTCATAGTTTATGGTCTCACCAGCGGGATGACCTGCAGAAACGGCTTCAACAGGAAAGACCCGGAGCCCGACAGGATGGAGCGCGACGGAGGGCGAGAGATGGGTCCGAAGGCTCCTGGCGAGGGAGCCCCGCAGGGTGGGCGAAACCCGCGCTGAAATGTCCTCTATATTTTAGATGCGCCTGAAGATTTTCATGCCTACCCTTGTAATAGGTTAATGATAAGAGAGAGACAGGGGTGTCTCTCCGGCGGCAGTTAGATATTTACCGGGAAGTCTTTTTCGGAAGGGGACGGTTTTCTGGGGCCAGGGTTTGGCCTGGGCGGCCTCGTGGGCAGGAGGGCGTCAAGCTGTGGAGTCGGTATGTATTCATGCCGTCTGCTTGGTCGGGAAACCATAATTTTGTCAAGCGTGGGGACGCCTTGTCTCCGCCAGCAATTTGAAGGGGGGGGCAATGACACGTTTCTTTGTTGCGATCCTGTGTTTGAGTCTGTGTATGTTTGTTGTGTCCGTTACATCTCCGGTGGTATTCGGGGGAGGTGGGGTGGAGGTCGTCAACGGTGACACCAATGGTGATGGGGAGCGTGACATCAGCGATGCCACGTACTACCTGCGCTGGCTTTTTCGGGGCGGGCCGGATCCGGTGGCCATTATTTGCCCCGTAGACCAGGGAGCCCTGGTGGCGGAGCTTGAAGATCGCCTGACCGTGGCCCAGGACGCGCTGGCCGCGGCTGACGCGGGTCTGGAGGCGGCAAATGCAGACAACGCGCTGCAGGCTGAAGAAATTCTGGCCTTGCGGGAGCAACTGGCGGCGGTGACTGCCAGTCTTGCTGAATGTCAGACAGCTCCCGAGCCGGAACCGGAACCCGAGCCGGAGCCGGAACCCGA
>DCKY01000004.1:2496-9548 GCA_002320775.1 Planctomycetes bacterium UBA1662
GAGCCGGAGCCGGAACCGGAACCCGAGCCCGAGCCGGGTATTTAAAATGTGATTGCTCTGGATTCTCCCGGGGTTGAGTGGGGCCGCGCCTTATATCAGGGAGCAGGCGTGGTGCAGGACCTGAGAACCTGCAAGGAACCTCCACGGTGATGAACCCGCGTTTCCAAGGCAGTGGTATTTCCTGCCCATGGACAGCACTGGAGAGTGATTCAGGTGGGGGCCCCCGGTATTTTCCGGGGGCTTCTTTTATTTGCAGGTAGAAGTTGGGAACTGAGTGGGGGTGGAAACCTTGCAAGAGAATGCTCAGCGACCTATTCTTGGACGAATGATCAATATAAATAGAACTGTAGAGCCGAGTGTCGGGTTCGGCTTGTTTCGTCGTTTCCTGGTCGTAAGCGTTCAGGCCCTGGTTGTAGCGGTTGTCTGCCTCTGCGCGAGAGCGTACGCCCAGGAGCTTCCTTTAGCTCCGCGTCTCGCCCTCAACTACGGAGCCGGTTTTGACCCGGCCGCGGCTGTCACTCGCCCGATCCTTTCGCTGGCGGCGTTTGGCGCGCTCCAGGAAGAAGAAGAGGGTGAGGAAGAGGCCGAGCCCCTGTCAAGGGGGACTCTCTTTCAGTGGCGGGTGGAAGGGGGAAATGCCGGCGGCCCCGATTTTGGTGAGCCGCTGGTCACGGACCGTCCTGATTTTACCGAGTCGGCGGTTGCTGTCGGGCGGGGTGTAGTCCAGGTCGAGTTCGGCTATACCTTCACTGAGCGTAAGTCCGATGGAGTGACGGTTCGGACGCAGACGGCCGGCGAGCAGTTGCTGCGGGCCGGTTTCTATGCCGACTGGCTGGAGTTTCGACTGGGGATGGTGCCCGGCGGACTCGATGACTTTGATTTCGCCATTCCTCTCGCTTTTGAACAGATCAAGTCTGGCGGGGTTTCAACATCGACCGCAGGCATTACGGATCTCTACGCTGGCTTCAAGATCGCGCTGTTTCCTCAGGAGGGGAACCTGCCTGAGATGGCTGTTCTCCCCCAGGTGAACATTCCCACCGGCAGCGCCTCTTTCTCTTCCGACAGGTATGAGCCCGGTGTGAACCTTGTTTACGGCTGGGCGCTGGATGAATCCGTGTCCATGGCCGGCTCTACCCAGGTGAACCGTCGAATTGACGATGACCGCCGGGGCTATCCCGAGTATGCCCAGTCCTGGGCGCTGGCTCGCGGCCTCAGCGAAACCGTGACGGCCTTCGCCGAATGGTACGCCTTCTTTCCGAGGGGGAGTGACCTGGCCCAATCCGAACAGTACATCAATGGCGGGCTGGCCTGGGCTATCACCGATGATTTCCAGCTCGATATCAGGGTTGGTTTTGGGCTGAATGATGAGTCTGACGATTTCTTTATCGGCAGCGGATTCTCAATTCGCAAGCTGTAGACCCTCTTTCGCAAGCTGAAGGGGGACGTTGAGAGGGCGGGAGGCTGGATCTTGAGGCGCAATCCATTCAAGCCTGATGACGGAGCCCCCTGGTGTCACAAGTGCCGGGCCCACACCCCCTGTTATGTTTACCAGATACTACAATTTGCCGGGGAGCCGGTGAGGAACGAGTACTACTGCAGGGTCTGTAAAGAACAGATAATGAGGCGCGTGGGCTGGCGGGTGGCGAATACCCTCGCCTGTATGCTAGCCATCTGCATAGGGCTCGCGGTTATGCTGGTGTACTTCTTGTCGGAAGACACCAGGGCTCAGCAAGATATGCTGTTTTATGGATTGCCGGCGGTGGCCATCGCCTGCTGGCCGGCGGTTATTTGCGGTCTTCGTCTGCGGGCCCTGAGACGTTGGAAGAAACAGTACAGTTCTAAAACCGAGGAGGAGCTCGACGAGCTGGGCAAGATCTATTCACGCTCGGTTGTGCCCTATGCCGGGGAGGACCCCGAAGCGCATGATAGTTTCTAATTTCCGCTTCGCTTCGCGGAAAGCTCCAGGCTGGCTGTGGCTTGTTCTTCCAGGCAATTCAACGGCACTGTAGTCTGGCGGGCTCAGAATGTCGCCAGGTGTACCGGGCTTTTACCCGTAGGAATGGGAGGGAAGGCTGCTTGCCGCGGGAGCTTATCACAACGAGCGCCAGTCGATGAGGTAGCCGGAGCGAGCCTTCTCTGCTATCCATTTCAAGAACCGCATGGAACACAATCCCCTCAAGCCCGATGAGAAGCGCCCCTGGTGCAAAAAATGCCGCGCCCACACCTCATGTGCGCAGGGCCAACACGGCGTGGTTGGCTATCGGATCCTGAAGTGCGATCGGTGTGAAGGGGAGATGCTGAAAAACGCCTACGGAATGACTCATTCCTCCCGGCTTGGCTGTATCGTTCCGGCCTTGCGGGTACTCGGTGTGCTCCTGTTGATTGCCGGCGTCCTGCTGTTTGTCAGATCCGCGGCCGCAGGAGCTTATATTATTGCCATCTTCTTTCTGGCCTTCGGGGCGGGTTGCGTTCTCATGGCGTTCTGGCTGTCCAGGCTGCGGGTAAGCTGGGTGGCCTGGGTAAAGGAGCAGGGTAGGAAAACTGATGAAGAGCTTGAAGAAGAGGCGAAGCGGTGGCCTCGGAATCTTCCGCCGCAGAAGAAGAAAAAGAAAAAAAAGCGGCGCTACAAATCCAAAAGCAAGCAGGTGAGGCAGAACATCATCGTGGGCGCGATCCTGGCCGCCGCCGGGCAATGGTGGCTGACATCGGTGGGAGTCGAGGAGCCCTGGTGTTATGCTCCGGGTGTCCCGCTCGGTATCTACATTCTGTTCGTCTATAACTTCACCACGATGGAATAGTCGGCGTGACCAGGCTCCGTATGAAACACAATCCCCTCAAGCCCGATGAGAAGCTCCCCTGGTGTAGAAAGTGCCGCGCACATACCTCATGGTCATGGTATGGGCAGGGTGACGATGGGATTCCGAGGTGCGACCGGTGTGAAGGCGAGATGCTGATCAACGTCGCCAGCATGACTCATTCCTCCCGGCTTGGCTGTGGCGTTCGGGGCTGGCCGGTACTCGGTATGCTTCTGATTTTTATAGGCTGCGCCATCTTCGCAGGGCCCCCGGGGACGGATAGCCCTGACTCGGAAGACCCTTACAGGCCATTTGTCGCCATCTTCTTTTGGGTTTGCGGAGCGGGTTGCTTTGCTATGTTGGTCATGCTGTACAGGCTGCGGAGAAGCTGGAGAGCCTGGGTGAAGGAGCAGGGCGGGAAAACCGATGAAGAGCTTGAAGAGGAGGCGAAGCAGTGGCATCGGAATCCTGCGGCGAAGAAGAAAAAGAAAAAAAAGCGGCGCTTCAAATCCAAAAGCAAGCAGGTGAGGCAGAACATCATCGTGGGCGCGATCCTGGCCGCCGCCGGGCAATGGTGGCTGAAATCCGTGGGAGTCGAGGATCCCTGGTCTTACGCTCCGGGTGTCCCGCTCGGTATCTACATTCTGTTCGTCTATAACTTCACCACGATGGAATAGTCGGCGTGACCAAACGCGGATGATGGGCGGGGGAGAGGCCCGTAGCCTGCTCATCGCCCGGCCGGTTGATTGATTCTTTCATGCCGTCGCCCCCTGCTGTACTCTGGTGAGACAGGGTCGATCAAATTTACGGGTCAAGGGAGGTAGGTGTGTCATGCGCAGGCTTTCGCTGGTTATCGTTTTCCCCCTTCTGCTTGCTGTTCTGTCGCCGCTGCACGCCGACCTGGTGGCTTACTGGCCGCTGGATGACTCAGGCGAGGACATCGTCGGAGGTTTCGATGGCCTTGAGACCGGCGGGGTCACCTATGGCGCTATTGGCGCGAACGACAACACCGACGGCGCGGCAAGCTTCCAGAACGGCGCGATCAGTGTCGTCTTCGCTCCGGAGCTCAATCCCGAGAGCTTCACGATTACCCTCTGGGCGAGACCGGTCGGCGGCGGCGGGCACCGATCGCCCATCACCAGCCGCTACGATGGCATCGTCGCGGGCGGCGGGAACCTCGACGGGTTCATGATCTACAACAATCCCGCCAACATATGGCAATTCTGGACGGGGGATGGCGAGAGCGCTATGGACGGCTGGGATTCGTTGCAGGGACTTCCTGTTGAAGAGGGAGAATGGCAGCACCTGGCCATCTCGTTCGACGCCGAGACCCAGGAGAAGAACTTCTATATCAACGGCATGCTGGAGGCCAGCTCTACGGACCAGGGCTACGCGCCGGTTACTGATGTGTCCCGGGCGCTTCACATCGGAGGGGGTGGGGACATGGGCGACCAGTACCGATGGGCGGGAGAGCTCGATGACGTGGGACTCTGGGACGAGGTCCTGACCGAGGATGACATCTTCGCTATCCTGGATGATGGGGTGGGGTCGTTCGAGGGCAAGGGTCCGCCGCCCTGCCCGGTAGAGGGCGATCCGGATTACGCCGACACCCATTGCACCGGCGTGGAGGTGGAGGCTACCGGGAGCCGTTTCGGCCCATCTCATTACCTGAGCATTACAGCCGAGGATGATAGCGGCGACAATCCGATGGTGACCATCACGGTTGCCGCAGAGGGTGGCGAACCGCTCGTCATCGGCCCCCGGGCGCCGGGAAGGGTCGGTATCGTCCTTCGGGATGAGGGTGTGTACCACGTGACGGTGTCGGCGGATGACTCCCGGCGTTGCGATGACGCGGCGGAGGACAGTGTCTGCCGGACGGTCATTGGGCTGGGTGTGGAGATAACGCCTGAGGATTGCGGCAACGGCGAAGACGATGATCTCGACGGCTCCATCGATTGCGCGGATTCCGATTGTTCCGACGCGGCCGCTTGCCAGGAGCCGGCCGGCGAGCGTTTTGTGCGTGGAGATGCGAACTCCGATGGAGCGATCAACCTGACGGATGGGGTTGTGCCGCTGCTTTACCTGTTCTCTGGCGGGGCTGAGCCGGCGTGTATGGATTCCGCCGATGCGAACGATACCGGGAATATCGAGATCACCGATGCCATCATCCTCTTCAGCTGGCTGTTTACGGGCGGAGTCGTCCCGCAGCCGCCTTCTCCAACAAGCCCGGGCTACCCGGGCAGCGATTGCGGGGAAGACACTACAGAGGATGCGATGGGCTGCGCTCGGAGCTCGCCCGTCTGCGAGTGAGGCTCTTGTCTCCACTCATCAGCGGATGCGGCGCTTCAGGCGGAATACGACGCGCCGGTTTTCGCGCCGGCCCTGCTCGGTGCTGGCGGATTGTTCGTTCAGCGGCCGCGACATGCCGTAGCTTATGAGCTGGAAGCGCTTTTCGGGAATGCTGTGGCGTTTGCTCAGGTACTTGAACACATTGGAGGCTCGCGCGGTGCCGAGGGCGATGTTGTATTCAAACAGCTGCCGGGTGCTTCTGAGGGGCTGGTTGTCGGTGTGGCCTTCGATAAGGATCTCGTAGGAGGCGTATTTCCCCGTCAGAAGATTTCCCACCTGGTCGAGGGAAGCGAGCTGATGTTTTTTCAGGCTGGCCTGGCCCGGCTGGAACAACAGTCCTGAGCCCAGGCTGAGACCTCCGGATTCTATTTTCGCTCCTGTGGGCAGATCTTCTTTTTCAAAGCTTCTGCTCCCAGGCGCCTCGGGCTCCTCTTTTTTGTTGTCGAGCAGCAGCTGGTTTTTGAGGGCAGTCACCTCGGCCCGGAGCACCTCGTTACGGGAAGAGTCTTCCTTCTGCGATTTCCGGCGGTGGAGCAGGTCGCGTTGGTACTGGGTGATTATGTCGTTAGTGTTTCGTTTCGACCTGGAGAGATCATCCTTCAGGCCTCTGTATTCCTCGTAAGAGACACAACCACAAAGAAAAGGGACCGCCAATACTCCAACAACTGTTCGAAACAGCATATTCTTCACTCCTGTGCTGCAAAACTGCTCTAAAACGACCTTCCTGGCGTCAGGGGATAACGCAGGAAATTACCAACACCATTTTTGAGGGGTTTTCATATTCTGGGGCTATAATCAGGCAAGTCGAACGAGGTCCGAAAAAATTCAGTTAAAATGGTCAGGAACGGCCTGAATCGCCTTTTCATGCGATTCTCGCGGTTTGCTGTTAATATTAAGTATGAAGTCACAAGAAACCCCTTCACTGTTCCAGTTTGCCTGCGCGGCGGCATCGCCCTGCAGGAGCCTGTCTTTTCTTCTTTTCCTGGTGATAGCCGGTGTTTGCGCGCCGCTTTACGCCCAGGACAATGCCCAGGATAATGTCGAGACCTTCTGCGAAGGTGACAACACCTGTGTTCCCGACAGCCTGGTTTTCAGGTGGGACGAGAACAACGAATCCGTGCTGGTTGTTGAGGGGGCGGGGCAGGATCTTTCGGCCACGGTATTTCTCGATACGCGTTCGGAGGGCGTCACGAGCTGGAGCTATGGCCTGCGGCATGATCCCGCGGTCTTGACGCTGCTTGAGGGTGATTGCACCGATGACCTCGAGGGTTTTATCTGTGGTACAGATGCGGCCGATCGCGCGGTGGCGCCATTCTACAATTATTCAGAGATTGTCGGGTCGGAGCAGGGATCCGAAATTGGATTTATTTCCGCTGTCGTCCTTTCCTTTGTGGCGCCGGCGCATCTTGAGGCCGAGAGGTTCAATTCACTCGCCAGGCTGACCTACCGTGTTGGTGAGATCCCTCCGGAAGGAACGTTGGTCCGGTTTGTCGCAGACGAGCTGCGCCCGGTTCCTGACAGCCCCGCGGTGGGTATCCAGATCGAGGTCGGGGGCGGCGGAGGGGCGCCATCCACACTCGTTCACGGCAAGCTGGAGATTCCCTTTACAGGTTTCCTGCGCGGAGATGTGAACGATAGCGGTGCCCTGGAGGTGACCGATGCGATCAACTTCCTGACCTGGATGTTTCTCGGCGGTCCCGCTCCGGGATGTATGGATGCCGCGGATGCCGACAATAACGGCACCCTGGGACTGAGCGATGGGATCAACATCCTGACCTTTCTCTTTGGCGGCGGCGATGCGCTCCCCGAGGCCGGCCTGCTTGGCAACGGCTGCGCTCCCGATCCTGAGGGGGAAGACGATGGGCTTCTCTGCGAGTCTTACAGCAACTGCTGATCGCCAACTGCTGA
>DCKY01000004.1:9865-11091 GCA_002320775.1 Planctomycetes bacterium UBA1662
ACTGCTGATCGCCAACTGCTGATCATCGGGACTCTTCGAGCTGAAAGGTCTCTCAGCCGTCGCTGAGCGCCTTGAGCCAGGCCATGGTCATCTTCATGTGTCCTGCCATCGAGGGATGAACTCCGTCTCCGGCCCAGTAGTTCGCGGGCGCGTCGTTCACCGCGCTGTCGAATGTCTCCTGGAAAGGAACCCAGGTAGCCTCGGCCTTCTCTGCGACCCGCCTGGCGGCGGCGCGGCGCTTGTCAAATTCGGGGAACCATTTGTCGGTGACCGCCCCACAGCGCAGAACGAAGGGTTCGCAGATCACAATCTGTGTTTCCGGAAGAGCCTTGGCGGTCTGTTCGATGAGCTCATTGAAGCCCTTCTCGTAGTCTGCGACGGTACCGTCGTAGCTGCCGGCCAGCTTGTGCCAGATGTCGTTGACGCCGATCAGGATGCTGAGCACATCCGGTTTCAGGTCGATGGTGTCCTTCTGCCAGCGTTTCTGGAGATCGGGTACCTTGTGGCCGGAAATTCCCCTGTTGTAGATCTTCAGGTTCGGGTCGTTCCGCGTGGCCAGCAGCCAGGAGCCGATCAGGAAGGGGTAGCCGCGTCCCATCGCGCTGGCGTTGTTGGGGCCGGCCTGGCGGCGGTTGCGGCCCGCATCTGTGATCGAGTCGCCCTGGAAGAGGATGACCTTGGTATCTCCCTCCAGGGCGGAGGGGACCGCGGCATCCAGGCGGGGACCTTGCTCGGGAAGGACGGCGCCTCCCGCCGCAAGGGCTCCGGTGGCGGCGATGGTGGAGCCCAGCAATTGTCTGCGGGTGAGTTGCTTACTTTTCTTGTCGCTGGGCATGATCTTCTCCTGCAAGTGTATGGATTCGTGTGATTTCAACCGGACGAGTATTCTAACCCGGGCGGGGAAGGGCCGGGGTATTAACTGGGGGGCCAAAGTTGCCTCGGGAAAGATTTGTCTACAGGGAGCGATCAGGTCAGAATGCTTTCCACTTGCCACGAAAACACACGGTCAAACGAGGTGAAAAGATGAAGACCTTCCAGCGTCTGTCCCGCTCTGTCATATGCCTTTGTATTGGTCTCTTCTTGTGTCTCCCGGTCAAAGGAGGGGACAAGCTCAAGCCTTACAAGGTCCCCATGCTGTCGCCCGAGGATGCTCTGAAGTCCTTCGTGGTTGCCGACGGCTACCGGATGGAGCTGGTGGCTTTTGAGCCGATGATCGAGGAGCCGGT
>DCKY01000002.1:0-3291 GCA_002320775.1 Planctomycetes bacterium UBA1662
TCAGTCGACTTGAACTTGAACTTGGTCTTCTTTTCTTTCGTCTTCCTGGATCTTCTTGGTCTTGGCATGCTTTAGCGTCTCTCGATATCAACCACGTTTACGGCCGTACTTGGAACGGGACTGCTGGCGCCCATCGACACCAAGGGTATCGAGCGTTCCACGAATTACGTGGTAGCGAACACCGGGGAGGTCCCTGACTCTCCCACCACGCACAAGGACAATATTGTGCTCCTGCAGGTTATGCCCGACACCAGGAATGTAAGCTGTGATCTCCTTGCCATTGGTAAGACGAACTCGCGCCACCTTGCGGAGGGCGGAATTCGGCTTCTTGGGAGTCATCGTTTTCACCTGGAGACAGACTCCCCTCTTCTGAGGGCAGTTGTCCAACACCGCCGACTTACTCTTGCGCTTGGCCTTCTTACGGCCCTTGCGAACAAGCTGGTTAATGGTAGGCATTCAGTTTTCCCTGTGGGATTTGGTTATTAATCGTTCAAACACTAATCGTCCAGAACCTCAGGGGAATCCGCCTCGACAGACCCGCCGGTGATCCCGGCCAACAGACTGTCTACGCTTTCCTGCGGTTCCGGCTCAACCGGGCGGGCAACGGGCTCGCCAAGTTTCTTGATACTCTGCTCAAGATACTCCTTGAATCCGGTACCGGCCGGTACCAGATGCCCAAGGATAACGTTCTCCTTGAGGCCGACAAGGTTGTCGGTTTTACCGCTGAGAGCGGCCTCAGTCAATACTTTCGTGGTTTCCTGGAAGCTTGCAGCGGAAATAAAGCTGTCGGAATGCAGCGAGGCCTTGGTAATACCGAGCAGCTGGGGCTCAGCTGTAGCAGGCTTCCGCCCTTCCTTCAAAGTCTCGTTATTTACCTTCCTGAAGCGGAATTTGTCGATAACGGTGCCAGGAAGCAGATCCGTATCGCCAGGATCCCCGATCTCCACGCAGCGAAGCATCTGCGAAACGATAATTTCGATATGCTTGTCGTCGATGGTCACATTCTGGGACCGATAAACTGTCTGAACCTCCCTCAGGAGGTATTGCTGCACGGATTCTTCACCCTTGATCCGGAGAATATCCGCCGGATACACGGCTCCGTCCACAAGGGGATCGCCAGCCTTTACAATGTCACCGGTATGAACCCGGAAATGCTTTCCGTGTGGAATGACGTGCATCTCAGGATCGCGGCCGGACTCTTCGTTGGTCACGCTGATAACAAACTTGCCGCGTTTCTTCTCTTCCTCAAGCTTGACCACACCATCGATCTCGCTGATAACCGAGGGGTTCTTCGGCTTTCGAACCTCGAAGATTTCCGTAACCCGGGGCAAGCCACCAGTAATATCCTGGACCTTGTCCATCGCTCTGGGGCTCCTGGCAAGAAGAGTACCCGGGGTAATCTTCTGGCCACCCTCGACCTCGATGTAGGCTTTCTCAGGGATCGGATAAACGGCCAGCGAATCACCAGCCTTGTCCTTGATGATAATCTGCGGGTGACATTCTCCCTTGTGCTCGATGATCAGGTAGCGGGTCTTCTGGGTGACCGTGTCCACCTCTTTCTGCATCGTGACACCTTCGATAATGTCATCGTACTCTACGGTGCCATCCATCTCGGCGAGGATTGGGATCATGTGAGGCTCCCAGGTCAGCACCGAACCTCCTGACTTGACCTTGCCGCCCTCGGGCACGTGAAGAATAGCGCCCGCGGGCACTCCCGCGCGCTCAAGCTCCCGGCCCTTGTCATCAATAATGATGACCTCACCATTACGGTTGAGCACGACATCCTGCTTCTCCGAGTTGGTGACGTACTTGATGTTCTCGTACTTGACCTCTCCATCATGGCGGCTCTCGAAGGATGACTCCTCGACAGCCTTGGACGCGACACCGCCGATATGGAAGGTACGCATGGTGAGCTGAGTGCCGGGCTCGCCGATGGATTGCGCCGCGATGATTCCAACGGCCATTCCCCTCTCCACATCACGCCCCGTCGAACGGTCCATTCCGTAGCAAGTGGCGCAGACGCCAAGGGACGTTTCGCAGGTCAGGGGAGAACGAACCATGACCTTTTCGTAACCAAGGGCCTCGATCCGTTTGGCGATATCCTCGGTGATCAGCTGGTTTTCCGCGACGATCACCTCGTCGGTAATCACATCGACAATGCTCTTTCGAGAAACACGGCCTGTGATTGATTTCGACAGGGGAATATCGACCTTGTCACCCTTGTAGAGAACAGCCTTGGTAATACCCTCGAGAGTTCCACAGTCCGCCTCGGTGATAACGACATTCTGCGCGACATCCGCGAGCTTCCTGGTCAGGTAGCCGGAGTCGGCAGTCTTGAGAGCCGTATCGGCCAGTCCCTTACGGGCGCCGTGCGTCGAGGAGAAATACTCGAGAACCGAGAGCCCATTGAGGAAGCTCGACTTGATCGGAGTTTCGATGATCTCGCCGGAGGGTTTCGCCATGAGGCCGCGCATTCCGGCCAGCTGCCGAATCTGGGTAACGCTTCCTCGAGCACCCGAATCCACCATGACGTAGATGGGATTCAGATAGGGCTCGTCTTCGCCGGTCTCAGGATCTTTGCGCTCATCGTATTTCAGCGCCTGGATCAGATCCTCGCCAATCTGCTCGGTAGCATGGGTCCAGAGGTCGATGATCTGGTTATAGCGCTCACCCTCGGTGATCACTCCCGCCTGGTACTTTTCTTCGACCTCGTAGACAAGCTTCTGCGTAGCTTTCAAGGTCTTCTGCTTGGTGTCGGGCTCGCGTAGATCGTCCTTGGAGAAGGAGAGCCCGGCAATGGTCGCGCTCTTGAATCCCAGCTCTTTGAGATCATCCAGAAGAGCGAGGGTCGACTTGCGGCCAAGCAGCTGATAGCAGTCGTGGATAACCTGGTTCAGGTTGCCTTTGCTCATGTCCATATCGTAGAAGTCCATGCCGGTCGGCAGGACATCGTTAAAATAGATACGGCCAACCGTGGTCTCGTAGAGACCGCTCTCCTGGTTCTCAATTCCCTGGCTGGTCCTGAAGTTCACCTCATCCCCAAGGCGCACCTTGATACGGGTGTGGAACATGACCTTGCTCTGCTGATGAGCTCGGAAGACCTCCATCTTCGAGGAAAAGACCATCCGCTCTTCATCTTTGCAGCGCACCGCCGCGGTGAGATAGTGACAACCAAGAACAATGTCCTGCGACGGAGCGATAATCGGCCGGCCGCTGGCGGGCGAGAATACATTGTTGGTAGCCAGCATCAAGGTCGAGGCCTCGACCTGGGACTCGAGCGACAATGGCAGG
>DCKY01000002.1:3622-3841 GCA_002320775.1 Planctomycetes bacterium UBA1662
GCCATCTGGTCACCATCGAAATCGGCATTGAAACCTTCGCAAACCAGCGGGTGAATCAGGATCGCGTTCCCCTCGATGAGAACAGGCTCAAAAGCCTGGATCCCCATGCGATGCAGAGTAGGCGCCCGGTTCAACAGAACGGGATGCTCATGAATAACCTCCTCGAGGATATCCCAGACCTCCTCATCCTTGCGCTCGAGCATCTTCTTGGCGCTCTTG
>DCKY01000002.1:4145-11647 GCA_002320775.1 Planctomycetes bacterium UBA1662
GAGCATCTTCTTGGCGCTCTTGATCGTATCTGCATGACCCAGCTCCTTCAGACGCCGGATGATAAACGGCTGGAACAATTCGAGAGCGATCTTCTTCGGTAGTCCGCACTGGTGCAGCTTGAGCTCGGGGCCGACAGCAATTACCGACCGCGCCGAATAATCAACCCGCTTGCCGAGCAGGTTCTCGCGGAAGCGGCCCTGCTTACCCTTGATCATGTCGGTAAGCGACTTCAGGGGCCTGTTGTTCGAACCAAGCACCGGACGCCGACACCGATTGTTATCGAAGAGGGCGTCGACGGAATGCTGCAACATGCGCTTCTCGTTGCGAATAATCACATCAGGCGCATTCAGATCGAGAAGCTTCTTGAGACGGTTATTCCTGTTGATCAGGCGCCTGTAGAGATCGTTCAAATCAGAGGTGGCGAAGTTGCCGCTCTCCAGCAGGACCAGGGGCCTCAGATCAGGCGGGATGACCGGCACGACATCCAGCACCATCCACTCCGCCTTGTTGCCGGAATCGAGGATGGACTTGACGATCTTGAGCCGCTTGATGAGATCCTTCGTCTTCTGCTTGCTCTTGGTGGTTCTCAGCTCGGCCTTGAGCTCCTCGGTGAGCTTCTCAAGATCGATGTCGAGAACGAGCTTGCGCACCGCCTCGGCGCCGGTATCCGCCTCGAAGGAGTCACCGTACTTCTCCCGGCAATAGGTGTACTCTTCCTCGGTGAGAAGCTGGTTGCGCTTGAGCTGGGCATCTCCCGGATCGATAACAACGTAATCCTGGTAGTAGATGATCCTCTCGAGCGAGGCTGTCTTCATGGCCAGGAGATTTCCAAGGCGCGAAGGAGTGGCCTTGAAGAACCAGATATGCACACAGGGAGCGGCAAGATTGATATGCCCCATCCTCTCGCGGCGGACCCTGGAGTGAGTGATCTTGATTCCACAGCGGTCGCAGATAATACCGCGGTGCTTGATCCCTTTGTACTTCCCGCAGAAGCACTCCCAGTCACGCTCCGGCCCGAAAATCCTCTCGCAGAACAAACCATCCTTCTCGGGACGATAGGTACGATAGTTGATCGTTTCGGGCTTTTTCACCTCACCATAGGACCAGGACAGGATGTCGTTGGGTGAAGCGAGTCGGATAGATACCGAGCCGTAGTCATTAACCTTCTCGTAGATTGAATCCACTTTCGAAGATCTCCTGTTTTTATTCGTTAAAGGTTTTCTTGTCTCTGCAAACGATACGCGCCCGAACTGACTACCTGCCTAATTCTCATTCGGCATGGCTGCGGGTGAGGGAGATCCGTCCCGTCTCTTGTGAAGCTCCAGGCAGAACCCCAACCCCTTGATCTCATGGGTTAATACATTGAAAGACACAGGCGTTCCCGGTTCGAGGGTGTTCTCACCCTTGACCATGGATTCATAGATCTTCGCCCGGCCATCCACATCGTCAGATTTCACCGTCAGAAGTTCCTGGAGAATGTTGGCCGCGCCATAAGCTTCGAGCGCCCAGACCTCCATCTCTCCGAAACGCTGCCCGCCGAACCTCGCCTTTCCACCCAGGGGCTGCTGGGTGATAAGCGAATAGGGCCCGGTGGCACGCGCGTGGATCTTGTCATCCACGAGGTGGTGTAGCTTCAGCATGTAGAGGTAGCCCACGGTAACCTGCTGCTCAAGCGCATCTCCAGTACGGCCATCATAGAGGGTGAGCTTGCCGGTATCCGGATAACCGGCCTCCGCCAGGTTCTGCTTGATCTCCTCCTCGGTGCATCCATCGAAGACCGGAGTTTTCGCCCTGAAGCCCAGCTTGCTGGCCGCGAGGCCGAGGTGGGTCTCAAGAATCTGCCCCAGGTTCATACGAGAGGGAACGCCCAGCGGGTTCAGCAGCATGCTGACAGTGGTTCCATCCTCGAGGTAGGGCATGTCCTCCTCAGGAAGGATCTTGGCGATCACACCCTTATTTCCATGCCGTCCGGCAACCTTGTCCCCAACCGCCATATTCCTCTTGGTTGCAACGAAGACCTTCACCATCTCGAGAACACCCGGGGACAGCTCATCTCCCCTGGTGAACTTATTCACCAGGCGGCTCTTGCGATCCTCGATCACCTCCATGCGAGCAAAATGCTCCTGCAGGCATTCCTTGAGAGCATTGATTTTCTCAGGAGTCCTGCCCTTGGTGAAGTTCTCAAGCCTCAGGATCATCTTGATCGAAGCAACGCTGTCGAGATCCACCAGGTCCTCGGCGTTCAGGATCTTCCTGTCATCGCCAACCGGCTTCTTGCCGAGGATCCCATGCAGCGCTTCCAGGCAACTGCTCACCTCCGCGATCAGAAGCTCCGTGGCCTCCGCCTCGGCAGCCTTCGCGTTCTCCCTGTCCTGCTTGCGATTCTCATCACTTGTCAGGGACTTGCGCTGGAAACGCTTGGCGCCGATCACCACACCCTCTACACCCGAGGTGACCTCGAGCGAGTCGTTTTTCACATCCTCACCGGCACGGCCGAAGATCGCGTGAAGGAGCTTCTCCTCGGGCGAGAGCTCACTCTTGGATTTTGGAACGACCTTGCCAACCAGGATATCTCCCTGCCTGACATGTGTTCCAATCCGCACAATGCCATCCTCGTCGAGATTCCTGAGGGCCCGTTCGGAAACATTCGGAATCTCCCGGGTAAACTCCTCGCGACCAAGCTTGGTCTCTCGAATCTCAATCTCGAACTCGTCAAGGTGAATCGAAGTGTAGACGTCATCCTTGACCAGCTTCTCGCTGATGAGAACCGCATCCTCAAAGTTGTAGCCATCCCAGGTCATGAAAGCGACCAGCACGTTGGCGCCAAGGGCGAGTTCACCCTCCTTGGTCGCCGCGCCGTCGGCGATGACATCGCCGGCCTTGACCTTGTCGCCGACATGGACTACGGGACGCTGGTTGAGACAGGTCCTCTCATTGAGTCCCTGGAATTTCCTCAGCTGAACAGGATCAGAGTCTCCGATAGTGATCTGCTTGGCATCGACCTGCTTGACGGTGCCTGTCTTCGGCGCCCGAACGACCATGCCGGAGAACCTCGCCACCTCGCTCTCCATACCGGTCCCCACCAGGGGAGCCTGGACCTTCAGCAGGGGAACAGCCTGGCGCATCATGTTCGAACCCATGAGCGCGCGGTTGGCATCGTCATTCTCGAGGAAGGGAATCAGCGACGCCGAGACCCCCACCATCTGCCGGGGAGAAACATCGATAAACTCTACATCCTTGACGCTGATGAGCTTGAATTCACCATTGCGGCGGGCCAGGGCCATATCTCCTACCAGCTTGCCGGAGGAGTCGACCTCGGCGTCGGCGGGAGCCAGCCAGCGGTCCTCCTCCTGGTCCGCGCGAAGATAGACGGCCTTCCCGTCCGACACCTTCCCCTTGCTGACCTTGAGGTAGGGCGTTGTCAGGAAACCGTACTCATCCATTTTCGAGTAGACACTCAGGGAAGAAATCAAACCGATGTTGGTTCCCTCGGGCGTCTCGATCGGACAGATCCTTCCGTAGTGAGAGATGTGAACATCCCTCACCTCGAAGCCGGCGCGCTTCCGGTTCAGCCCCCCGGGCCCCAGGGCGCTGAGACGTCTCTCGTGGGTGAGCTGGGAGAGAGGGTTGGTCTGGTCAACTACCTGCGAAAGTTCACCGCGGCCGAAGAAGAAATCGATTGCGCTCGAGATCGTCTTTGAATTGATCAGGCTGCGAGGCGTCAGGGCCTCCTTTTCCATCATACTCATGCGCTCCTGGACGGTGCGCTTGAGCTTCAGGAACCCCTTCCTGAACTCTTCGCCGGCAAGCTCGCCGATGGTCCGCACGCGACGATTGCCGAGGTGATCGATATCATCGATCAATCCGCCTCCGGACCGCAGGGTGAGGATGTACTGGATCGAGTTGATGAGATCCTCCTGCTTGAGGGTCATCTCGGTCTCGGGAACCTTCTGTTTGAACTTCCTGTTAATCCGGAAACGTCCAACGCGGCCCAGGCGATACTTCTGGGAGTTGAAGAACTTATCGTGGAAGAGTTCCTTGGCCTTGGTCAACTGGGCCGGATTGCCTGGACGCAGGCGCTGATAAATGCGGATCAGGGCGTCCTCATGGTTCTTGGCGAGATCATCGCGAAGGCTGTTGAGAATCAGCGGGTCCTGGACGTCGGCTATGATGCTGATCGAGCGGGGCTTGCCGCCAACCTCTCGCTTCTCCTTATCGTTGAGAAGCGATTCGGCAATCGTCTCAGTGATCTCTTCACAGGCGTTAACGATGACCGTGCCGGTTGATTCCTCGACAATATCCTCAGCGCATACGCTCCCGGTGACCTTCTCCACCCACTTCTGGCCAACGAGCTTGACCTTCTTGACCTTGTAGAAGAGCTCCAGGATCTGGCGGTCAGTCGAATACTCCTCGGCCATAGCACGAAGCAGGCAGGTCGAGGAAAACTTGCCGCTCTGGTCGATCCTGACGGTCAGGGCATCTTTCTTGCTGACGTTCAGCTCGATCCAACTGCCGCGCTCGGGGATCACCCGACAGGAATGAAGGCGCTTCTCGCCGGCATGAATCTCTTCGGAAAAATCAACGCCTGGCGAGCGATGGAGCTGACTGACAATGACACGCTCGGCGCCATTGACGATAAACTCTCCCCCGCCGATCATCTTTGGAATCTCGCCGAGGTAGACCTCTTCCTCGATGGGCTCTTCCTTTTCGAGGCGGAGACGAATCTTGAAAGGAAGCCCGAAGGTCAGGCGAAGATCCCTGCACTCGGCTTCCTCGTAACGCGGCCTGCCAAGCTCGTAGCCGACATACTCGAGCGACATGCTCCCATCGTAGCTGGGAATCGGAAATATCTCGCGCAGGATCGCTTCGAGGCCGAAGTGGTCCCTGTCGGTGTAGTGCTTTCCTGCCTGCAGAAAATCGCGGTAAGCGTTGACTTGCAGTTCCATGAGGTTGGGGACGTCAATTGCATCCCTCCTACTGCCAAAGGTCTTCGCAGGTAATACGGTCATCCCAATAAAACTCCCAGGAAGGGGCCTAAATCACATCGACATAAAAAAGAGAAAGACGATCCGCCGCCGGGGAGCCCCGTAAGGATCCGGCCGACCCGCAAATCACCTTGGCTATCTTTCATGCCAGAGGCTTGAATAATCCGCTCTCTCCACCGACATCAGCCAGGGAGCACATCGCGCGCAGAATCGCCTCGAAGACGTAGAGCGTAAACGTCTCCGGGAACAAACGACTTGCCGCTTCTAGCTCCCGACCGGAAAGGAAGGCCAGGGAACGGACCCAGAATCGCCATTCCCCGCTCAGTTGAGCACTTTGCTCTTAGTCACATCGTCATCGGTCCAGCCGGAAAACCCCGGCTGGTCCGCACAGAAGAAATCGATCAGCCTCAGGCCAGCTCGACTTCCGCGCCAGCGGCTTCCAGCTGTTCCTTCAACTGCTCAGCTTCGTCCTTCGCTACGCCTTCCTTCACAGGCTGGGGCGTATCGTCCACAAGAGCCTTGGCTTCCTTGAGCCCCAGGCTGGTGATCCCTCGGACCTCCTTGATCACCTGGATCTTCTTGGCGCCGGGACTCTTAAGGATGACATCAAAGGTCGACTTCTCTTCCGCGGCAGCATCGCCGCCACCGGCAGGACCGGCAACAACAGCGGCAGCCGCAGCAGGCTCAATGCCTTTATCCTTAAGGGCATCCTGGAGCTCAAGAACCTCCATGACGGTCAACCCGGTAAACAGGTCAACAATCTGGGTAACCTTTTCTCCGTAGGACTTGTCTTCCACAGCTTCTTCCGCTGTAGCGGTCGCAGTCTCAGCTTCCTCGGGAGCCTCTGGGGCCTCCGGGGCTTCAGCTTCGGCTTCTTCGGTTTTGGCGTCTTCGTCTGCCATTTCGCAATCCTCCTGAATCAAGCTCCTGACTGAGGAGCCGTAAATGAATATCTAAGAATCTGAAAGTTCTTCGTGACGGGCCTTGGCGCAACCGGCCAGGTGAGCCACCAGGCTCTTGGCCGCCGAAGGCAAAAACTGGACTGGAGAAAGGAACATCCCGGCCGCCTGCGCAAGCAGCGTCTCCTTGTCGGGAATCTTGGCCATTGCATTGACGTCCTCCTTGGTGAGCACCTTGCCCTCAAAGAGGCCGCCCCTGATCTCTATTGCGTCCTTATTTTCCTTGAGCCAATTGGCGATACTCTTACTCGCCCTGAGAGCTCCCTCCTCGCTTGTCAGCAAGGCTGTTGGTCCCCGGAAAAGATCCGTGAACTCACCCGGGAGGTCCTCACGCTCGGAAAAAACACGCTTGCTCAAGCGGTTTTGCACCACATTCATCAGAACCCCGTCCTGCCGCAATCTTCTGCGCAGGTCAAACGTGTCTCCGGCAGACAGGCCCTGGTAATCGAATACAACACAGCCATCCATCCCCGCAAAACGGGTTTCGATGTCTCTTGTGATGATATCGTTAAGTTCCCTGGCCATGGATTTACCTGTGGATGGGTACGAAAAGGACCGTTTTTAACGAAAGATCAGACCTCAGTCAACGGTCTCTATTCCAAAACCCACTAGAAGTTACGAAAAAAACCTGATATTTTGAAAATTAGACCACATCGAGAGCTATTCCTGGGCTCATCGTCGCTGAAATCACCGCTTTCCGAAGATAATTCCCCTTGGTCGACGCGGGCTTGAGACTGTGGATATGTTCGATGAAGGCCTCGACGTTCTCGGTAAGCTGCTCAGCGGTGAAGGATTTCTTGCCCATGATGGCATGAATATTTCCATGGTCGTCGTTGCGGAACTCTACCTTGCCGGCCCTGAAATCCTTAACCGTTCCGACCACGTCATCTGTAACGGTTCCGGACTTGGGGGAGGGCATCTTCGAATGAGGTCCAAGCACGCGGCCAAGCTTTCCTACATGACGCATCATCGAAGGATGGGCAATCGCCACATCAAAACCGAGCCAACCATCCAGGATCTTCTGGGCAAGCTCCTCTCCCCCAGCCTCGAGAGCTCCAGCCTCTTTAGCACCATCAGCCAGCTCACCCTCGCAGAACGCGATCACGGTAATTTCCTTGCCGATACCATGAGGAAGCGATACAGCGCCGCGTACGATCTGGGTTGAATTCTTCGGATCGATCCCGAGCTTCAGGGCCAGCTCGACAGTCTCGTCAAACTTGGCGCCATCAAACTGTTTAAGGAACTCAACCGCCTTGGAGACACCCACCGCTTCGTCAGGAACTTTCTCCTGGTTGCGGCGATTCTTCTTACTCTTACTTGCCATTGTCGAAAACCTTTCTGGCTCTCTCCCACAGTTCGCCTCCCCCGCAAAGTAAGCCGCAAGGCTCCAAGGGGAAACGCCGTGGTAATTACCTACCCTCCCGGCGGAGAGCTGATCAAAATCAATAAACTCTTGTCTGTTCCACTTACTGTATTATTCTTCGGCGGCATCACCCTCGGCGGGCGCTTCAACTGGCTCGCTCCCGCCGTCATCCGCGGCAGCGGAATCGTCAGCGG
>DCKY01000002.1:11960-12790 GCA_002320775.1 Planctomycetes bacterium UBA1662
CAGCGGAATCGTCAGCGGGTTCGGTAGGAGTCGGCCCTCCCCCAGTCTCGACGACATTGACTCCCATGCTCCGACAGGTCCCCTCGATCATCTTCACCGCACCATCCATGTCATTCGCATTCAGGTCTTCCATCTTGATCTGGGCGATCTTCTCGAGCTGGGCACGATTGATCTCACCAACGACCTCGGTTCCGGGAATCTGCGCTCCCTTGGCAAGGCCAACTTCCTTGCGAACGAGCACCGCCGCGGGAGGCGACTTGACAATAAAGTCAAAGCTGCGATCGGCATAGACATAGAGCTCGACAGGAACGATCGTCCCGGCCTGCTCCTTGGTCGCGTCGTTGAACCTCTGCACGAACTCGCCAATCGGCACGCCATGCTGGCCCAGGGCCGGCCCCACCGGAGGCGCGGGAGTTGCCTGGCCGCCTGCAATCTGGAGCTTCACCTTGGCTTTGTATTCCTTCTTGGGAGGCATTTCTCAAACTCTTTCTATTACGGTCCGCGCCCTGCGGACATCGATTCAAATTTTCTCGACCTGCCAGTATTCCAGG
Organism: Planctomycetes bacterium UBA1662; assembly: GCA_002320775.1. Lineage (GTDB taxonomy): Bacteria > Planctomycetota > UBA8108 > UBA8108 > UBA8108 > UBA8108. The sequence continues at coordinate 12,512 of DCKY01000002.1, forward strand.
TCACAGGGAGTCGGCCTCCCGAAGATAGTAACAATGACTCGCACCTGCCCCTTGGCCGGGAAGACCTCGTCGACGGTACCATCGAAATTCTCGAATGGACCTTCCTTGATCTTCACTCCATCGCCGGCAGCGAGATCGATCTTAACCTCGGGCGTTTCCTCTTTGCCCTGAACGGTATTCAGTATCTTCTCAACCTCATCGGCCGACAGCGGCTGGGGATTTTCGTAGGAACCTACAAAATCTCCAATGCCGTGCGTGTCCTTGATGAGATACCAGACC
>DCKY01000155.1 GCA_002320775.1 Planctomycetes bacterium UBA1662
ATCCGGACCCACCAGTTCCTCTACATCCGGAACTTCAAGCCGGAGCGCTGGCCGGCGGGTACGCCGCATTACGAGAAGGCGAGCATCTCGCGCGCCTGGCTCGCTGATTGCGATAACGGGCCGACCAAGACCTACATGGTCAACAACAGGGACAAGGACGCCCATCACCGAAAGCTCTACGAGCTCTCCTTCGGCAAGCGGCCGGCCGACGAGCTCTACGACCTCAGCAAGGATCCCCACCAGTTGAACAACGTGGCGGGCGAGGAGGCCTACGCCGGGCGAGTGAAGGAAATGTCCGCGCAGCTGATGAAGGAACTCGCCAAGAGCGGCGATCCGAGAGCGAAGGGCGGCGGCGATGAGTTCGACCGCTATCCCTACCTCGGCGGCGCGCCGAAGTTTCCCGGTCCGCGCAAAAAGCCCTCGAAACCGCAGAAGAAGAAGACCGATTAGCCAGGAGGGAATTCCTCTTTCATGGACGATTCGAAGGTCATCTACAAGAAAAGAGTATGGAATCTCCGGGGATTGCCTATGGGAATTATAGCCTTGGGTATTTTCAGCCTGCCCTGGATCGGTGTTTACGAGATCTTAACTGGAAAGAGGCACGAGCTGGATTATCCATGGTGGGGGCAGGCGCTCCTCTGCCTGCTGTATCTCGGTCCCGCAATTGTATGTCTTATCGCCTTCCCGCTATGGTGGCTTCATTGGGGGCAGACGGTTCAGGTGACCGGGACACACCTGGAGGTCTGGCGGGGACCCTTCAAGAACCCCTGGTTTTCCGGCTCACCCGCCCGTCTTCGTAAGGTTCTCCTCAAGCTGGATACGATCAAGACCCTGACGCCGGTGGGAGTTGATGCTATGCATAGCTGGGAGCTGGCCCACGGGGCCAGGACAGTCTGGCAAAGCGATTCCATGCCGGATCCGCGTAAAATGGCTGACGCTCCCGGAATGTACTGCGGCCCGCGCGCCCTGCAAGTCACCGACACCGAGGGCCAATCCTTCAACGTGGGTACGTCTGATCCGGATGCGCTGGCCTCTGTTCTCATGAAGGCGAGGCCGGGGATCACTCTTGAGGAAACGGAGCCTTCCGGTTCCAATTGAATCCATGGATTCTTCCGAGGTCGTCTACAGCAAAACGGAACGGTCAGTGTGGATGTCCTTCTGTACCCTGTTCATGGCGGGCCTGTCCTGCTACTTCATCTTCCTGGGGCTCTGGCTACAGACCTTCTTTCTCCTGCCGTGGGCCATCCTGCTTCCCTGTTTCTTTAACCCGCTGACGATCCGGGTAACCGGGGAGAACCTGGAGGCGCAGCTTGGATTCGGCTACCTGAAAAAAACGATTCCTCTCGCTGAGATCAAGAGCGTCAAGGCGGTTGATATTCCCCTGGGTAACCGGAAACAAATATGGCTTTGCCTGAACAGCAGGGCCGTGCAGGTTATCCACCACGATGACGATGTGCTCCAGCTGGGCAGCACCGAACCGGAGACGCTGGCTTCCTTTCTCTATAAGTGAAATACTTCCCCCGGATTTTCGACTGGGTTACACGGACTTATTTCGCGGCGGGACCTCAACGACACCGAGGGGCGCCCGGGGATGCCTGGGCCGGCGATCACTCTTGAATGAACGGAGCCTTCCGGTTCCAATTGAATCCATGGATTCTTCCGAGGTCGTCTACAGCAGAACAGAGCGGTCCTTGTATATGTCTTTCATGACGCTGGTCATGCTGAGCCTGGTCTGTTGGTTTACCTTTGGAATACAGATCCCCTGGTATTACGGAACCATCTGGGTGTTGCCGTGGGCCATCCTGATTCCCTGTTTCTTTAACCCGCTGACGATCCGGGTAACCGGGGAGAATATCGAGGCGCGGCTGGGGTTCGGTTATCTGAAAAAAACGATTCCACTCGCGGAGATCAAGAGCATCAAGGCGGTCGATGTCCCTTTGAGCAGTCGGAAAAACATATGGCTTTGCATGAACAGCAGGGCCCTGCAGATCATCAGCCATGATGACGATGTGCTCTGGCTTGGCAGCACCGATCCGGAGACGCTGGCTTCCTTTATCGAAAAGTGAAATACGTTCCCCGGGCCTTCGACTGGTAGAGCGCGAAGCTTACGTGCTCTGATTTGACGACAGGAATATCAGGACGAATGATGATCGAAGAGGATACGCCAAGAGGACTGGATGGGTGGCTGGCCTTGCTCTGCATCGGCCTGGTCTTGACGCCGATCTGGATCCTGGTGGAGAGTCGTGGCTACCCGTCACTTTTTACCGATGCCAGCTGGGCCGCGCTTACGACTCCCGGGGCGGAAGCTTACATTCCTCATTATAAGTCGCTCATGATTGCCGAAGTGTGTTTCCAACTCGCCCGCCTTCTGTTTTCGGTCATCCTGTTGATCCTGTTCTCCAGGGAGCATTATCTTTTTCCAAGGGCGTATATCGCTTTTCGAGTATTCGACCTTTCCTTCCACCTGCTCAATTCCTGGCTCGCGGTGCTGGTTTTCGACGGCCATGCAGACGTCTCAATGTTCGATACTCATACCGTCCAGCAATTGCTCCTGACGGGAATCCCCTCAGCCGTCTGGATTCCATATATATTGAAATCCAGACGGGTAAAAGTGACCTTTGTCCGGGGAAAAGCCGGAAGCGAGTGAACTCCCCGGCCCGTGTTTTCGTTCTTTTGAGGCTGCTGAAAGCTGCCGGCACAGACTCCGCTTGCTCCCCTTTCCTCCTGCGAATAGAATCCTTCTGAGTACCGGGAGCTGTTCCGGTCGGCCCGCGCAGGAGAAAACTTCATGCTGAGGATTTTTGACACCTCTGGCGGCGGCGGAACCCGCAGGGAGTTCCTCAGGATCGGTACCGCCGCGCTCGGCGGCCTGGGGCTTCCCGGTCTGCTGGCCTCGAAGGTTTCGGCTCTCCAGCGAGCCGATGTCCTGCGCGACAGGTCGGTTGTCTTCCTCAACCTGCAGGGGGGACCGACCCAGTTCGAGACCTTCGATCCGAAGATGACGGCGCCGCGCGAGATCCGCAGCATCACCGGCGAGGTAAAAACAAGTCTCCCCGGCGTGACCTTCGGCGGAACAATGCCGAAGCTGGCTCGCCTCGCTGACCGTATGGCCATCGTCCGGTCCTACCGTCATGGCATCTCGAGCCACGGACCCGCCGCGATGCACGTCATGGCCGGCGGCAACGCCACCAAGGCCGCCATGAGCGTGCTCTATTCGAGGGTCGCCGGTCTCACCGACAAGGAGTCGGGTATGCCGCTGAGTACCATCGTGATGCCGGGAGCTGTCGGGAAGCAATACGGCAAGCTCTACAAGGCGCCGGACCGGGTCACCCAGGCCGGGACCATCTCGCCTGTATTCAAGCCCTTCGATCCAAGTTCCGGCGGAGAGATCGTGGACAATATGAAGCTCCGGGTCGATGGCAGCCGCCTGGAGGACCGCCGCTACCTGCTCTCGAAGCTCGACGAGCTGCGCCGGGCCAAAGAAAAAAGCCTCGCCTTTGAATCGGCCGGGCGGTTCCGGGAGCAGGCCTTTGACGTCCTGCTGCGTGGAACCTCCAAAGCTTTCGATCTGAGCGACGAGGCGCCCGCGGTGCTGGAGCGCTACGACACGGGGGCCTTTGAGCCGAGCGATGCCGTCAAGAAACGCAACAGCTACGCGAAGCAGTTCTCGCCCGTCGCCCTCGGCCGCCAGATGTTGATGGCCCGGAGGCTCTGCGAGGCGGGCTGCCGGTTCGTCACGGTCACCTGCGGCGGCTGGGACATGCACGGCGGCGGCAAGGAGTTCACCATGGTCGATGGCGTCGCCTCCCTGGTGCCGGCCGTTGACAAGGCGGTGTCGGCCTTCATCGAGGACGTCGAGCGGCGGGGCCTCAGCGAAAAGATCCTGCTGGTGATCACCGGCGAATTTGGCCGCACCCCGAAGATCAACAAGAACGGCGGCCGGGATCATTGGGGCAACCTCTGCACCCTGGCCTTCGTCGGCGGAGGCCTGAAGATGGGCCAGGTCATCGGGCGCTCCGACCGCACGGCGGGGGCGCCGGCCTCCGAGCCAATCTCGAGCTCCCAGGTGTTGGCCACTGTCATGCACACCCTCTTCGATCTGCAGGAGGTCCGGGTTCTCCCCGGGCTGCCGAACGAGGTCACCAACGCCGTCGCCGGCGGCGAGCCGATCCGGGAGCTGGTCTGAGGACCGGGCTGGGGCGGTGGATGCCATGAAGAGTACAACCAGGAAAGGCCTCTTCCTCGCGGTTGTCTTTTTCCTGAGCGATGTCGGCGCTCTCCAGGCTGAATTCCCCACCGCCGGGATAGACAAGTACCTCGATGCCTGCGCCGCCCGGGGCGAGTTCAACGGCGTGGTGCTGCTGGCGCGCAAGGGCGAGGTTCAATACCACCGGGCGCTTGGGAAGGCTTCGATCGATGGCGGTGTGCCGCTCAGGAGGGACTCCGTTTTCCGATTGGCCTCGGTGGCGAAGGCTTTCACCGCGGTGTCGATTCTCATGCTGAGGGAGGAAGGAAAGCTCAGTCTCGATGATGACGTCAGGAAGTATGTTCCGACCCTGCCCTATTCCGGGGCCACCATTCGGCATCTGCTCCACCACACCTCCGGTTTGCCTGATTACGTGAAGCTGCTCGATAAATACTGGGACGCGGAGCAAGGCGACCTGTCCCGCCGAAAGTTCGCCACCAATCCCGATGCGCTCGGCATGATCATAAAATATAAGCCGGCGGTGAGATTCACTCCGGGAGAGCGCTGGAATTACAGCAACACCGGCTACATGCTGCTGGCACTGGTGGTTGAGAAGATCAGCGGGGCTTCTTTCAGCGATTTCCTTACTCGGAGGATCTTCGCTCCGCTCGGCATGAAGGACACCGTCCTCTTCACTCCGATCACGCCTCCCTCGATTGAGCACCGCGCCTGGGGTTTCCGGCTCTCTCCCGATGGAGGTGAACGGCTGGCCAATGACCGCAACTATCTCAACGCCATGTATGGAGATGGAGAGGTCTATTCGACGGCCGGGGATCTCGTGAAGTGGGACCAGGCCCTCTATACTCAGAAGCTTCTTCCCGCGGCGGCGGTGGAAGAGATGTTCACTCCCGGCCGGCTCTCCAGCGGTAAGGAGACCGGCTATGGCTATGGCTGGGGCATCGCGAAGCGAGGTGGAAAGAAGGTGGTCAACCATGGCGGCGGCTGGGTTGGCTTCCGGACCTGGATCGATCGCAAGCTGGAAGGCGGCCAGCTGCTGGTGGTCCTTACGAACAACACCAGCAGAAGCATGGGTGTTGTTCGTGATGGAGTCCTCGCTGTCCTCGAGGGGAAGGAACCGCGGCTGCCGAAGAGCCCGGTCTCCCGCCTGCTGGGTCAGTGGCTTCGCAGGCAGGGACTTGCCGGTTTGAAGGATGAATACCGCCGCTTGAAGAGCTCGCGGGCAAAGGAGATCGATTTCTCGGAAGCCCGCCTGCGGCAGCTCGGCAGCTACCTGCTGGGCAAAAAGAAAATGAGCGCGGCGGTGGCCGTGCTGGGGCTGAATGCGGAGGCCTATCCGAAATCCGTTCGTGCCCTCGAGGAGCTGGGAGATGCCTTGCTGGCCTCCGGCAGGCGAAAAGATGCTGGCGAGGTTTTCAGGAAGGCGCTGGTTCTCAGCCCGCAGAACAGGAAGCTTCAGAAGAAGCTCGCGAAGACCCGGGAGTCCTGAGCATGTACATTGCGATCATTGTCGTTGCGGCTCTCGTGTTGGCCCTGGTGGTATTCCTCGCAAGGAACTCCAGCGGTTTCGGCAAGGTGGAGGGGCCGACAAGCCAGGGCGCTGTCGATCATTTTGACATGGTGGTGGTCTACGAGGGTGCCCGGGCGGATGCCATAGTCGTCCTTGGGACCCTCGGCACGCTGGGGTTTGACGCCCGGCTCTCTGAAGAGCTGCGAGACTCGCTCTTCCTGACGGCGACGGTCCATCCCATCCAGGTCAGTGTTCCCCGCGAGCAGGCCTCAGAGGCGGCGGCGGCTCTCGAAGAAGCCCGGGAGCTCCCGCTGGAAGACGGCGAGGCTGAAGAAGCGCCCGGGGATTAGTCCGCAGGCGCGTATCCGCGCAAGCTGTCGTCTCAGGTGAGGATCTCTTTGACCACGTTGCCGTAGACGTCGGTGAGACGGAAGTCCCGGCCGGCGTATTTATACGTCAGCTTCTCGTGGTCAAGCCCGAGCTGGTGCAGCATCGTCGCGTGCAGGTCATGGATGTGGATCTTGCCCTTGATGGCGGTGTCGCCGAACTCGTCGGTCGCTCCGTAGCGCATTCCTCCACGGATTCCACCTCCGGCCATCCACATGGAGTAGCCGCGGTTGTTGTGGCGGCGTCCATCACCCTTGGCCGACTGACCGGCGGGTGTTCTGCCGAACTCACCGCCCCAGACGACGAGGGTGTCCTTGAGCATTCCGCGTTCTTTCAGATCCGAGAGCAGGCCGGCGATGGGAGCATCGGTCGACGCCGCGTTCTTGGTGAGCCTCGCCTTGAGTCCATTGTGGAGATCCCAGCCACCATGGTGGACCTCGATATAGCGGACACCGTTCTCGGCGAAGCGGCGCGCCATCAGGCACTGCTTGCCGAAGGCGTCACTCGCCTTGCCGCGGCCGATGCCGTAGTTGGCGAGGGTCTTCTGCGATTCATTCTTGATGTCCATGACCTCGGGAACCTTGCCCTGCATGCGGAAGGCCAGCTCGAAGGATTCGATGACCCCGTCGAGCTCATCGTTGACTCCCGAGCGCTCGCGTAATTCGCGGTTCATTTTCTGAACCAGGTCGAGCTGCTTGCGCTGCTGGGCGGAGGTCAGCTCACGGTTGTAGAGGTTCGGCAGCGAGCTGGCGCCCTGTCCACCGATCGGGGTTCCCTGGAAGCAGGCGGGAAGGAAGGCGCTGCCGTAGTTCTGGGCCCCGCCGAGACGGTTGGGCGGATTGATCGTGATGAAGCCGGGCAGATCGTTGTTCTCGGTCCCGAGCCCGTAGAGCACCCAGGAACCCACCGAGGGGCGCACGAAGTTGATGCTGCCGGTGTGGGCGAGAATCGTCGCCTGCGGGTGGGCGGGGTTGGTGGTGTGCATGCCGTTGAGAAGGCACAGGTCATCGGCATGTTTCGCGAGATTCGGGAAGGCCTCGGAGATCTGCAGCCCGCTTTTGCCCGCGCGGTTGAACTTGAAGGGGGAGGGCATCAGGGTTCCATTGCCGACCTTCTTGCCGCCGTTTTTCTGCAGCTGGGGCTTGTAGTCAAAGGTGTCCACCTGTGGGGGACCACCCTGCATGAAGAGAAAGATCACCCTCTTGGCGCTGGGGTTGAAATGCGAGGGACGAACCGCGAGGGGGTTCTTGTAGGTGTCATCACGCGCCGCGGCCTCGCCGCACATTCCCATCAGGGCCATGTAGCCGAAGCCACAGGAAGCTGTCTGCAGGAGACTTCGTCTCGAGAGCAAGTCGTTGATTTCCGGGGAGTAGCTTTCAGGCGTTCTGTTCATGTTTCTATATCTTGGCAATGGTTGGTTGAGGTAGCGATCAGTTGAGGTAGCGGAATTCAGCTACAGAGAAGAGCGCGTGGCAGAGACTTGCCAGGGCGTTCAGGTCAGGGTTCGAGCCTTCTTCGTTCCTGTCCTGGAAGCTTTTCAGATAGGTCAGCGACCGGATCGCCTCGAAGGTGGTCGGGGCGCGCGAGAGGGCGAGCTTGTAGGCCAGATCGATGCGTTCGGCGTTGGTGAGGCCATCTTTGTCCATCAGGATCCGGGCGAGGTTCTTCGATTGCCTGTGAACGAAGGGGTTGTTCATCAGGTAGAGAGCCTGGGTCGGCACGGTCGTGACATCACGGCTTCCCTTGACCATGCTGGGCTCGGCGAAATCAAAGGTCTGCAGGATCTGCGGCACGAAGCTGCGCATGATGGGCAGGTAGACGCTTCGGTAGTTCCCATCGAGTGTTTTTTTCGCCCGGGCGAGGCTCCTGCCGATCTCGTTGATGGGGAGCTTCATGACGGGGGAACCGACCGGCCGCGAGAGCTCGAGCTCCCCGCCGATGGAGAGCATCGAATCCCTCAGGCTCTCGGCATCGAGGCGTTTCTGCCGCATGCGCCAGAGCAGCTCATTGCCCGGGTCTACAGCGTAATGGGCCTCGCTGTAGTTCGAGCTCATACGATAGGTTCGGCTCAGGACCATCCTGCGGATAAGATTTTTCACTGACCAGTCATCCTCCTGGAAGCTGAGGGCGAGATGGTCGAGCAGCTCAGGGTGGGTGGGGCGCTCGCCGGTCTCTCCGAAGTTGTCTACCGTTCGAACGATTCCCCGTCCGAAGAGATGGTGCCAGGTTCGGTTGACCATGACGCGTGCGGTCAGGGGGTTCTCCGTGCTGGTCAACCAGGCAGCCAGCTGAAGGCGGCCGCTTGAATTGCCGCTGAAGTGGGGGCGCTTCTTGCCGCTGAGGACCTGGAGGAAGCCACGGGAGATCTCGCTGCCCTTATTGGATACCTCGCCGCGGATTCGAACCCTGCTGTTGACCGCTTTTGGCGCATCGGTGACGCCCATGGCGTAGTCGCCGGTGGGGGCTGAGCCTCCGCCGCGGTTTTTCTTTCTGTTGAGGGCCCTGTTGGCCTCCTGGACCTCTTTCTTCAGCTCCTGGATCCGCTTTTGATGCTCTTTGCGCTGGGCGGCGATCTCGGCCGCAGGGGTCCTGTCCTTACCCTTCTTCTTGGTGTTCTTTTTGTTCAGAGCGCCAAGGGCTTTCTGCCTTTCTCTCATCTCCGTACGCAGCTGCTGCAGGTGCTCCTGCATTTTCTTCAGCTGGACTTCTGTCTTTGAGATCTTCGCTCCGTCAGGTTTGACCCTGGTGCTCAGGGCGATGAGCTTGTCGGTGGCTTTGTAGCCTCCCTTTTGCCCCCTGGCATTGAGCCCGGAGAGAATCTCTGTGCTTTCGAAGATGCCGGCCAGCGCGTAGTAATCCTTGGTTGGGATTGGGTCGAATTTATGGTCATGGCAGCGGGCGCAGCTGACAGTGAGCGCCAGCACCGAGCGGGTGGTCGTGTCGATCTGGTCATCGATGTTGTCCATGAGGTATTGCTCACGGTTGCGCTCGTTGAGGTCCTTGCTGCCCATGGCGAGGAAGCCGGTGGCCACAAGACGGTCCCGCTTGTTTTGCGGATACTTTTTGGCCAGGATGTCGCCCGCGACCTGTTCCCTGAGGAAGACGTCATAGGGCTTGTCGTTGTTGAATGAGTCGATGACGTAGTCGCGATAGCGCCAGGCGAAGGTGAAGGGGAAGTTGCGGGTACGTCCGGTAGACTCTCCATAGCGGGCAATATCGAGCCAGTGGCGACCCCAGCGTTCTCCGAATCGTTTGGAGGCGAGCAGCCTGTCGACAACGGTCTCGAAAGCGCGCGGAGACTTGTCGTTGATGAAGGAGTCTATTTCTTCCGGCTCTGGCGGGAGGCCGGTGAGATCGTAGGTCACCCTGCGGATCAGCGTGGCTCGGTCCGCGTCCTCGGCGGGCTTCAACTTTTTCTCTTCGAGAGATTTCAGAATGAAGCGGTCGATATCTCCAAGTGCCCAGGTGCCATTGGACGGCAGGGGAGCCGCGTGTTTCTGAGGCTTTTTGAAAGCCCAGAACTGGCGCCCCTTCGCGATATCGATGGTTGAGCGGGCGGGCGGCTTGTCGGCCTTGGAGCCTTTACGGGGATCCGGCGCTCCCATTCGCACCCATCTTGTCAGCGCGGCGATCTCTGAATCCGAGAGCTTCTCCTTGGGGGGCATCTCGAGGTCTTTGTCTTTGTAGCTGATGGCCTTGATCAGCAGGCTCTTTTCAGGAGAGCCGGATTTGATCGCGGGACCTGAGTCGCCGCCGTCCATCCACCCGGCCTGGCTGTCAAGGTAGAGGCCTCCCTTGGACTTGCCGGCTTTTTTTGAGTGGCACTTATAGCAGTGCTTCGCCAGCAGAGGACGAATACTCTTTTCAAAGAAGGCGTTCTCTTTCGCCGTCAGTTTTTGCGCCTGCAGGTCGCTCGAAGAGCTGAAAAGCAGTGCCAGGGCAGGGAGAAGAAGCAGGGGTAATTTGCGCATATGGTTTCTCTTGGCTGGTAGAAAGAGGGCCCTAATAGTTTATTGCAGTGAAACCGTCCATCTATACAAGTTTTTAGGCATGAAACGGGCATTTCATGCGATTTGATCACCAGGAAGCAGAAATGACTCGAAAGGCTCTAAGTCTTAATGAAACCAAGTCTTGGGCCTCTTCAGGCTGGTTTACGTTCCTTGGCGGTGTTCTTTGTCGCTGAAATTTTCGAAATCAGAAGATCCTGGCGAACAATAAGGCGTCTACGAGAGCCTCGTCTCGCCGGAAATATTTTCGCAGGAGCCCCTCTCTGCTGAAGCCTGATTTTTCGAGAACCCGGATACTCGCCTCGTTGTGCGGATAGACAAGCGCCTCGAGACGCTCGAGTTTCCAGCGTTCGCGGGCGTAGCGGCAGGCGGCCTCAACGACCTCGGTCATGATTCCCCGCCCGCGAAAGGGTGCTCCGAGCCAGTAGCCCAGCTCTCCCTTGTGCCCGGTTTTCAGATGGCGAAAATCAAATCCCCCGACGAGACGATCTTCGTAGCGGACCGCGAACTGGCGAGCCTCGCCATGCTTCCTGGTGGTCTGGTTCACAAGCCGTAACCACTCCCGGGCGTTCTTACGGGTGTAGGGGTGGGGGACGGTGGTGAATTCGGAGATCGTCGGGTCGTTGAGCAGCTCGGCCAGAGCTTCAAGATCATCGGCTTTGAAGCGGGTCAGCACCGGCACGACTTTTTGCTCTGGGCCCCCGGGCATCTCTATTTCTTTTTCCGTTCCGCTTCAATTCGCCAGTTCCTGGGAGCCTTGAAGTTCTCACGTCCGCTGCCATAGGGGGCGACCTTGATCTTGCCGGCAAGCTTTTCGAAGGCTGTGAGCTCCCGGGACAGGCGCTCGAGGATCGCGGGGTTCTTGTCGCTGACATCTCTCTTCTCTGTCGGGTCGGTATCGATCCTGTAGAGCTTTCCTTCGATGAGCTTCCACTGCTGGCTGATGACGGCTTTCTGGCCGAGATAAAAGGTTCTCTCTGGAGCCCTGGCCTCGCCTCGAAGAACGTCGCTCAGGTTGATTCCATCGAGGGGCTTTCCGCCAGCAGGTTTCCCCCCGCTGGCCAGTCCCAGCAGGGTTGGCAGGACATCGATATAGCCCATCAGCGTGTCGAGTTTCCGGGAGCCTTTGAGTCCCGCAGGCCAGCGGATGACCGCCGGTACCCTGACTCCTCCTTCCCGGACCGAGTGCTTGGCGCCAGGGAGGGGTTTGTTGCTGCCGCCGATCTTCAGGGTGCCGCCGTTGTCGCTGAAGAAAAGAACGATCGAATTTTCGGCCAGGCCTTCAGCGTCCAGGGTCTCGAGGATCCGGCCGATCTGGTCGTCCATCGCTGTCACCATGGCGGCGAAGGTCTGGCGCTTGCGGTTGCCTTGTCCCTGCGCTCCGTAGGCATCTTTCCCAGCGGCTATTTTCTTTCTCTTCCTGGTGAAGGAGCCTGCGTTCTCATCGTAGCCGTACTCATCGAGATATTTCCGGGGCGCCTGCAGGGGGCCATGTGGAGCGTTGAACGGCAGGTAGAGGAGGAACGGTTCTCCTTTGCGTGAATCCTTGATAAACCGTACGGCCTCATCGCCAAGCAGCTCGGTTGAGTAGCCGGCGTCTGCTGAGGGCTCGAAGTTGCGGTGCCAGTCGCGCTCGCCTTCTCTCAGGAGGGTGAAGTAGTCGATGGCGCCGTTGTAGTGGCCGTAGAAATGGGTGAACCCGCGCTCGATGGGGTGGTAGGCCCTCATGTAGTGGCCGAGGTGCCACTTGCCGATGCAGGCGCGCCGCTTGTAGCCGGCTTTTCCAAAGACCTCCGGAAGCGTTTGTTCTGATAGATCGAGCCCGAATTTTCTCCAGGGCGGAATGACCGTATCGCGCAGACCGAAGCGATGGGGGTAGCGGCCGGTGAGGAGACCTGCCCTCGTAGGAGAGCAGATCGGACAGACATAGAAGCGGTCAAGCTGAACGCCTGATTTCGCCAGGCGGTCGATTGCTGGCGTCCTGATGTCGCTGCCGTGGTAGCCGACATCGTTCCAGCCGAGGTCATCGGCGACGAGGATGATGATGTTGGGTTTCTTTGCGGGCGCAGCGAAAAGTCCTGCCGCGCTCACCAGCAGGGTCGCAAAGAGGAGGAGCTGCAGGCCTCGCCTCATGATTACTTCTTTCCCCTGGCCGGCTTTTTCCTGCTCTGGCCCCAGGGCCAGGGCTTTGCCTTCGCTGCAATGGCCCAGGCCTCCCACCTCTCGGCCATGCTCTCTGCCCGGTCGGCATGCTTCTTTGAGAGGTCATTCAGCTCGGTGCGATCAGCCTCGATGTCGTAGAG
>DCKY01000212.1 GCA_002320775.1 Planctomycetes bacterium UBA1662
GCGGACCGACCCTCATCGAGGCGATGCTGGGCAGGATGCGGGGTCACTCCGAGGGAGATGACTCGCTTGGGATACTCGAGGAGTCGGAGCGGGAGCGGTATGAGAGTGAGGATCCGGTCTCCTGTTTCGAGGCGAGCCTGGTGGAACAGGGTCTCGCGACGCTGGAACACCTTGAAAAGGTAAGGGGCATCTGCTCTGAGCTGGTTCTCGAGATTGTCGACGAGGCGGTAGCCTCGGCGAAGCCGGAGCTGGTTGGGGGGACACGCTCCGTTTTTTCGATGGCCGCTGGCGCTGGCGATGCGGGGCCGCTGGGCAGGCGTGAGCGCGATCCGGCCGAAGAGCTGACCTACCTGGATGCCATCTCGCTGGGGCTGGGTGATGCCATGGAGGAGGACCCGGAGGTCTTTCTGATGGGACAGGATATCGCCGCCTTCGGAGGAGCCTTCAAGGTAACCCGGGGCCTGCTGGAAGAGTTCGGGGAGAAGAGGGTGCTGAACACCCCGATTGCCGAGGCCGGCATGATCGGTATCGCCTCGGGCGCCGCGCTGCTGGGCGGAAGGCCCGTGGTCGAGATGCAGTTCTCTGATTTCGTCAGCTGCGGCTTCAACCCGTTGGTGAATGTGGCGGCCAAGTTCTACTATCGCACCGGGCTCGAGGTGCCGCTGGTCATCCGCCTTCCCTCCGGCGGCGGGGTCGGCGCTGGACCTTTCCATTCCCAGTCCCTCGAGGCGACGTTTCTCCACGTCCCGGGTCTCAAGGTGGTCGCTCCGGCATTCCCGGAGGACGCCTACGTCCTGCTTCGCGAGGCGGTCCGGGATCCCAACCCCGTCCTGTTCTTCGAGCACAAGTACCTCTACCGCCGCGTGAAGGCCGGGTTGCCGCCGGGTTCGGTCGCCGTGGGTCCGGGTGTCGATGCGCGCGCCCGCGTTATTCGCCGGGGAGAGGACGTTACCGTCGTCGCCTGGGGGTGGATGGTCCACAGGGCTCTCGCGGCTGCCGAGCGGCTCGCCGGGGAGGGGCTCTCGGTGGAGGTGGTCGACCTGCGGGTGCTGGCCCCTCTTGATGAAGAGACGGTGTTCGCGTCGGTGGGCCGTACCGGCAGGGCCCTGGTGGTACACGAGGCGCAGCTGACCGGCGGCTTTGGCGGCGAGCTTGTCGCCCGGATTGCCGATCGGGCCTTCGATTCCCTCGACGCTCCGGTGAGAAGGCTGGCCTATCCTGACCACCCTGTACCGTTCAACAAGGAGCTCGAGGCCGAATGCCTGCCGGATGAGGAGAGCATTGCCGCAAGTCTTCGGGAACTTGCCGCCTGGTAGGTTTCTTCTCTGGCCCACGGCCGGACGTTTTTTCGACAGGAATCGCCGGGTCTGTTATGAAAGAGTCTTCATTCACCGCAGATTGTGTTTATTAGCGAGTTTTTCAAGAGACATGTCCGAAGAAAAATCCAAGTCTAACCGCCTGGTCGATTCGACCAGCCCCTACCTGCAGCAGCACGCCCACAACCCGGTGGACTGGTATCCCTGGGGGGAGGAGGCGCTTGGGAAGGCAAGAGAGCTTGACCGTCCGATCTTTCTCTCGGTCGGCTATTCCTCCTGCCATTGGTGCCATGTGATGGAGCGGGAGTCCTTCGAGAGCGTTGAGGTCGCGAAGGTGATGAACGAGAACTTCATCAATATCAAGGTGGACCGGGAGGAGCGCCCCGACATCGATGCTCTCTACATGAATGCCGTGCAGATGCTCTCCGGGCAGGGAGGGTGGCCCATGAGCGTCTTCCTGACACCGGATCTCAGGCCCTTCTGGGGGGGGACCTATTTCCCGCCGAAGGGTCTCTACCAGCCTGGCGGTGAGGTCATCCGTCCCGGTTTCATGGACATCCTTCTCTCCCTGTCGAGAGCCTACAGGGAGACCCCCGACCGGATTGAGGATACCGCCCGACAGGTTCTCGAGGGGCTCTGCCGGGCAGAGAGCCACTCGGTTGAGGAATTGCCGAGCGAGGAGGTCCTGCGGCTCGCGGGCGAGTACGCGGGCCGGAACTTTGATCCGACGCATGGCGGTTTCGGTCCGGCTCCCAAGTTTCCGCGTTCGACGGAGATCTCGATGCTGCTGCGGGTCTACGCCCTGACCGGGGAACGGCATATCCTGGAGATGTGCGAGCGTACCCTCGAGGGCATGGCCCGGGGCGGGATGTACGACCAGGTCGGCGGAGGTTTTCATCGCTACTCGACCGATGCGAAGTGGCTTGTTCCCCATTTCGAGAAGATGCTCTATGACAACGCCCTGCTGGCGAGAACCTATCTCGAGGCGCTGCAGCTTACCGGGCGGGAGCTCTACAGGAGAATCGCCTCGGAGATCCTCGACTACGTACTCGCGGAGATGACCAGTCCCGAGGGGGGGTTTTATTCCGCCACCGATGCCGACAGCGAGGGGCGCGAGGGCGTGTTTTTCGTCTGGCGTCCAGAGGAGGTGGAGGAGGTGCTTGGCGCCGAGGATGCTCATCTCTTCTGCGAGTATTTTAACGTTACCGCCGAAGGGAATTTTGAAGAGGCCACCAGCATTCCTCACATCACCGGGAAGCTCGAAGATGTGGCCGGCAGGCTGAAGCTCGACCCCTCTGTCGCGCGTGAACGGATCGAGGCTGCGCGCGGGAAGCTCTACGCGGCGCGCGAAAAGCGTCCCGCTCCCTTCCGCGATGAGAAGGTCTTGACGGCCTGGAACGGCATGATGATCTCGGCCTTCTCCAGGGGCGCGCAGGTCCTGGGTGAGCCGCGTTACCGGGAGGCCGCCGAGCGGGCCGCCCGCCTGGTTCTTGATTCGATGCGCGATGGGGAGCGCCTGCTCAGGGTGCGTAAGGATGGGCAGAGCCGCATTCTCGGTTTTCTTGACGACAACGCCTTCTTCATCGAGGCGCTGATTGACCTCTATGAGACAGGGTTCGAAGTTGGTCACCTGGAGGAGGCTCGCCGGCTTGCCGACATCGTCCTGGACCGTTTTTCGGATGAGCAGGAGGCCGGCCTCTACTTTACCTCGGCGGATCACGAGCTGGTTCTGACCCGCCGAAAGGACCCCTTCGATGGCGCGGTTCCTTCACCGCTCGGGGTGATGGCCTTGAACCTGCTGCGGCTTGAGAAGCTTGCCGGAGTCCCGGCTTATGGTGAGAGGGCCCGGGCCCTTCTTCTTGATGTCTCCGCGGCCTTGCCGAGGGTTCCCATGGGCTTTGGGTCGACCCTCATCGCCCTGGACTTCCTCTTGCACCCACCCGTTGAATTAGCGGTTGTCGGCGATCTTGAGGGCTCTGCGGCGGCGAAATTATTTGAGAAGATTTACTCGGGTTTTCTGCCCTCAAGGGTGATCGCGGCCAGCACGAATCCGCCTTCAGAGGAGCGGGTCTCGAGCCTTCCATTGCTGGAGGGGAAGGGACATAAGGGCGAGAACCCGCTTCTTTATGTTTGTCGCGACTACGCCTGCGGGGAGCCGATTGACGATCCGCTGGTTGTCGAGGAGCGTCTCCCGTTCGTCAGTTCTTCCGGGGGATGATAATATTCTCCGGTTCCGGTACGTGCCGGCGGCCCGGCCTCTTTTAGCAGAAAGCTGCAAATGGCCTGAAAAGCTCTATTTGAGGCTGTTTTGGGCGATTTTCGCCCGGGGTGGGCGGATATTCGAACCAGGAGAAACGACATGGCAACATCCGATAAAAAGCCCGGGCAGGGAGCCTCCAGCCCCATTTCCTTCGGGGAGAAGGAATTAATTTTTGCCCGTGAGCTTTTCGGTAAGCTCTCCAGCCACGCCCTGTCTATCCGTGACCTTGAGGGCTGGGCTGATGGAACCTCTCCGGACAGCCTGAAGACGGCGCTCAGCCAGGAAGATTACAGCATCGCTCGGCGCGGTCCCGTTTCGGCGGTCAGTTTGGATTGCGTCATCGCTGAAGAAGCTCGACTCCATCTCCCTGAAAAACTGTCCTCCGGGGAATCTACTCCATAAAATTGGAGTATGGCCGCCCGGGTTACATGGAGGAAAGATGACGGTTCCCAGGAGGATTTCTCCTTCAGCTCCAAGGTTGTTCTCGGAAGAGACGCCGAAGCTGATTTCAAGGTAGAGTCCAAGGGGGTCTCTCGCTGTCACATACTGATTGAGGAACGAGGCGGAACCTTCGTGCTCTCTGATCTGGGCAGCACAAATGGAACCCTCCTCAACGGGCGGCCCCTGCTCAAGGAAGCGCAGCTTCGGAGCGGGGACCAGATCTGTATCGGTACGGCAGTGGTGGAGTTTTCGATCGACGGCGAGCAGGATCCGACAAACGCTTCGCTCGCCACCGAGCCGCTGAGCCGGACGCTTGCC
Organism: Planctomycetes bacterium UBA1662; assembly: GCA_002320775.1. Lineage (GTDB taxonomy): Bacteria > Planctomycetota > UBA8108 > UBA8108 > UBA8108 > UBA8108. Next base: position 4,336 of record DCKY01000212.1, read on the forward strand.
CGTGAGGGCAGTTCTGCCGTGGGGGGGGGATATGACATCAGCTCCCTTCCGGAGGTCCTCCCGAGGAAGGTCGGGAGATTTGAGCTGGAAGAGAAGCTGGGCCAGGGCGGCATGGGGGCGGTCTATCGCGCCCGGGACCTCGATAGCGGAGACGAGGTGGCCGTCAAGTTCATCCGGCAGAACATCGGCCGCCGGGAATCCTTCCTCGAGTATTTCCATCATCGGGAGGCGGTGCTGGCGCGCGAGATTGACCATCCCAACGTCATCAGGATCTACGACCACGGCGTTGAGGAAGAGCAGCACTTTATCTCCATGGAGAACGTCAGGGGCCAGAGCCTCTACCAGGTGCTGAAGCGCGGCTTGATGGAGCCGGGTGAGATTCTCGAGATCCTGCGGCAGGTATCCTGCGGACTCTCGGCCGCGCACCAGCAGGGTGTGGTGCACAGTGACATCAAGCCGGCGAACATCCTCCTGCATAGTGCGGAGCCTTCCGAGGCGGCATCAGATGAGCGCACTCCCCTGGAAGGAGACGGGATACTCGAGTTCGAGACGGAGGAGGTTTCAACGGTGGGGGCCGGTGGGGAGCCAAAAACATCAGATCCCGGACTCTGGCGTGAGATCGAGAAGAGGGTTGGCAAGCAGGAGGGCCCCTCCGAGGCGGTTCTTGATGACCCGCCTTATTTTTCGAGGCCGTCCGAGGAGCGTTTTCTCGAGCACTATCTCGAGAGGATGAAGACGGCGGCCCACGGCTTCTTCGTCGTTGTCGAGGGAGAGGCCGGGACCGGCAAGGGCCGTCTGATCAGCGAGTTTCTGCTGCGGCAGAAGAGGGCGACCGCCCGCTCTGCCGACGCCGAGGGCAGGCTGAGGTTCCTGGAACTCGATTGCTCGAGGATCGAGGGGCTCCCCCTGCTCTACGAGCAATTCAGCCCGGAGATCTCCGCTTCCCGTGCGACCCTGCGCGAGATGGTTGAAGAGCTCAAGGCCCGCTTCGAGCGGGACGGGCAGCCGACCATCCTGAGGGTCCTTGAGCTTGGCAGAGCCTCGCCCCTGGCCGGGCAGCTGCTGTCGTACCTGGCCTCGAAGATGGAGAGCCTGCAGGTTACGATCATCGCCAGCATCGAGCCCGAGGAGGTCCGCAAGAACGATTCGGTCAAGGCGCTGCTGCCCTCCCTCGAGAAGGTTCTCAAGCAGCTCTATCTCAGGCCGCTTACCGGCTACCAGATCCAGCGTTACCTGCAGGCTCTGTTCCGGGGCTACCTGAGAGGGAGCGAGCTCTCGACTGATCTCTACCGCCTGAGCGAGGGGAATATCGCGAGAATGCTCGACCTGCTGAGGAGCTTCTTTGAGCGCGGCATCCTTGTCGTCAACACGGGCTCGAAGACGGTTTCCTACCGTCCTGATTTTCGTGAGCTCGAGCTGGAGGAGGGGAAGAATCTGTATGAAAAATATCGCCAGGCCGGCCGGGTCGAGAGAAAGGTGCTTGAGTACGCGGCCTTCATCGGACCGACCTTCTTCTTCGATACGCTGGCTCGTCTGCATGATCTCGATGAGACCTCGCTCTACTTTGTCGTGCGCCAGCTGCTGGCTGAGGGTTTCTTCACCGAGGAGAGCCGGACCTGGTACCGGTTTACCAACATGGCCTTCCAGCAATACATGGCCGAAAGGATCGCGCTTCCAGACCGAGGCCAGCTGCACAGGAAGCTCTCAGGATTGCTGCAGGACGTGCCGGTTCCGGAGTCGCCGGGACTCTACCAGCTGCGGGCCGCCCATTATTGCGGCTGCAGGGAATACTCCAGGGCTGTGGAATGCTATCTCGAGGGCGCCCACCTTGCCGGGAATGTCTACCAGGCCGACCTTGCCCGTGAGATGTATCAGGAGATTCTTCGCATTTACCGTGAGCTTGCCCGGCGGGAGGTCCCCCGGCGGGAGGTTACCGGCGTATTGAAGAGCTGGTTTGGCCGGGATGGCAACTGGTACAAGATTCTCGGTGACCTGGGGGCGGAGCAGGGCGAGGCTAACGTCAAGATCGCTGATTTCGGTATCTCGTTTCGCACCGCGGACGAGGAGCGCGGCTACCCGGTCGGGCATCGTCCGGCCCTCGGCACCCCGCGCTATCTCGCTCCCGAGAGGGGGGAAGGCCAGCGTGGAGGACCTCGCTCCGACATATTTTCTCTCGGACTCATCGCCTACGAGATGGTTTGCGGGGAGACGGTTTTCCCGGCTCTCAAGGGCAAGGATCTTCTGGCGGCCTATCGCAAGACCCCGGTGCGTCTGCCGCCGAGTGAGCTGGCCAGGTTTCCCGAGGGGTTCGCGAGCCTTGTTGAGGGCATGCTGGAGATCAATCCCGAACGTCGCTGGGACGCGGAGCGGGTCATCCGCGAGGTCGTGAGACTCCAGTTCGAGTACAGGATGGGATCCCAGGGCCGCAAGTGATCCGGCCGCGTACCCTCAGAGCACCTTGTCCTTCAACTCCGCGAGCCGCTTCAGCGCCTCCAGCGGAGTCATTGCGTCGAGATCAAGGCTCTTGAGCTCGCGGTAGATCTCATCGTTGATACTCTGGAAGAAATCGAGCTGGATCGACTCAGCCTTCCTTCCTTCTCCCTCCCTGGGTTTCGCGGTACTGCGTGCCAGGGCGGGGCGGTCATCAATGTCCAGGGACTGCTGCTCGAGATTTCCAAGAACCTCCCTGGCGCGATCGATTACCTCAACTGGAATGCCCGCCAGCCTTGCCACGTGGATTCCATAGCTCTTGTCGGCTCCGCCCTCGATAATCTTACGCAGGAAGATGATGTCCTCGTTCCACTCCTTGACGGCGAAGTTGAAATTCCGCGCGCCCGGGTAGGTGCGGGTGAGCTCGGTCAACTCGTGGTAGTGCGTTGCGAAGAGCGTTCTTGCCTCGATCCTGTCGGCGATGTATTCGGTGATGGCCCAGGCCAGGCTGACTCCGTCAAAGGTGCTCGTTCCCCGTCCTACCTCGTCGAGTATGATCAGGCTGCGGGCGGTGGCGTTGTTCAGGATATTGGCGGTCTCGTTCATCTCGACCATGAAGGTCGATTGTCCCCGGGTCAGGTCGTCGCTCGCGCCGACCCGGGTGAAGAGTCGATCGATGACGCCGATCTCGGCCTTCTCAGCAGGGATGAAGCTGCCGGTCTGGGCCAGGAGGGCCAGGAGAGCCACCTGGCGGATGTAGGTGGACTTGCCGGCCATGTTGGGCCCGGTGATGATCATGATGTTGTTCTCGTCATCGAGGTCGACCGAGTTGGCGATGAAGGGCTCGGTCGTAGCCACCCGCTCGACGACAGGATGGCGTCCCTCCTCGATCAGCAGCCGGGTACCGTTGTTCACCACGGGCCGGATGTAGCCGCGCTCCGCCGCCAGGGAGGCGAAGGTGACGAGCACGTCGAGCTCGGCGAGAGCCTCGGCGGCCTGCTGCAGCAGCGGAATCTCATTCGCGACCTCATCCCGCAGGGAGGTGAAGATCTTGTATTCGAGATCGATGGCCCTTTCCCTGGCGTGGAGAACCTTGTTCTCGTATTCCTTGAGCTCGGGAGTGATGTAGCGTTCGCAGTTCTTCAGGGTCTGCTTGCGGATGTAGTCCTCGGGGACGTTGTCCTTGTGCGAGTTGGTGACCTCGAGGTAGTAGCCGAAGACCTTGTTGTAGCCGATCTTCAGGTTGGGGATCGAGGTGCGGTCGCTCTCTTTCTGCTGGTAGCGGGCGAACCACTGGCTGCCCTCGGTACTCACCACCCTCAGCTCATCGAGCTCCTCGCTGTAGCCTTCCCTGATCATGCCGCCTTCCCTGAGCTGGAGGGGAGGCTCGTCCCGGAGGGCCTCCTCCAGCCGGACGCGGAGTTCGGGCAGGGCCGGCATGCGCTCGCTGATGCCGGCGATGATGGCCGCGCCCAGGGGAGCGAGCAGCTCCTGGACCCGCGGTACGATCTCCAGGGTGTGGGCCAGGGCGACCAGGTCCCTGGCGTTGGCGCTGCCGTAGCTGATCCGGGTACAGATTCGTTCGAGGTCATGTACCTGCTTGAGCAGGTCGATTCCCTGCTCGCGGACCTGCTGGTCATCCACCAGCCCCGCGACTCCCTCCTGGCGCTGGACGATCTCCTCGACGCCGGTCAGGGGCTCGAGAATCCAGGCCTTCAGCTTCCTGCCGCCGGCCGCCGTGGCCGTTCGGTCGAAGGAGGCGAGCAGGGTTCCCTTCTTTTCGCCATCACGTTGCGTGCTGGTCAGCTCCAGCGCGCGGCGGGTGGTTCGATCGATGGGGACCACGCGGGTCTCCTGGTACGCCCGGATGGTATTGAGGTGCTTCAACGCGACCTTCTGGGTCTCCTGGACATAGCTCAGCAGGCCGCCTCCTGCCTGCACCGCGAGGTCCAGATGTTCGCAGCCGAAGCCATCGAGCGTCTTGGTTCTGAAATGTTCGACAAGGCTTCGATGGGCGGTTTTCCTGTCGAAGGCAGGGTCGGAGAAAGGAGTCACAAGGTAGTCCCTGACCAGCTCGCCGAAGGCCGGATGGTGTTCGAGATTGAAGGCGATGCTCTCTGGTAGAAGGCACTCCGCCGGCGCGAGCCGCTCGAGCTGGGTGGCGATGTCGGCGAGGTTGCCGGACTCCCAGACCAGGAATTCGCCGGTGGTCACATCCATCCAGGCGAGTCCGTAGGTCTCGATGGGCTTTTTCTTTTTTGTCGCCTTCGAAGATGCGAGACAGAGCGCCGCGAGGTAGTTGTTTGATTTTTCACCGATGATCTTTTCATCGGTGATGGTGCCGGGAGTGATGACGCGCACGACCTCTCTCTCCACAAGGCCCTTGGCCTCCCGGGGGTCCTGTACCTGCTCGCAGATGGCGACCTTCTTTCCGGCGCGCAGGAGCTTCGGAAGATAAGAGTCGAGGGCCTTGACGGGGATTCCCGCCATGGGGATCGCGTCCTTGTCCTTTGACCTGGAGGTGAGGGCGATTCCGAGAAGGTCCGAGGCAAGATGGGCGTCCTCGAAGAACATCTCGTAGAAGTCACCCATGCGGAAGAACAGGATCTCTTCGGCATACCTCTCCTTCGCGAGGAGGTATTGCTGCATCATGGGTGTCTGGGCGGGACCGGAGTCCGCTTTCCGGATCATGTCCTGTTTCCTTCATCCTTGGGTGAGGAAAGAGGATTGTAGGATGACTGCGCACCAAGTCAAGGTGTCGGACTGTTATCCTCGCCGGGGTGTCCCGCTGGCCGCCGGGCTCAGCCCTGGTCGACGGTTTCGGCCGGAGCCTGCTGCTTGAGCGGAGCCAGGTGTGACAGGTAGCGGTTGACCTCGCTCAGGGACGCCGCGTAGAGACCCGGCTTGCAGCCGGTCTGCCGGGTGATTTCCTCGAGGATCTCTTCTTTCGGCACCTCGGTTACGGCGCACAGCAGTGTGTCTCCGATGCGGTCGAAGGGCAGCAGCTTGTGGCTGTGGAGAAATTCAGCTGACAGCAGGGAGGTCAGCTCCTCATCGAGCTCGTAGTTTTCCAGGATGATGTAGGGCAGCTGGTATTCCATCACCAGGGTCCTGGTGAAGTCGCTGTCGCTCAGGCAGCCCATGTCGACCATGATCGAGCCGAGGGTTTCCTTGGTTGTTTCCTGTACCCCGAGGGCCTGCTGGACCTGCTCTTCGGTGACCAGTCCCATATCGATCAGGATTTCCCCGAGCTTGGGCCGGGGAGTTCGATTGAATGAACTCATTGAGATTTCCTTTCGGTTTTCTCTTCGCTGACGCCCATGCGCGGCGCGTCAGATCTGCGGTTTGATCGACTCCTGCCCCTTACAGCCATAGGAAGCCGATCCGACAAAGAAGCTTATCACCCTATTGCCGGACGCGCCAACTGACCAGCCACTGGCGGGGGCGACCTAAGGTATTTAATACAATAGACTTAGGGCCCATTGCGTGCGCGCGGTCGGTCTCAGATTTTCTTCGCGGGCCTTTTTTTGAGGGCATCCTGCAGGCGCAGGGCCAGGTTTTTGCCGATGACCTCGCTGAGCTCATCCGTGCTTGCGGCGCGGATCTTCTTGAGGGTGCGGAACCTGTCGAGCAGGGCCTGCTGGCGTTTCTTGCCGATTCCTGGAACGTCCTCAAGCCCGGTTTTCATGGCGTCTTTCCTGCGCAGCTCGCGGTGGTAGCCGATAGCGAAGCGATGCGCTTCATCCCTGATGCGCTGCAGGTAGAGTGATTCGGGGGTGTCCTGCGCGAGGGCGAGCGGGTTTCTGCGGCCGGGGAGAAACACGCGCTCGGTGGTTCTCTTGCTGCGGCGCTCCTTGGCGAGCGATGCGACCGGCAGTCCGCTGAGGCCGAGTGTCTTGAGAACTTTGACAGCGATTCCGAGCTGTCCCTTGCCTCCGTCGACGAGGAGCAGGTCGGGCAGGTCGCCGTCTTTGAGCCCCCGCTCGAGCCTCCGCTCGAGGACCTCCTTCATGCAGCGGAAGTCGTCCGCTCCGACAACGGTCTGGATCCTGTATTTTCTGTAGCGGTCCCGTGCCGGCTTGCCATCTTCGAAGGAGACCATCGAGCCGACGGCCAGTGAGCCCTGGAAATTCGAGATGTCGTAGCATTCGATTCTTCTCGGGCTGACCGGCAGCTCCAGGTGCTTTTTCAGAGAACCGAGGAGAGCCTCCATCCGCTCCTGCTCATTCAGCTCGATGCGGAAGCTGTTGTGGGCGTTGCGATTCGCCAGGCGCATGATGGCCGCCTTGTCTCCTCTCTGGGGATGCAGGATGCGCGTCCTGGCGCCGCGTTTCTCGGTGAGCCAGGTCTCGAGGAGCTTGCAGTCGCGGAACTTCGTATCGCAGAGCACCTCGGGCGGGATGTAGCGGTCGGCGAGATAGTACTGGGTCAGGAAGCTCGCGAGCACCTGCGACCTGGGGAGCCCGGTTCGAAAGCTGTGGGTTTTCGAGTTGATGATCTTTCCCTCTCGAACAAGGACCGCCTGGATCGCGACGAAGTCTCCTTCGCGGATGATGGAGAAGGCGTCGATGTCTCCGAGCCGGAACTCCTCGACCTTCTGGGTTTCGAAGACCTTGGCGATGGCCGCGAGCTGATCCCGGTAGCGGGCGGCGAGCTCGTAGGACCGGGCCCTGGAGGCTTCTCTCATTCTCTTCTCGATGACGCGCTCGAGGTCCCGGCTCCTGCCCTTGAGCAGCATCACCACCTGGTCTACATCCTCCATGTAGTCTTCCTTCGAGATCAGGTCTACGCATGGGGCTGTGCAGCGGCCGATCTCGTATTCCATGCAGGCGCGGGTCCTGTTGCGGAAGAAGCCGTTGGTGCAGGTTCTGAGCGGAAAGACCGTCTTGATCACCCGGAGCATCTCACGTACCGCTGTCGACGAGCCGTAGGGGCCGAAGTAGAGGTCCTCTCCCTGGCGGTAGCGCCGGGTGACCATCACCCGGGGCCATTCCTCGCTGAGGGTGACCTTGATGCTGACGTAGGTCTTATCGTCTTTCAGCCTGACGTTGTAGAGGGGGCGATGTTTCTTGATGAGATTGTTTTCGAGGATCAGGGCCTCCTCCTCGGTCTCGGTCAGGATGCAGTCAAGGTCGTCAATCCGTTTCATCAGCAGGCGGATGAAGGGTCTCCCATCGTTGGATTTTCCGAAGTAGGACCGCACCCTGCTGCGCAGGTTGATCGCCTTGCCGATGTACAGGATCCTGCTGCGGGCGTCCTTCATGATGTAGACTCCGGGTGAGGCTGGAAGGCGAGAAACCTTTTCCTTCAGCTCGGGGTCCGGGGCGGCAGCGGGTGGCTTGGGGGCTTGCGATTCGCTCATGGCTGGGACAAGGAGCTCAGTTCATCCGCCTGTTTTCGATATTCAAAATAATAGATCCGCAGGCCCTGCGCCTTGAACTTGACCTCGTAGGGAGTCTCAAAGGGATAGAGGGGGCTTGGAGCCCACTCACCGCAGGAGAAACGATTCTCAAGTTCTTCCCTTGCCTCGAGGTTGTCGAGCGCTTCGAGGGCGTAATCTCTCGCGTCTGTGCGCAGCGAGAAGCCGCCGCCGGGGGCGAGCAGCTTTACAGCGGTCTCCAGGCGTTCCCTGGCGATGAACCTCTTCTTGCTGTGGCGGCGTTTCGGCCAGGGGTCCGGGAAGTTGACGAAGAGATGTTCTACGCTGCCGGGCGCGATGTGTTTGTCAAAGAGCCTGTCGGAGTTCAGGTGCAGCATGCGGATGTTCTCGAGGCCGGCCTGGTGCACCTTCTTGAGGAATTTGATGACCCGCTTGTGGGAGTACTCGAGTCCCAGGTAGTTGTAGTCGGGTTCGCTGGAGGCAATCTCGATGAGAAACGGCGAATTGCCGACCCCGACCTCTATGCGAAGCGACCTGGGCTGCCCGTAGACCTCGTCCCAGGCAACGTGACCCTTGTCCCGGGCGGGGAGCTCTTCAAGCTCAAGGAGATAGTCGGATTCGATCGCGGGGAGCTTCCGCATGGAGGATGCTCCTTCCTCTAGTGAAGGTATTTTTCCTTCGGCGGCATGCCGGATGCCTCTGAAACGATAACTCCCGGCATGCTCAGGATGGCGAGGTAGACCTCCTCGATGACCTCCCTGGGTGTCGATGTGCCGGCGGTGATCCCCACATGCTCACGGCCGTCGAACATCTCGGGCTCCAATTGGCTGGCGCGCTCTATGTGGAAGGCCTCGACACCAGATTCGTCACAGACCATCTTGAGCTTCTTGGTATTTGACGAGTTGTAGCCTCCGATGACGATCATCAGGTCGACCTCGCTGGTGAGTTCCCGCGCGGCGACCTGGCGGTCCTTGGTCGGCTGGCAGACGGTATCCTGGAACCTGACCTCCATCTCGGGATACACCTCGCGGATCTTCGCGATGAGATTTTTGACGTGCTGGATCTGCTGGGTGGTCTGGGAGACGATGCCGATCTTTTTATACGGGGCGAGGGTGGAGAGCTCGTCCTCGTTGGCGATGATGGTGTAGTCCTGGAGGTCTCCGATGATTCCTTTGACTTCGACATGCGAGGCCTGACCGATGACGACGGGGTGGAAGCCCTCACGAACAAACCCGGCGATGGCCTTGTGGACACGCAGGACCAGCGGGCAGCTGGCATCGATCACGTTGTAGCCCATCTTACGGGCGGTCTCGTGCAACGACTCAGGCGCGCCGTGGGCGGTGATCATGACGTTGGCCGTGGAGATGGTTTCATCGAGCTTGTCGACGATGTTAACACCGCGGATGCGCAGATCTTCTACGACCTGCGGATTGTGCACCAATTGGCCGATGATGGTGAGCTTGTTACGGTAGGCCTCATCCATTGCAAGATCGATGGCATCCTGTACGCCAAAACAGGTGCCTAAAGCTTTCGCGACGGTAACTTTCATGCGACTGATCTCTGCCTCTTCAGTTTTAGAGCCCGGCTTCCTGCCAGCACCCGATTGTAGCTTTGCCTGTCGATGTAGTAAAGCATCGACGCAGAGCGCCTCTACATCTTCTCCAGCGGTCTAATTCCGAGAATCTTCATACCGCCGGCGAGAATGTTTTTCACCACCGCGAACAGCAACAGTCTTGCGCTCGCGAGCTTTTCCTCTTCACCCTTGACCCGCAGCTCCTTGTAGCTTGAATGGAGCGCGCGCGCGAGGTCGAGGAGGTAGGCGGCCAGGATGGACGGTTCATAGGTCCTGGCCGCTTCCCTGAGCGCCTCGGTATACCGAGAGACGAGCGAGACCAGGTTGTGAGCCGATGGCTCCTGGAGCAGGCTGACATCGGCCTCCGGGTCAACCTCGATCCCGCATTTGCGGATGATTCCCGCAATTCGGGCATGGGCGTTCATCAGGTAGGGCCCGGTGTCTCCCTCGAAGGAGATGGCGCGTTCCCAGGAGAAATTGTAGTCCTTGATTCGCTGCTTGCTGAGGTCGCTGAAGAAGATGGCGGCGATGCCCACCGCCTCGGCCACCGCCTCCTCGTCTTCGAGCTCGGGTCGCTTGTCGACATTGGCGCTCATGTAGTCCCTGGCCCGGTTGCGCGCCTCGTCGAGGAGCTCCTCGAGGTAGATGACGTTGCCTTTGCGGCTGGACATGCCCTGCACCAGGCCGAAGTTGACGTGCGAGCAATCCTCCGCCCAGGACTCTTCCATGAGCTCGAGAACCTTGAAGAGCTGGCGGAAGTGCAGCGACTGCGCCGTGCCTACGACGTAGAGCAGCTGGTCAAATTTGTAGGTCTTCTGACGGTAGCCGGCTGCCGCCAGGTCGCGGGTCATGTAGAGCGTCGCTCCATCGGCCTTGCGCAAGAGGGCGGGGGTGTCGATTCCATGCGGCTCAAGGTCAATGACCACGGCGCCATCGGAAACCGATGTCAGCCCGAGTTCTTCCGCACGGTCGACGACCGCGTCCATCTTGTCATTGAAGAAAGATTCTCCCGTGTAGTGATCGAACCGGACCGAGAGACGCTCATAGATCACCTTGAAATAATCGAGGCTCGTTTCGCGGATCTTCTTCCAGAGGTCGATGGCTTCCGGGTCTCCCTCCTCCTGGCGGCGAAACCAGTCGCGGGCCTCGTCAGCCAGCTCCGGGTTTTTCTCTTCTTCTTCGTGGTACCGGACGTAGAGGGCGTTGAGGGCATCGAGGTCCTCGAGATCTTTTTCCTCGCCCCAGTGCTTCAACCCACAAACCATTTTTCCGAACTGGGTACCCCAGTCGCCCAGGTGGTTGATGCCGACGCACTCGTAGCCGAGGCTGGCGAAGATTCGGTAGAGGGTGCTGCCGATGATCGTCGAGCGCAGGTGCCCGACGTGAAAGGGCTTGGCGATATTAGGTGAGGAGAAATCAATGGCGATGACCTTGCCCTCGCCCTCGCTGGAGTTTCCGAAACCGTCGGCCAGCGCATTGGGCGCGTGCAGCACGCTCCTGGCGAACTCCTCGCGGTTGACGAAGAGATTCAGGTAGGGGCCGAGCGCGCGGGCCTCGGTGAGGAGCTCGAGCTCCCCGGCGACCTTCTCCGCCAGCTCCTCGGCGATCTGCGGCGGCGCCTTCTTGAGCTCCTTTGCGAGCTGGAAGCAGGGGAAGGCGAAATCCCCAAGCTCTGACTTCGGAGGCCGCTCGAGGACGGCATCAATTTTTTCGGGATCCAGGCCGGTATGGCGGCTGAGAACGTTCAGGGCTTCCTGGCGAAATGGATTCACTGCAATACTCCACGGCCTTTCCGGCCGGTTCAGTCGCCTAGGGCGTCGACCACCATGTCTCCGACCTCGCTGGTCGAGTATCCCATCCTGCCGGCGGAGAGGCTGTCGAGCTTCTTCACCACGCTCATGACGGCGTTCTCTACCTGGTCACCGGATTCTTCCTGCCCGGCTGAGTATTTCAGCAGCATCGCGAGGGCACAGATCGCGGCGAGGGGGTTGATGACGTTCTGTCCGGTGTACTTCGGGGCTGAGCCGCCAATCGGCTCGTACATGCTGACGCCCGCCGGGTTGATGTTTCCACCGGCGGCGATACCCATGCCGCCCTGGATCATGGCGCCGAGGTCGGTGATGATGTCGCCGAACATATTCGGGGTGACGATCACGTCGTAGTACTCCGGGTTCTTGACCATCCACATGCAGCAGGCGTCGACGTGGTTGTAGTCGGTCTCGATGTCGCTGTATTCTTCCTTGAGCTCGTTGAAGACCCGGTCCCAGAGGTCGTGGGCGTAGGTCAGCACGTTGGTCTTGGCCACGAGGGTGAGCCTCTTGCCCTGGTCGCGCTTGCGGGTCAGCTCAAAGGCGTAGCGCAGGCAGCGCTCGACCCCGGCCCGGGTGGCGATCATGAGCTGGGTGGCGACCTCCATGTCGGTGTTCTTGTGGGCGAAACCGCCGGAGCCGACGTAGAGGTCCTCGGTGTTTTCACGAACGATGACGAAATCGATATCCTCGGGGCCCTTGTCCTTCAGGGGGCATTCAACGCCCTCGTAGAGCTTCACCGGGCGCAGGTTGATGTATTGCTGGAGCTGGAAACGCAGCTCGAGCAGCAGGCCCTTCTCGAGGATTCCCGGGGCGACATCCGGATGCCCGACGGCACCCAGGTAGATGGCGTCAAAACCGCTCAGCGTCTCGACAGCGCCCTCTGGCAGGACCTCTCCCGTCTTCATGTAGCGCTCGCCGCCGAAGTCAAAATCTTCGGTGCTGTACTCAAAGCCGTTTTTCTTGCTGATGGCATCGAGGACCTTGAGTCCCTCGGCGACGACTTCGGGGCCGGTTCCATCTCCCCCCAGGACAGCTAGCTTCAACACGGTATTACCTCTTTCAATAGCGTTCTTTCGGGTGTAAACGGCCGAGAATACCAGAGCCTGCGCGTTTCTACCAAGAAAGAAGAGGTTAGTTTTAGTTTCGCTGTCAGTGGCGCATCCTGCTGTCAACAAGAGGCTTGTAGAGCTCCCGATAACCCGGGATCGTGTCGTGCTCAGGCTTCTCACAGGGCCTCCTCTGCATTAAACTCGCTCTATGCCCGAAAGGCGCTTTTTGAAGGAGCGCAGGATTTCAGCGGGCGGTCCATTTACAGGTGCCTAGAAGACATGGTCGAAGACAACCAGGAGCAGGGCGGCGGCGCGGCTCCGCTGCCGGATGAGCAGGGCTTCTACGGAGAGTACGGGGGGCGCTATGTCCCCGAGATGCTGGTGCCTGCGCTCGATGAGCTCGAGGAGGCCTACCGCCACTGGAAGGAGGAGGAGGGCTTCGTCGCCGAGGTCGAGGACCTCCTGAAAAATTATTCCGGCCGGCCAACACCGCTGTATTTCGCAAAGAACCTCAGCGAGCACCTTGGCGGGGCGAAGATCTACCTCAAGCAGGAGGGGCTTGGTGCCACCGGCGCCCACAAGATCAACCACTGTATCGGCCAGGTGGTGCTTGCCTCCCGGATGAAAAAGAAGCGAATCATCTGCGAGACAGGGGCGGGGCAGCACGGCCTCGCCACCGCCACCGTGGCGGCGCGCTTCGGCTTTCCCTGCACGGTCTACATGGGCTCAGAGGATGTCAGGCGGCAGGCCACCAACGTCTTCTGGATGCGCCAGCTCGGAGCCACCGTGAACGCGGTGGAGGAGGGCACCCGGACACTGAAGGATGCCGTCAACGCTGCGCTCAAGGACTGGACCTGGAACGTTGCTGACACCTACTACCTGCTGGGCTCAGCGCTCGGGCCGCATCCTTACCCGATGATCGTCAGGGATTTCCAGTCGGTGATCGGCCGCGAGGTGCGCTCCCAGATCATGGAGGCGGAGGGACGCCTGCCGGATGTGCTGGTCGCCTGCGTGGGCGGCGGCTCCAACGCCCTGGGGCTCTGGAACGAGTTTCTCGACGAGGAGTCGATTCGCCTGGTCGGTGTTGAGGCCGGCGGGCGCAGCCTCGAGCCGGGAGAGCATGCCTGCCGCTTCGAGGGTGGAAGGACGGGGGTCATCGAAGGCTACAAGTCCTACTTCCTGCAGAACGATGATGGACAGGTCCAGAAAACCCACAGCATCTCAGCCGGGCTCGACTACGCCGGGATCGGGCCGCAGCACGCCTACCTCCGGGACATCGGCCGGGTGGAGTTCTCCCCGGCCACCGACAAGGAGGTCATCGAGGCCTTCCAGCTGGTTGCCCGCAAGGAGGGAATCCTCGCGGCGATGGAGTCCTCTCATGCCCTGGCCTGGGTGGTGAAGAACGCCGGGTCCCTTTCACCTGAGCAGGTCGTCGTGGTGAACGTCTCCGGGCGCGGCGACAAGGATATCTTTATCGTCGCTGAGGCGGTTGGCGATGAGTCCTGGATGGAATACTGCCGCGAATACGGCGCCGGGAGGATTCAATGAGCGGCGGCAGGATCGAGGCGGCGGTAGAGAAGATTCGCTCCGAGGGGCGGGTCGGGCTGATGACCCACATCGTGCTGGGCTACCCCTCGCTTGA
>DCKY01000063.1:0-3941 GCA_002320775.1 Planctomycetes bacterium UBA1662
GCGGTAGCTCCTTGTTCTTTGACTCGATAACGAAGGCGACCCTAGTCGCCGATGATACCAATTTCCGAAGCCGAAGCCCAAGGTCCTCCGCCGATCTCGGAGAGCGCACGGATCCGGACATAGCGCCCTTTCGCAGCCTTGCAGGTGGCCTCCTGGGGATCCTTGGTCTTTTTGAAGGCCCCCTTCAGGGTCGGCTCGCCGAACTGGCCGGGCTGGTCGCTGATGGTGAGGTCGAAATCCTTGAAGCCGCCGTTGAAGCTGCCGTCCTGGCGGGCAAGGTAGCGCAGGCCTCGAATCGTACGTTGCGCGCCCAGGTCGATGACCAGCTCGTGGGGGTGCTTTGAGGTCCACCGGGTGTGCCAGTGGGTTTGCGGCTTACCATCGATGGCGAAGACGGCCTTGCGATTGTTGGTGGTGCTCTCGCTGCTGAAGCTCGCGAGCTTCCAGCCAGAGCTGGCCAGCAGGCCTTCTTTCGGGAGCCGCTTCATTTTTGCGCTGAACTTGGGCTGGGGGCGCGCGTCGCCCCATTTTGCCCACCGGTCCTTTTGATGCGCCTCGGTGTCAGAGTATTTTCCCTGGACCGTTTTCACGTGAGAGGCCTTGGCGAAGGCGGCCATTTTTTCGATGATGGCCGGGTGTTTCGCGACGATATCCTTGCTCTCTGAGAGGTCCGTGGCGAGGTCGTAGAGCTCCCATACCTTCCGCTGGTTGTTTCGGACGGCCTTCCAGTCGCCCATCCGCACGGCGGTGTGCCCGCCGTATTCCCAGTAGAGGAGCTCGTGCTTGTTCTTCTGCTCACGCCCGAGCAGCTCCGGAAGGACCGAGATGCCGTCGATGTCCTCCGGCGCATCGCCCCCGGTGACCTCGGCGACGGTGGGGAGCACATCCGGGAAATACCACAGCAGGTCGCTGACCCGCCCCGGTTTGATCTTTCCCGGCCAGCGCGCCAGCATCGGGATCCGCAGGCCGCCCTCGTAGAGGTTTCCTTTGCCGCCGCGGAAGCCGACCCCGGTCCTGGGGTTCAGGTTGGGGCTGAAGAAGCCCCTGGGGTGCGCGTTGTTACGGAAGCGGTCGCTGCCGCCATTGTCTCCGCAGAAAAATACGAGGGTGTTGTCCTCGAGGCCGAGCTCCTTCAGGAGCGCGAACACCTCCCCCACCTGCCGGTCGACCATGTGGACCATGGCCGCGTAGTTGCGGGTCTCGCCGGGCCAGTCCTTGTCCTTGAAGTGCTGCCAGGAGGGGTCGCTCTCGGGGATGTCGTACAGGTCGTGGGGAGGGGTGATGGGCAGGTAGCAGAAGAAGGGCTTCTTCGCGTTGTCGCGGATGAATTTTTTCGCCTCATCGAAGATCACATAGTGGGAATAGGTTTTCCCCGTGCGCCCGCCGCGGTTGCCCTCAAGGGGGACCTCCTTGCTGTTGCGAATGATGTGGGGCGGATAGAAAGAGTGGGCATGCACCTGGTCGTAGTAGCCGACGAAAATATCGAAGCCGAGCTCCTCAGGAACTCCGGTTGAGCCGCGCCCTCCACAGCCCCATTTTCCGAAGCCGCCGGTTGCGTAGCCCAGCTTCTTGAGCATCGAGGCAATGGTGGCCTCTCCCGCCCGCATTGGAGTGCCGCCGCCGTTGGCGCGCACCGAGGTGTGCCCGGAGTGTTTGCCGGTCATCAGGGTGCAGCGGGTCGGGGCGCAGACCGGCGCTCCGGCCAGGGCCTGGGTGAAGCGGATCCCCTCAGCGGCCATGCGGTCAATGTTCGGTGTCTCGATGTACTTATTGCCCATATGTGAGAGCTCAAAGTAGGCCAGCTCGTCGGACATGATGTAGACGATGTTGGGCTTGTCGGCGGCCCCGAGGAGGCCGCCAAGGGAGAGCGCCAGGAGCAGAAGGAGGGTCTTGTACATGGAGCGTTTCCATTCGTTCGCGGGTTTTATTTCAGATTGCCAAGGTCCAGTTTGTCGCTTGGCGAAGGCAAATGAAACCCAATTTCAGCCGCTGGTTTTTCAGCGGCAAACGATCAAGCGCGCGGGGATGATGGATGCGGTGGCCGGGCTGCGTGAAGAATGACGGTCGCTGACCCCGGCGACGCGGAAAGGCGCGGCCCTGCCGGGGCTAGTTGGCCTTCTTGCCCTTGCCAGCTCTTTTGCCCCCACCGCTGGTGGCTCGGTAGACGCCGCCGTTCTGCTTGGCGAGCTGCTTGAGGAAGGGGGTTTCCTGCCCGAAGCTGATGCAGTTGATCTTGGCGCCGCGAACGCGGTTTTTCGCGCCGATCTCGCGCAGGATGTCGGCTGGCTTGGTGAAGGTGCCGCCGATGGGCTTGCCGTCTGAGAGCAGGAAGAGCGTGTCGGCCTTGCGGTCTTTAAGCGCCAGCACGAGCGAATCATAGATGTTCGTCTTGAACTTGCAGTCGAGGTTGTTGACGAAGGCGATGGCCTCCTGGCGTCCGCGTCCGCGAAGCGGCTGGAGCGAAGACTTCCAGGGAATCGGGCCGACGTTGAAGAAGATGATGTTGACCATCGTCGTGTCGGGAAGCTTCTTGAGGATGCTGGTGAGTTCCTTTTTCAGCGCCGCCATCTTGGTGCCGGGGGCGCCCTTGAGGTTCCGATTCTTTTTGCCCAGCTTCTTCCTGGGTCCGCTGGCCGACTGGAGCATGCTGATCGACGCGTCGACGAGGAAGATGACCCGCTTCGAGGCGACCTCGAGCCCGAAGTAGGTCGGGACGACCACCGTGTTCGCCTTGGAGGCGCTGAGCTCCGAAGCCTTTGGGAACTCGAAACGATCACCGGTTTCTTTCCACCACTTATTCCAGTCCCTGGTGACCAGGCCCATGTTGACCCCGGTCCGTTTCACCAGGAGGTTGAGGACATCGCCCTGGCGCGCGGAGTCTTTTTCTTTACCGAGGCGGGCGATCAGGGCCGGGACCATCTCCTTGACCTTGAAGTTGTGCAGCGCCTGGAGCGATGCGTTGCGGACCATGGAGTGGCTGCTCTTGAGGCCATCGACCAGGGCCTCGCAGGCCTCCTGGTTGCGAGGAAAATTTGACAGGCTTCCGATCGCGATGACCCGCATTTCCGATGTTCCTGACGTTGCCGCCTTGATCACGAAGTCCCGCGCTGCGGGCTTCCCCGTGGCCGCGATGGCATCGAGAACGCGAACCTTGGAGTAGGTTTTCCAGCCACTTCCCTTGCCGAAGCCCTTGATCGCCGCCTCCAGGCCTTCTTTGCCGCCGCCTTCGATCATGGCAAGGCCCGCCGAGGCGACCAGGTAGGAGTCCGTGCCGCTGTATTCGCGCTTCAGCATCTTGAGCGCCTCGGGATCTTTGAGCTTGCCGATCCGGCGCAGGATCGGGGCGACCTTTCTCTCGACCGCTCCGGGCCAGGCGGCGGTGCCGGGTTTTCCGGCGGAGCTCCTGGCCTCCCGGTATTTTTCCGTCAGCGCCTCGAGGTCATTTCCAAAGAGCGCCTCACCGGCGACAGGAGCAAAGAGGAGACCGAAAAATACGCCGCAGGCAAAGATGCGATGAAGCCTGTTCAACATGACAGAACGCCTTTAATGATTTAGAGCTCCCGGATCGAGCAGGCGCCGGCTTTCGCGAGGCCTGCTTTTTCTTCAGGGCCTCATCATAACCGATGAAACTTTGCTTTGATGTGGGTTTCTGCTCTCCTGGCGGCGGACGCGCCTCATCCGGCCTGTTCCGGCCTGTTTGCAGGCCTCCAGGCAGGCTATTTTTTCCGGTTGCCGGGCACGGGCGGCTGCCTGGTGGCCCCGGCGGCGACGTCCTTTTCCCAGGCCGCATAGTCTTTCTGCATGGAGGCGAGGCGGGTTGGGTTTTTCTTTGCGAGGTTGTTTCTCTCGCCCGGGTCGCTGGCGAGGTTGTAGAGCGCCGCGGCTTTCTGGCCCTTGAGCTCGCGGACGTATTTCCACGGACCTTCGCGCATGGCCTGTTG
>DCKY01000063.1:4273-5082 GCA_002320775.1 Planctomycetes bacterium UBA1662
CGGCCGGCGCCCCAGAAGACCTTGCGTGGCCCGTCCGTCGCCGGCCTTTTACCAAGCAGGCTGAGGACCAGGCTGCGTCCGTCGAGGCGAAGCTTTCCCGGAGCGTTCACCCCGGCGAGCTCCAGCAGCGTGGGGAAGATGTCCATCCCGATCGACAGGTCATCACAGGAGCTCCCGGCCTCGATCCTGCCGGGCCAGCTCGCGATTGCCGGCACGCGATGTCCCCCCTCCCACAGCTGGCCCTTGTTGCCTCTCAGGGAGCCGTTGTTTCCGAAGCTTGCGGCGCCGTTGTCGGAGACAAAGAAAACCAGGGTGTTCTTTTCGAGCCCGAGGCGCTTGAGCGCGGCGACGATCTCACCGACACCCTTGTCCAGCTCCTGTACCATTTCGCGGTAGGCGCGCTTGCGGAAGGCGGCGCTTCGCTTCTCCGGCACCACCTTGCCCTGGACCCGGAAGGCCGGATCCCCCGGCCCCTGGAAGGGCGTGTGCGGGGCCTCGTGTGGGACGTAGAGGCAGAAGGGCTGACCCTTGTGCTCTTCGATGAATTTCACTGCGTGGCGCGTGATCAGGTGGGTTGAATAACCTTTTTCCCTGATGTGCTCGAGTCCCTCCCACCAGTCATAGACTCCTACCCGGTCGTAGTGTGACTGGTAGTCGATGTTGCCGCTGACAAAGCCCCGGAAACGGCTGAAGCCGTGATGCACCGGGTTGAACTTCTTCTCATAGCCGAGATGCCATTTTCCGAAGCAGCCGTTTTTATACCCGGCGCCGGCGAGGAGCTCGGCGAAGGTCGTCTCGCTCTGGTGGAG
>DCKY01000180.1:0-5969 GCA_002320775.1 Planctomycetes bacterium UBA1662
CAGGTCCGCCTCGATGAGCGAGTCAAAATCACTGTGAAGCTCCTCCAGGCCCACCTCGCGGCAATGCATCGCCTCGAGCTGTCGCAGGGCGCCAGCCTCATCGGCGCGCGCACGACGAAAAACTCCTTCCCCGGCTGAATCCCCGGCGGAAGCCTCCGGCGGCCGAGCGAGCACTCGCAGCTCCAGGCTGCGGCCAGCCATATCCAGCATCGCAGGAGACGATCTACGCCAGCTCTCGGCTGTTGAGCGGTCGACGATAATTCGCTCAGGCAGGAGATCCTCACGAAAGGGCTCGCGCAGCGATTCAAAATCGAAACCCTCCTCGGCGAAAAGGTAGGTCGTACCATTCCTGAAAGAATGAGCCAGGACATGGCTCGCTCCGGACTCACCCCCCCACCCGAACCGCCAGCTCGAGAGCGACTCCTCGGGGATCTTGTCGTAATGACGCAGAAAGGCCACCAACCAGCGCAGGACCATGGTGCGATCATCGAGGAAGTCCGCGGCCTCCGCGGCACTGCGGGAATCGAACGAGAAGTCTGTTTCGCTCATCCTTTGTTTCCTCCCGATTTCAACCCAGGCGTACCTGATCTAAGACAAGGTCAACCTGCCAGAAACCCGCGGCTGAAGCAAGATTCACTGGGGCCTGAAAATCCCCGCAATGGAGAGTCTCTTGCCAGAAGCTGCTGGTTTCTTGAGCAAAGTCAAAATCCGTCCTGCTACAATGGACCGATCTTCAAGCCTCTTGGCTATGAAACCCGCATTCAAGGTCAACACCATGATCCACCACGGCCCCCGGATTTTCCGCGGCATCGCCTTTCTTCCCGCTGCCTTATTGATCCTGCTGATGGGCCTGACACCAACGGCACGTTCGGAAACCATCACCAGGAACCACCCGAACGGAACCCTGGCGGAGAAGTACTCTACCGACAAGGACGGCAGGAAACACGGCTCCTACGCGAGCTACTACGAAAGCGGCAAGAAGAAGGTCCGCTGCCGATACTCCAGCGGCCAGCTGAACGGCAGCTATACGGAATATCACGACAACGGCAAGACCCGGGTCAAGAAATCCTACAAGAAAGGAAAGCTGTCGGGCAACCTGACCCTCTACAACAAGGAGGGCTCCGTTGTTCATAAGGCTGTCTACAAGAAGGACCAGGTCATTCTCTATGGGGGTCCGAGATCGGCTGTTCCTTACCCGGTCTATCCCCTGCCCCAGGAGAAAATCACCGAGGGCGTCACCAGGCTTCGACCTCGCGATTATTTAGGAACCCGCTACACGAAAGAGAAATACGAGGTCAGGGGCGTGTCGAGACCGCCCTATAGCGCGGGGGTTCTCAAGAAGGAATACCTGCTCGATTCGCTCCGACAGCTCCAGGTCTATCGCTTTCTCTGCGGATTGAAATACGACCTCGAACTTCACCGCCCTTTCAACGAGCTGGCGCAACATGCCGCGCTAGTCTGCGCCGCCAACCGGAAGATGTCGCACTCTCCCAGGCGTCCGCCGGGAATGGCAGCGGACGTCTTCGCCCTCGGCTCAAAGGGAGCCGGAAGCTCGAACCTGCACCAGCAACAGGCCAGCCTCCTGAGCGCCATCAACGGTTTCATGGCGGACGAAGACGCTTCGAACATCGCGGCTACCGGTCACCGGGCCTGGTGTCTGAACCCGCAGATGCGCAGGACCGGCCTGGGAGAGTGTGACAGATACCAGGCCATGTACGCCTTCGATAACAGCCGCTCAGGTCGCGGAAAGACCATCGACACGATCTTCTTTCCGAACAGGGGATACTATCCTGTTGAATACTTCGGGTGGAACTGGCCGTGGAGCGTCAGCTTCCCCACTGGAAAATACAGCGTACCGAAAAAGAGCGAACTGAAGGTCGAGGTCTGGCAGCTCGACAAGGAGCTGCTGAAGGTCGTGAAGCTCAGGCTCGACTATCTTGGTGTGCGTTCGGAGTCTTTCGGAATGGGCCCCGGAGTTATTTTCCGCCCGGTCCTCTTCTCGAGAGGCAGCCTGGCCGGAAATATATTTCTCGTATCGATGCGCTGGGGAGCGACAGTGAAATCAGCCGTCGGCATCGATTATGTCGTCCACTTCTTTTCGATCGGCGGCGAATCCATCAAAAAGAAATAGCCGGACTCAGAGCCGCGGTATCGACGGCTTCTCACTGAGGGCCAGCACCTCGCGAGGCGCGTCGGGCTTGAGCCGAAGCTTGCCGGGATCAAATACGGTATGGAGGATCGTGGAGATCAGATGGCTGGGATCGCAGCCATCAACGGTAGGCTCCCCGCCCTGGCGATCGGAGCGACCGATGACCTGGCCGCCCTCGAGGCCGCCTCCATAGAGCAGCAGCGGCGCCAGGCGGGCCCAGTGGTCCCTGCCGCCGTTCTTGTTGATCTTCGGTGTGCGGCCCATCTCACCCGTGGTCACCAGCATGATCTTGTCCTTGAGACCGCGGTCCTCGATGTCCTCGACAAAGGCAGCGACCGCGTGATCGAAGGAGCGGCCCACCGCCTCCATTCCATCGATCATGTTGAGGTTGTTGCCATCGGCGTGCATGTCCCAGACCCCCTCGTAGCCCGCGTGGATGGTGACGAAACCGCAGCCTGCTTCGCAGAGCCTTCGCGCCAGCAACAGCAGGGGACCGATCGTCGCCGCCTGAGCGCAGTAGTATCCCTTCCTTCCCCTCGACACCTTGTTCCAATGCCCCTTCTTCGCGTAGGCGCTCGTGTCGTAGCGTTTCAAGGTGTGGGGATCTTCGCGCGAGAGGTCAAGGGCCTTCGAGACGCCGCCGCCAAGGATCAGCTCGTAGGCCTGCCCCTGGAGCTTGTCGAGACCATCGAGCCGCCCCCCCGTATCCGCCTTGCGGTTGAGTCGATCGAGCTGGCTGAGAAGGTGGCGGCGGGTGTCATTGCGTGTCCTGTCGAGCCGCAGCTTCATGTCCTCCTGCAGCTGACCTCCCGCTCCCGGGACAAAGGGCGTGTAGCCCTTCCCGTAGGGACCTGTCGAGGCAAGGTTTCCCCTGGCGCTCGGGCCTGGAACCTCGGAATTCACCGCCCTGGGAAAGATCACCGCGTTGGTCGGCATGCCGGTAAGAGGATGGGTCGATCCCACCACCCGTGAATAGTGGGTTCCGATGTTAGCCTCCAGCGAGTGCTCTCCGACGATGGGCTTGATGTTGTGGCCCGAGTTCTTTGTATGAAAAGAGCGCACGATGGTCAGCTTGTGAGCGAGCTTCGCCAGCCGCCGCATGGTCGAGCCAAAGGTTACTCCCGGAATGGTCGTTGGGATGACTCCGCCCATCGTTCGATTTCCCTGCGGAATATCGAGCTTGGGATCGAAGGTCTCGAACTGACTGGGACCACCCTGCTGAAAGAGAAAAATCACCGACCTGCCGGTGACCGGGTTC
This sequence comes from Planctomycetes bacterium UBA1662, assembly GCA_002320775.1. Lineage (GTDB taxonomy): Bacteria > Planctomycetota > UBA8108 > UBA8108 > UBA8108 > UBA8108. The sequence continues at coordinate 3,408 of DCKY01000180.1, forward strand.
GACTCCGAATCCCCGGAACCGCCAGCCGCGTAGAGGGTCGGCAGGGCGAGACCGCCAAGACCGAGGCTTCCAATGGTCAGAAGCCTGCGGCGGCTGATCCCTTCCTCACCATCGAAGATACTCAGCATGTGAAGTCCTCTTGAAGGCGACGATTACTTCCTGATTACATTCCAACACGCCCACCCCCAGATTTCAAGTTTGGACGCCTTGGAGGGTCTCCAGCAGCCGTTTAGACTTGAAACTTATGTCCCTGCAAGTACACTCGCATCTCGATTTATGCCGTGGTGGCGGAATTGGCAGACGCGCTAGGTTCAGGTCCTAGTCCACTTTTAGTGGGTGGAGGTTCAAGTCCTCTCCACGGCACCAGAAAACAAACAGGGCGGTCCGCGCAATCATGGCGTGGGCCGCCCTTCTTTTCTTTCGTTCGCCGCTGCCCCGGTTGATAATGTGGCAGGTGGAGCTTCCCGGGCCTTGAATCACAAACGCACATTGGGTTGAAGCATGAACCATCCGAAGAATACAGCCTGCTGGACCGTCTTGATATTTGTAGCCTGCGCTCTGCTGGCTCCCGCCCCCGCCATCTCCCAGGAGGGGAAAGCCGGGGCTGAAAAGGCCGGACTGAGCGCCCCCGAAAAGGTCTTCGAGGAGCTCTGGGGTGTATTCAACGATCGCTACGCCTTCTTCAAGCTCAAAGAAGTAGACTGGAAAGCGCAGCACAGGAAACACCGGCCGCGAGTGACCGCGAAGACCACGGATGATGAGCTCTTCGGGATTCTCTCTGAGATGTTGGCCCCGCTGAAGGATGGGCACGTCACCCTCGCCATCAAGGGCAAGGGTAAGAAAAAGAAAGAGTTCTGCCCTGAAGAGCAGTCTGATTTCGAACGCGAGTTCCCCTCGCGCAAGCTGCAGAAGAAGTTCTGGCAGATGATCGCCGGCACCCTCAAAGCCGCCGGCTTCAGCGAACCGAAGGAGCTCGGCGAGATCTTCATTTATTGCCGCAGCAAAAACCTCGGCTATCTGAGGATCGCCGAGATGGAGGGCATGGGAAAGAAGGCTCTCGATAGAGCGCTCGACCGGATCCTGGGTGAGTTGCAGGACACCAGGGGGATCATCATCGACATCCGTACCAATCCCGGCGGCACCGACGATTTCGTATACCGGATTCTCACCCGCTTCGTCGATAAGAAACGGGTCGGGCACTATAAGAAGACCAAGAAGGGGCCCGGCGAGAATGACTTTGGCGAGATGCGTACCCGGCATATCGAGCCGGGGGGCGCTGTCCGATACAAGGGCTACCTCATGGTCCTCACCAACGATGCCTCCTACAGCGCGGCCGATGTCTTCGCGATGCTCATGGCGGACCTTCCCAACGCGACCCTCATCGGTGACCACACCAACGGTATCTTCAGCGATATGCTCGAGAAGAAGCTCTCCAACGGCTGGAAATACAGCCTCTCTCATCAACGCTATTATTCATCAGCCAGGGTCTGCTATGAAGGTAAGGGGATCCCTGTAGATGTTGAAATCCGCAATACCCGGGCCGATCTGAAAAAGGGCAGTGATCCTGTAATCGCCAAGGCCCTCGAACTGCTTGGAAAGCGTCTCTGAAATAAATCAGCCTTTATCGGCCTGGCGAACCGGGCTCGTTGTGGAGCCTTGATGGTCCCATGAGGAGGTGCTAACTTAGCGACCTTGATTACGCTCAGGTAGGGGTGTAACGGACCGGGAACCTCTAAAGAAACCAGGGAACCAATGACGGACTACAAGGCGGCACTGCAGAGCTTCCAGTCTTCGCGTGAATTCTTTGTCGGTATCGACTCCGACGGCTGCGCTTTTGACAGCATGGAGCTCAAACACAAGGAATGCTTCTGCCCCAACACGATCAATTATTTCGAGCTCCAGGCTGTCTCAAAATACGCCCGGGAGGCCTGGGACTTCGTCAATCTCTACTCGCGAACCAGGGGCTGCAATCGCTTCCTGGCGCTGATCTACGCCCTGGATTACCTTCGTACGCGGCCCGATGTCCAGCGCAGGGGTGTCGAGATCATGAAGCTCGACTCCCTCGAACGATTCAGTGAATCCGACAAGCCTCTCTCCAACCCCGCCATCGAAGAGTTTCTCGAGGAGAATCCCGATCCCGAGCTCGAGCTCTGCATGAAATGGAGCCACCACGTCAACCGCGACGTAAAAAGATTCGTCAACAACGTTCCACCCTTCCCGAACCTCCGTGAGTGCCTTGAAAAATTCTCCGAGGCGGCCGACATGATGGTCGTATCCGCGACCCCGGTCGAGGCTCTCACCAAGGAGTGGAAAGAACACGATATTGATCGATACGTAGGGCTTATCGCCGGCCAGGAGATGGGCAATAAAAAGGAGCACCTCGAAGCCGTCGTCTCGAATTACGAAGCCGGCAAGGTGCTGATGATCGGAGATGCCCCGGGCGATCAGAAAGCCGCCAAGGCCAACAACGCCCTCTTCTTCCCCATCGTACCCGGGGAAGAAGAAGCGTCCTGGGAGCACCTCCTCGCGGAAGGAATTGACCGCTTCTTCAATGGAAACTTC
>DCKY01000180.1:6400-7014 GCA_002320775.1 Planctomycetes bacterium UBA1662
TGTGATATCGGCCTGATCGGCCTCGCCGTGATGGGAAAGAACCTCGTCCTCAACATGGAGGACCATGGCTACAGCGTCGCCGTCTTCAACCGCACCACCAGCAAGGTGGATGAGTTTATCGATGAGAATCCCGACCGGCAGCTCTACGGCGCCTCAAGCATCGAGGACCTCTGCGCCAACCTCAAGGCCCCCAGAAAAATCGTTCTCCTGGTCAAGGCCGGCCAGCCTGTCGATGATTTCATTGATCTCATAGCCCCACACCTCGAACCGAACGACATCATCATCGACGGGGGCAACTCACACTTCCCCGACACCATCCGCAGAACAGCGGAGGTAGAGGCGCGCGGGTTGCGCTTCATCGGCACGGGGGTTTCCGGCGGAGAAGAGGGAGCCCGGCTCGGACCGAGCATCATGCCCGGAGGATCAGAGAGCGCCTGGCCGGAGGTGAAAGACATCTTCCAGGCCATCGCCGCCAAGGTCGGAGACGAGAACGAGCCCTGCTGCGACTGGGTCGGATCCGATGGAGCCGGACACTATGTGAAGATGGTCCACAACGGGATCGAGTACGGCGACATGCAGCTGATCTGCGAAGCCTATTTCATGATGAAAAACTC
>DCKY01000222.1:0-10017 GCA_002320775.1 Planctomycetes bacterium UBA1662
AAGCTCAAGCTGAGCGGAGCAATGCTCCCTCGCGGCGTCCAGCATATGTCCCACCAGTCCAATCTGCATGGAGATGATGTCCTGCTCGTCCCGGATAAAGCCCATCTCAAAATCAAGCGAGGTGTATTCGTTAACATGACGAGAGGTCTCATGTTTCTCGGCGCGGTAGACCGGCCCGATCTCGAAGACCCGCTCGAGCCCGCTGCCCACCATGATCTGCTTGTAGAATTGCGGGGACTGAGCCAGGAAAGCCGGCTGGCCAAAATAATCGATCTCGAAAACATTGGCGCCGCCCTCGGTGCCGGTACCGACAAGTTTTGAGCTCTTGATCTCGGTAAAGTCCTGGGACCGGAGATAGGAGCCGAAGGCCTCCACCAGGACGGCCTGGACCTCGAAGATGGCGCGAATCTCCAGCGCCCGCAGAGAGATCGGCCGGTTGTCGAGGATCTTGTCGAGATGCGTCTTCGCAAGAACCCTCGGCCTGTTGATCTCCAATGGCGGCTCCTCGGCAGCCGAGAGAACCTTGACGGATGAGAGATGGACCTCGACTCCCCCCGGTGCCCGCGGCTCCTCGATCACCGTACCGGTTAACTCGACGACATGTTCCTTGCCGAGGTCGGCCAGGTCGACCCCCGAGGATGGCTGAGCTACGGCCTGGATTAATCCGCCCCGATCACGCAAGACAAGGAATTGTACATCCTTGTGGTTGCGAAGGTTATGCACCCAGCCAGCGAGACGGATTTCCTCCCCCTGATGGGCTGTAGCCTGAGACGAAAGAAGTCGGTCCATGTTGACGCTGTCCTGCGAAAGTGATGCAAAACGACGATTGTATCACGCAGAGGGGCGACACCGGAAGAGGGCTCAGAGAATCCCTTAGCGCTTCAGATGGAGAAGCGGCGGGCTGGAGAAACCAGCATAAACTCTTTCCACGCGAGACTTTACAGTGCTGCCATGATGGATATAAAGCCGGTATTTAAAACGGATGGATTGCCCCTTCTGTAGCCGATAATCACCCTTTCCGGCTGCTTCTTTGCCGTAAAAATGCCGGTGGCCAAACGGGTTAGCGGCAAAAAGCCCGTAATCCCTGATGTGCCAATGGGTCGGATGACGAAAGCTCTCGGGATGGTCCATGATCGTCACTCCGACCACCTTGCCATCGACCGGTCCGTAATAATCAATCCATTCCGCCGGCTTGCCCCAGCACTCCGCCGCGCCGAGGCCTCCCCGGGAATTCTTGATGGTGCCGCCGCTGGTTTGTTTCATCGTGCCGGCCACACGGATGCCGAAGGAGCCCTCCTTGGTCGAGCCGAAAAAAACCTCCCCCTCCGTAGCCACCAGGCTGATGTCAAAGTCCATCAGGACCTGTCCTGATTCAAGCGGGATGATCCGCACAGCCCTGCGCTCTTCGAGAATCTTTTCTCCCTTTACGGTCTCCCAGCTGTTTGTCGAGACCAGCCGGCCGTAGACGAATCCGGACTCCTTGCTCTTGAAGCCGCGATGAACGATCCGTCCCGTTGTCTTGCCCTCAGCCCAGAAGTCCACACCATTCACCTCCCCATGGGTAAACCACAGGGATCGATGATGCGGATGGTCCGCGCGCTCGCCCTTGACCCCCTGCTTGAGAGGATAATGCCGTGTCAGATTCCCACCGGCCGGATTCCCCAGCGGATAGAAGTAGGGCTTGAAGAGACCCTTGCCGCCATGAACATAGCGGCTGAAGACCTTCCCGTCGATATCGATACGGCTCGAGCCCGTCCCTTGTGTGAGCACCTTTACACGATCCTTCCCCGCGGGAGGTTTCCCCAGAAGCTCGATGACCCACTCACCCTTCTTCCCGGCCTGGAGCCCTGGCGAAACCCAGTGGACGATGACTCCGCCCTTGATCCGTTCGAGCTGAGCCGGAAGCTCCTTGCCATCGGAGACCCGCCGGACCTTGACCCCGGGCAGGTCGGGCACGCCCTGCAGCCGGAAGCTCAAGGGTGTCCAGGCCAGGTCTCGGGCTGGCGGGTCTGACACGACCACCAGCCGGGTTCCGGCACGGAGGCCGGGAGGGAAGGTGAGAGCCGCCAACAGCAGGATGGGAAACAAGCGCATTGTCATACTCCGGATGTCGTGGGAGACCATGAGGTGCTCAGCCCTCACTCTCGGGCCGGGCTGTCCCGGGCTCGGCAAGGACCATCAAACCAGAAGAGCCTGGTATGGTAGGGCATTGCGGTCCGCAGAACAAGATGCTCGCACGGAGCGTCTGCCCCTGGCGACACCCCGGGAAACCCTGCGCCCGGTCAGAGTGATGCCGGCGGGATCAGCTGCCCTTCTCAGGGCCGGAAGCTCCCAGCGGCACCTCCTGTGCGGCTCCCCCCGGACCCTCCCCCGCCTCGCCTTCTTCACCAAGACCAAGGCGCTCGTAGGTGCGGCCCTCAGCCGGACAATCCCGTGAGAGCAGCGCCTCCTTGTAGAGTTTCTGCCCCCAGTCAGTTGGATATTCACCGGTCAGGCAGCCCTCGCACAGCTCGCACTCGGAGAGACCGAGCGCGGCGTTCAGCTCCTCAACCGTCAGGTAGCGCAGCGAGTCGGCGCCCAGGTCCGCGGCCAGCGCCGCAAGGCCATCGGCAGCCAGCTCCCCCTTGACCGGTTCGTCGAAAAACTGCGGGGCGATCAACTCGCTGACCGTCGACATGTCGATCCCATAGCTGCAGGGCGCCATGATCGGAGGACAAGCCACGCGCACATGAACTTCGCTGGCGCCGCCGTATTGCTTGAGCATCTTCACGATAACTCGCAGTGTCGTCGAGCGAACGATGCTGTCCTCGACCAGGAAGACCTTCTTGCCGCGCACCACCTCCGGCAACACGGTGTACTTTCTCTCGACCCTCGCTTTGCGATTCTTGCCCTCGATAAAGGTTCGCCCCACATAGCGATTCCGTATCAGGCCTTCCTTCGTGGGAATACCGAGACGGTGCGCCATGGCATCGCAGGCCGCCTTGGCCGTGTCAGGCACCGGAACCGCGATGCAATCCTCCGAGTCAACCTCCAGCGGCTCCACATCGGCTAGCGCCTCGCCGAGCCGATTGCGGGCGAGATAGACCGACTTACCGTTGAGCTCCGATGCGACATTGGCAAAATACACCCACTCGAAGAAACAATGCGCCTTGCGCGGCGAGGCGGCGAACTGCTTGATCTCGTACCCATCGGGCCTGACATGAATCAGGTGGCCGGGCTCCAGATCGCGAAGATCCTCGAAGCCCTTATTGGCAAGCGCGAGACTCTCGGAGGCGGCGCCAAACAGATTTCCGCGAAAGCCGTAGACCAGGGGGCGAACGCCAAGGGGGTCGCGTGCCAGGATCAGGTCTCCATCCGCGTTGAGGAAGGCGAGGCTGTAGGCCCCATCAACCGTATCAGCGATATGCCTGAAGACCTCGACGAAATCCGGTTTCTTATCTCCCTTGTTGGCATAGGACAAGTGGTGCATGAACAGCTCGGTGTCGGTGTCATGCGCAAGATGGTAATCGCCCTTATCCTGCTTGAGGAGCTGGTTGCGCACCTCGGCGTAGTTGGCGATGTTGCCGTTGAAACAGAAAGCGAACCACTTCCACTTGCGGCCATGGTGACGCTCGAAAGGTTGGGCGTATTCCCGGCCCTCCTTGCCGCAGGTCGCGTAGCGGGTATGGCCGATCGCGGCGCGGCCGCTGTATTCATCGACGATGGCCCGGAACTTCCCCGGGTCGGGATGGGTCAGGTGAAACACATCCGTCACGCTGCCGACCTGCTTGTAGGTATCGATCAGCTGCGCGGCGTTTTCATCGTAGCGCGTGAGACCCGCTGCGAGCTGGCCCCTGTTCTGCAGGTCGATCAGCATATCCGGAACCAGCTTGGTTACGGAGCCCTCGTACGGTTCTCCTCCGGAGTCCGGCGACTCATCCAGCCGGTATACTGCGGCAATGCCGCATTCATCATGGACCGAATCTAGCACCTAAGACAGTCCTCGCACACTAAAGACAGTCTGCAAAATTCCTCGAACATCTAGCGCAGAACCGAAAGATAACCGCCTTAACAGGGCGAGTCAAGCTCGGCACTCTCAAGAGTTATTTCTTATTCCGGCGCTTCTGTAGCCACTCGCTGACGTGGCGGCCCGGGCAGGCTGTCGGCCCAAGCCCCTCCCTTGTCCGGACAGCGTTGTGTGTATAGACCTCAGCAGGAAAAATGTCGAAGAGCTGGCGGAGCTTGTCGAGCAGAATTCCAAGGCGGGCCAGCTGCTGCGGCGGAGGTTCCTGGAGATCAAAGTTTCCCAGCAGGAGCAACCCTATGTTGCCGGTGTTGAGCTGCCGGGAGCCGGCGTGCGCGCCTATCCGGTCGAGATGACGGCCCTCCCAGACTCGGCCGGCTGGATCGACAATGTAGTGGTAGCCAATGTCATCCCATCCCTTGACAGACATGTGCGTCTCCTGGATCCCCTTGATCGCCAGGGAGGCTGCCAGCTCGTCGAGCGCGGAAAAAACTCCGCCGCCGGAATGATGAACGGTGATCATCCGGGGAGTGCCGAGGCTCCCGGTACCCTCAACCGCGGGCGCCGCCCCCCACTCCTTTCTCGCACGGGCGCCCACCTGCGCCGCGATGCCTTCACGCCAGAGCGCCACAGGGTCAGGCTCCTGCCGCAGGACCGCGGCCATAGCGGCCAGGGCCAGGATGGCGGCGGCGACCCAACCGAGACGAAGACGAATCTTTTTTTTCCGTCCACCTTTCATGGCTGAAAATTTTAACCGCCCGCGAGACTGGAAGAAAGGCGGCCCCTGGCCCTTCAAAGTCCCTGCAAAGTGATTCGCCTCATATTGCTTGTGCTGACGCCCCTGAGGCGGGAAGATGTACCTTTGTGGGTCAGGCTTCAGTCAGGACAGACAACCAATGAACGTCAGAACTCGGATACTCGCAGGTATCTCTTTATGCGCGGCCTTCGCCCTGGCTCCGGCGTCGGCAGACGCGCAGAAGGTCATCATCAACGAGATCCACTACCACCCGGCCGATGGAGCCTCCTCAGGGGAATTCGTCGAGCTCTATAATTACGGCGAACGCGCGGTCGACATTGGAGGGTGGCTGCTTGGAGGGGCGGTAACCTATGTTTTTCCGCCGGAAACGACGATCGCCGCGGACGACTACCTGGTGATCGCCCGGGATGCCGACCTGCTTGCGGACCGCTATGGCCTCGAAAGAGCCGCTCTTGAGGGAAACTTTTCCGGCAATCTCGACAATGCTGGAGAGCTGCTCCAGCTCTGGACACCCGGCGGCTACATGGTCTCCTTCGCCGACTACGGAGAATCGGACTCCTGGCCGGAGACGCCCGATGGCCTGGGACCCTCGCTTGAGCGTCGCTCCCCGGATCACGAAGAAACCGACCCCCGGGCCTGGGCGGCATCGAATGTCGTCGGGGGAACGCCCGGAGAACCCAACTCGGTAAAGATCACCTCGGTCGAAGCTCCCCGGGAAAACCGGGTAGCGCTCGTCGATCGCGGGGCGGAATTCAGCTTCTTCAAAGGGACCGAGGCCCCGCCCGAAAATTGGAACGGGCTCGACTTCGACGACGGGGAGTGGGACTCCGGACCCGCGGGCTTCGGCTATGGAGACGGGGACGATGCGACGGTGCTCGACGACATGCAGGAAAACTACCAGAGCGTCTTCATACGGCACCGCTTCGAGCTGGCAGACCCGGCCCTGGCACAACAGATGATCCTCTCGGTTGATTACGACGATGGCTTCGTCGCCTACCTCAACGGTGAAGAGATCGCGCGGGCAAATATGGATGCCACCGAGTTCAACAGCCCCACGATCGTCAACCACGAGGCCGGAGTGGTGGAAGAGTTTCCGGTTGAGAACATTGGCCTGCTGCGTGAAGGCGACAACGTCCTCGCCGTGCAGGGAAACAATACCGGGCTGGGAAGCTCCGACTTCAGCCTCTCCCCTTTTCTCGACATCATTGAGCGGGAAGAAGAGGAGGAGGAAGAAGATGAGCCCAATCCGGAGCCGGCGCCCAGGGACCTGGTCGTCAATGAACTTTATATGGGAGGAGTCGGCAGCGGGTGGGTTGAGCTCTACAACCCGACAGCCGAAACGGTCGACCTCGGCGGAAGAAGAATTCGCCTCTTCCCGCTTGAGGCCGGCAGCTTCACCTTCCCCGAGGGCCTGGCCCTGCCCTCCGGTGAAAGGCTCGTGCGCTTTGAGTCGCAGCTGGGCTTTGAGCTGGACGGAGCCCAGGCCATTCTTATCGATGATGGAAACGGACGCTTCATCGACAGCCTCAATCCCCGCACAACTCCCGCGGGCTTCTCCAGTGGGCGCTTCCCGGATGGGGCCGACAACAGGGTCGTCTTCGCCGAGAACACGCCCAGCATGGCAAACCGCTACGAGCCGCGCGACGACATCGTCATCAATGAGATCATGTATCATCCCGCCGACAATACCGGCGGCGAGTATATCGAGCTGCTGAACCGCTCCGGCGAGCCGGTCGACCTGGGGGGCTGGGCCTTCACCCGGGGAATCGACTACGAGTTTCCAGCCGGTACGACGGTAGGCGCGGGCGAGTACCTGGTGCTGGCCCGGGACCCTGCCGCGCTGGAGAAGCACCATGGCCTCGAGGGGGCGCTGGGGCCGTGGGATGGAGCGCTCAGCAATACCGCAGAGACTCTCCTGCTGAGAGACGCCAACGGAAACACCGCCGACCGGGTGCGCTTCGCCGACGAGGGAAGCTACCCCGAGTCACCTGATGGGGAGGGCCCCTCCCTTGAGCTCATCCACCCCGGATTGGAAAACCGCTACGGGCCCGCCTGGCGGGCGAGCGAAGAGCAGGGGTCGCCCGGGCGCTTTAACACGTCCTCCCTGCCCGACCCCGCGCCTGTCATTGTCGGCGTACGTCACCACCCGATCATCCCGACAGACCAGCAAAGCGTACGGGTCCTGGCCATCGTCTCCGACGACCGGCCACTCCAGGCCGTCACGCTCGCCTGGGAGGTCGATGGCACGGAGGACTCACGACGGTCCGCGGCCATGGTCGATGATGGCGAAGGAGACGATGGAGTGGAAGGCAACGGTGTCTACGGAGCCGACATTCCGCCGAGCGCGGATCGCGAGGTCATCGCGTTCTGGATCGACGCGGAGGGCGCAGGCGAACAAGCCGTCCGCGCACCGACGGACGCCCCGGAACGGCCGTTCCTCTACCAGGTCGAGAACTCTCCGGCCGATGAGCTTCGCCCTCTCTATCGGGTGGTCATGCGGGGAGACGCCCTGCGGAGCCTGCGAAACCGCGGCAGGGGAAATAACGAACTCCTGAACATCACGCTGGTCGCGGATGGCCGCGCCTGGCACAACCGCGGCATCCGCCTGCGGGGATCGTCGGCGCGCAACTGCAACCCGCTGAGTTACCGGATCCAGTTCGATCACGATTCGGATTTCCATGGGGTCAAGAGGATCAACATGAACGGCTGCAACGCGGACCAGCAGTGGCTCGGGCTGGACTTTCTGCGGCGCACGGGAACCGCCACTCCGCTGGCATGGTTTCGGAGACTCTCATTCAACAGAGAGCTCGACCCGGGCTGGCATCTTCGCGTCGAGGTCATTCGCCAGACGTTCCTCGAACGGGTTTTTCCCAACGACAGCGATGGCAACCTCTACCGCGGAATCGGCCAGGCGAACCTCGATTACCGAGGAGAAGACGCCGGCCGCTACCGCGGAGACTACCGCAAGGACACCAACCGGGATGAGGACGATTACAGCGACGTCTTCGATCTCTGCCGCGATTTCGATCGCGGAGAGACCTCCGATGCTGACTTTCCCGACGCGATCGAGCAGAGAATTGACGTTCTCCAATGGAGCAAGTATTTCGCCACCTTCGCGATGCTCGGTTCCACCGAGAACAGCATCGTGTTGAACAATGGCGACGACTACTTTCTCTACCACCGCTTCAGCGACGACCGCTGGGTGCTGCTGCCCTGGGATCTCGACAGCTGCTTTGACCAGGCGAACCAGGAGCTCTTCCGGCCGACAGTGGACCAGATCGAGCGCTTCCTGGAGCACCCCCGCTACGCCCCGGACTATCTCTGCTATATCGCAACCTTCCTCGAATCGGCCTGGGGAGATGACCAGGTCGACGCCCGGATCGACCATGTCGCCCCGCTCTTCGCCGGCGGACGGATCAACCGCCTGCGTGACTACGCCGACCAGCGGCGAGCCTATCTCAATGAACGTATCGACACCCGCTTTGAAATCACGTCCGTACGCGGAGGAACCATCTGCGATGGCATCCTCTACCCGAACCGGGCGGTGGTGACAATCCAGGGCATCGCTCCCTCCTGCGGCTCCTCCGACATCTTTGTCGGCGAGACCCGGGCTGTCTTCGATTACAGGGATGGCATCTGGAGCGGCAACATCGAGATCAGCGAGGCCGGTGTTCTCGAGATCGTAGCCCGGGACCGCACCGGCTTCGAACGTAACCGGATCGACCTGCCGACAGATGCTCCGCTGCAGCGAAAGGCTGTCGAGGGCATCGCCGGCGAGCAGGAGGCCGGGACCGACTACATCGCCATGCTCTCTACCGACTACACGGAGGTGACGGATCCCGACGAAGACAACATCACCTGGACATTTGCCGAAGGCGTAGAGGGCTCCCTGGACCCGAACAGCCGGGCCCTGGCGGCTCCGAACGATGGTGATTTCCGCAGCCTGCTCCAATCCTCCGTCATCTACCGCCTGCGCTTCAACCAGCCCGGAACCTACCGGGGCTACTTCCGGGTTCGCGGCTTCGACCGGAACTCCAACAGCTTCTGGAGGCCGGACGGCTTTAACGTAGAGCCGAACATCAACATCAACACCGGGAACAACGGCCGTCTCCAATGGCGCAGCGAGGGAGATTACGTCGTCTCCCAGGAGGATGTCGATACGGGCAGGGTGCTCGAGTTCATCCTCGGAGTCCGGGAGTTCAGAGCCCAGATCGATGCCTTCGTTCTCAGCCTCGACGCCGACATGGTCGAACCCGAACTCAACGAGCTCTTTGGCGAAGGGCCCGACGGCGCCGCGGGAGCGTGGCCGGCGCTTAGCGTAACACCATCCAGCGAGGCCCCCCTGGAAAACGGCTCCGTGGAAATCACCTTTGATGGACGACGCTCCCACAATGGCTCCTGCGGCCAGGAAAACCTCGCGTTTGCCTGGGAGAAGCTCTCCGGACCAGTCGGTGCGACCTTCGCAGGCCCCGCCGACCTGCCGGTGCTGAGCGTCGTCTTTACCGAAGCGGGAGAATACCTCTTCCGCCTGACGGTCTCCTCGGAAGAGCTTCCCGACAGCGAGAACTCAAGAGACTTCATCCTGACCATAACCGATGAGCCTGCGCCAGGGACTGTTCCCTTCCTGCGCTGCGATTCCAATATCGATGGAGAAATCACGCTGGCCGATGCCGTCTTCACCCTGCGTCACCTCTTCCTTGGTGACTCCGATATACGCTGCGGAGAGGCTATGGACTGCGACAGCGATGGAGAGATCTCCCTCAGCGACGCGGTCTTCAACCTGAACTACCTCTTCCTCGGCGGCGCAATTCCAGCCAGCCCCTTCCCCGCCTGCGACAGCGGCGCCGCTGAAAATTGCGAAACCTCCAACTGCCCGGAGTGAGACGCGTCTCCTGATGCCCGCAGCTCAACGAGATCCTCGACACCGAACGGCCGCCGCGGTAATGGCCGCCCTCCTGCTTTGTGGGTGCGGCGGAGAAAGCTTCCCCGGCCGGGAGCAGCTTCAGGAAGAATTTCGCCTGCTCGCCGAAGGCTTCGACCGCGAAACGGGAGCACGTCGGATCTCCACCACGGAGCTGAGAGGTCGGCTCCGGAAAAAGCAGGCGATCGTACTGGTGGACACTCGTGAGCGGCCTGAGTTCGATGTTGGCCATCTTGGCGGCGCGACCCTCCTGCCGCCGGCGCAGCTCGCAGACGGGCCGCTTGAGCTCCCCGAAGACGCCCTGGTGGTAACCTACTGCACCGCCGGTTACCGCTC
>DCKY01000222.1:10415-10671 GCA_002320775.1 Planctomycetes bacterium UBA1662
GGCGGCATCATCGGCTGGTTCAACAGCGGCGGCCCGGTCGTCGACCGGCACGAGCGGGCGGCTGACCAGATCCACGCCTACAGTAACGAATGGAAGAAGTACGTCATCGAGCGGCGTTGAAGACGCGCGCTCACACGCCCGTATCGCTTTTAGCGCCGGTGGATTCGGCGGGTTGCGCGGCCCCTACGAGCTCCCTGTAGACCAGCCCCCCGAGCACCGCCCCCGCCACGGGCGCCGCCAGGTAGACCGCCAGGGT
>DCKY01000222.1:11044-12881 GCA_002320775.1 Planctomycetes bacterium UBA1662
GCGGCAAAGATCCGCGGCCCGAAATCCCGCGCGGGGTTCAGGCAGGCCTGGGTTACCGGGCCGATCACCGCCACCAGGAGAGCCACCGTGGCACCGATAAAGAACGGCCCGAGGCTCGCGCCCGGCCGCGCCCTGTTACGTTTGTCCGTCAGAGCGAAAACGCAAAAAGCCAGCAAGGCGGTTCCCAACATCTCCGCGAAAACCGCGGCCCCAAAGCCTACCGTGTCACGATGGCCGTCCGCGGCGGCGGAATGAAGCCTGATCGTCGGGTTGGGATGATACTCACCGTACATCGCGGCGGTAACAAGGCTCTCCGGAGAGCCCCGCACAATCTTGTTCTGCAGCTCATACTCCGCAATGGTGCTGGAAAAAATCGCGTAGAGGCAACAGGCCGCGAGAAAGGCGCCCGCCAGCTGTGAACCGAGATAGACCGGAACCCGGGCCCGGGGAAAGCCCCGCCAGCAGGCCATTGCAATGGTGATGGCCGGGTTGATGTGGGCGCCGCTGATATTCCCCACCGCGTAGATCGCCAGCGTGACCGCGAAACCCCAGACGCTGGCCACCTGCCAGCCCCCTTGCAGGGCATCGAGGGTCACGGCCGCATGGACGGACCCACACCCGAAAAAAACCATGAGGAAGGTGCCAAGACATTCGGCTATCGCGCAGGAGCGTAAACGGGTCTCTTGATGCATAGCAAAATTAATAACCGACAACCGCAAAAGGAGAAAACATCTCTTTGAAACTAGAGCCCCGAAAGACAACATTGGATGGCACGGCGACACGCCGCAACATCCGCTTCCCGCCGCCGGGAGAGCTCAACTGGGAACATTAAACGGAAAAAACGCATGAAAATGAAGCTGGCTGGACTGCTGCTGCACCTGTCCCTTGTCGGAAGCCTTCCCCCGGTCGCTGGCGCCGAGGACCGCCTCGGACCCCTCGCGCCCTGGCTTGCAAGACCCGGCGCAGAGGTGATCCGGGAAGATTTCAGCCCCGGGAAAATCAGCGCCCGCTGGTTTTTCACCGAGTGGTGGGCAACCGGCGATGGGCTCCTGCTGCGCAACGAGCTCCCCGGAAAGAACAAGCGGCTCTTCTGGAAAAAGCCCGTCTACCGCGACTCGGTTATCAGCTTCTCCTTCAGCTTCCGCGGCGCCGAAGAGATCCGCCTGATGTCCGGCACTTCCGGAAAATACAATTTCGTGATTCTCCTGCGCCGGGATCATTTTCGCGTCAACACCGCGAGCGATTCGACCGTTCCGCACCTGCCGAGCATCCAGGGGGAGTGCGCCTTCCGCTTCGACCCGGAAAAATGGTACCGGCTCCAGGTCGAGGTCCTTGGAGAAGAAATCCTGGCCCGTATAGACGATGAGCATTTCGTGGTCGGCCGGCATCCGATCATCGACCGGGAGCGCAGCTACTTTGCCTTCCAGGTCGATGGCCCCTCCGCCGCCTTTGACCGTATTCGCCTGAGTAAGGGGACCGCGGTTGACGGCTGGGCAGAGCGTCGCGCGCGGCTCGAGAAGGCGCAGGCCGGGCGAGTCGCAGTGCCCAGAACGCTGGCCGAACGCCACAAGGACCGCAAGGTGATCGCCAGGGATCGGGCGTGGAGAGTCGACCCCCGGTACCGGGAGCTCGTCGAAAACCATGAGAGGTTTCGCGAGAGCGCGCGCAACCGGTTCCCGGCGGCCTATCTCTCCGCCAAGACGGCAAAGAAAGAAGTCTCCGCAAAGCGCAAGGCGCTCTTGAAAAATGACCCGGCCTACAAGGAACTCACCCGCGCCATCAACAAGGCGCGGCGGGAGGCAACTCGCTACCTGGAAGAAAAACACCCCCGGCTCTC
>DCKY01000222.1:13210-13513 GCA_002320775.1 Planctomycetes bacterium UBA1662
AGCCTTCCGTCCACGCAATACAAGGCCGAGCTGCAGAGACTCCGCGCGCGCGCTCAGGCGGCCGACCCGGCCTTCAACCGGCTCCTCAACTCCAGCGCCACCCTCGAGAAGAAGCTCCTCAGCGACTACCCCCAGCTCTCCCTCACCAACGAAGAGGTCGTAGCGAAACGCAGGGCTGCCATCCAGGAGCTCAACGAAAGCTCACCGGCCTTTCGGGAAAGCTCACAAAAGATCGCCCAGGCCTGGCGCGCCCTGCAGAATTACCTCCTGGAATCGGACCCGGAGCTGGCTCGGCTGGAAAAA
>DCKY01000256.1 GCA_002320775.1 Planctomycetes bacterium UBA1662
CCCACAGGAGGCTCCCAGGCGGGTTCCGGGTCCTTCCAGGGCGTTTCCGGGCAGCGAAATAGCCGCCTCGGTTGTCAGCGGTCCTGATGGGCGTTATACTTAAATACAGTTGTAAGTCTTTGTTTCGGAAACTTTTCCGGGACAGCCCCATCCTGGCAGTGAACAGGGGCGACCATTGGAAAAACCAGTTCAACTAAGACCGATTTCACGAGAGTCTCAACCGCCGAGAAAACAAACAACCAGAGGCCAATGACGAAGAGTTTCCGGGCTGATAAGTTCTGGGACAAGCGCTCCCCCCAGGAGTACCGCGGCAACCAGCTGCGACTCCTTAAGCGCTACCTGCGGGAGCAGGTTCTCCCGTTCAGCCCCTATTACAGGAAACTTTTCGAGGAATCCGGCCTTCACGCCGGCTCCTTCAAGAGCCTCTCCGATCTCGAGAAGCTGCCCCTGACCTGCAAGGCCGACATCGCGCCGACGGCGGACGACCCGCGCAAGCCGCGCAACATCGTCCTGCAGCCCAACGCGGAGCTCATTCGCGAGCACTGGCCCCTGTCGAAGAAGCTGCCCCTTCTGTGGAAGAAGACGATCCGCGGCGCGGAGGCGGTCCAGGATTCCCTTGCACAGGAGTATCGGCCGGTCTCGGTGTTCTTCACCACCGGGCGAAGCGCCCTGCCGACGGCCTTTACCCTGTCCCAGTACGACCTGGGCATACTCAAGGAGTCCGGGCGGCGGATCGCCGAGGTGGCCGACATCGACCACAACGAGGACAAGATCATCAGCCTGTTTCCCTACGCCCCTCACCTGGCCTTCTGGCAGGTGTTCTACGTCGGCCTCGGCGGGAATATTTTCACGCTCAACACCGGCGGCGGCAAGGTCATGGGAACCGAGGGGATCCTGCAGGCCATCCAGAAAATGCAGCCGGCCTACCTGGCCGGCATTCCCGGCTATGTCTATCACCTGCTGCGCGAGGCGCACTCGCAGGGGCTCGACCTGGGCTATATCAAGGGGCTGGCTCTCGGCGGCGACGCCGTGACTCCCGGCTATCGTGAGCGGGTGAAGGAGCTCCTGCGCGGGCTGGGGTCAACCGATCCCTGCGTGCTGAGCGTTCTCGGCTTCACCGAGTCCCGCAAGTGCTGGATTGAGTGCAGGGCCGAGGCCGAGGGAGGGTTTCATCTCTACCCTGACCTGGAGATTGTCGAGATTGTCGACCCCGACACCGGCAAGCAGCTGGGCGAAGGAGAGACCGGGGAGCTGGTTTACACCTGTCTCGATGGGCGCGGCAGCACCATTCTTCGCTATCGCACCGGCGACATCATCGTCGGCGGCATGACCTGGGAGAAGTGCCCGGGTTGCGGGCGCACCGTGCAGCGCATGTCGAGCCACCTCGAGCGGGTGTCCAATATGAAGGACTTCCAGCTCTCGAAGGTGAAGGGCACGCTGGTGAACCTCAACCTCTTCAAGGAAGAGCTCGACAATGACGAGCGTGTCGAGGAGTGGCAGTTGGTGATTAAAAAGAAAGATGACGATCCCTACGGAGTCGATGAGATTCACCTGAACCTGGCGCTCGCTTCGCAGTGCGCCGGAGAGGACAAGGGGAAGATCACCGAATCGATCGGCAACAGGCTGCGCCTGGCCACCGAGGTGAGCCTGAATGACATTCATCTCATCTCCCTGGAGCGCATTCTCGAGCTCCTGGGCATGGAGACCCAGCTGAAGGAAAAGAGGATTGTCGACCTGCGCTCCGACGGCGGCAAGGCCAACGAGGAGGCGGTCAAGGGATAGCATGGCAAGAAGATGCAGGGTATGCCTGGTGCTTGGCGGCGGGGGGGTGCGGGGGTTAGCTCACCTCGGAGTCCTGCAGGTCTTCGAGAGCGCGGGTATCCCGATCGATTATCTCGTGGGAACGAGCGCTGGGTCGATCGTCGGGGCGGCCTATGCCATCCAGCCCGATGCGGAGCGCGTTACCGCTCGGGCTCTTGAATACTTCAGCGGAGAGGAGTTCGCCGCGAGCAGCTTCAGTTCGCTCCTTCCGGGATCGAAGGATCCCCATCCCGGCCTGGTGCAGAATGTCATCAACGGGGTGCGCAAGGGGATCGCCTATTCAAACCTCCTGAGGAAGGCATCGGTGCTTCCCGGAGAGAAGATGTCAAAGATGATCGCCAGCCTGTTGCCCGATGCGGATTTTACAGATACGAAGATTCCCTTCGCGGTGCCGACGCTTGACCTGAAGACGGGTGAAGATGTGCTTATTACACGGAAGTCGATTCGGCAGGCGGTCGTCGCCGGCTGTTCCATCCCCGGTGTCTTTCCGCCGGTTGAGTACAACGACAGGCTGCTGGTCGACAGCGGGATCGTCTGCCCGGTGCCGGTGAGCGCGGCGAGAAAAGAGTTTGAACCCGACCTGTTGATCGCCGTCGACATCCTGAACCGCATCGAGAGTGAAGAGGAATTTCCCTATGGCCTCGATGTCCTGCTGCGTTCGGAGACGATCGCCTGCTCTCGTCTCAACGCGCAGGAAATTTCAAAAGCCGACATTGTTATCCGGCCGGAAGTAGGGCAGATTTACTGGTCCGACTTCAGTGAGTTGGATTCGTTGGTGGACGAGGGCGCTGCGGCGGCGCGAAAGCAGGTCGATGGAATCAGGAGGTTCATCCGCAGGAAGCGGAGGGTCTTCAGGTTTCCCCGGCTCGACCCTCGTTCGATCTTCAGGGCTGCCGAGTAGCTCACCGGTAGGGCGCACGCGGAGCGGATGATTCGGGAGGTCAGGATGTTTATCGCCTTTGAGGGCGTTGACGGAGCAGGAAAGTCCACGCAGGTCAGGCTGCTGGCTGAACATCTCGAAGGCCAGGGACGCGAGGTGCTGCTGTGCCGGGAGCCGGGCGGGACCGAGCTGGGCGAGGAGCTTCGCAGGATCCTGCTGGTTACCGGCGGCGAGATGGACCCGGAGGTCGAGGTCCTGCTCTTTATGGCCGCCCGGGCGCAGCTCTGCAATAAGGTCATCCGTCCGGCGCTCGAGGCCGGCAAGGTGGTGATCTCCGACCGCTTCCTGTGGTCGAGCGTTGTCTACCAGGGGATCGTGGGCGGCCTGGGGGTCGAGGAGGTTCTCTCGATAGGCCGTGTCGCCACGCGCGGCCTGCTCCCGGACCTTACGGTCCTGGTGGATCTCGATCCGGAGGACTCCCACTCCGGTCTTGACGAGGACGATCGCATGGAGAGCCGCGGTCTCGACTTCCAGCGCCGGGTTCGAGAGGGCTTTCTCTCCCTGGCCGAAGAATTTTCTGACAACTTCGCCTTGATCGATGGGGGCGGTTCGGTAGAACAGGTTCACGGGCGGGTTGTCGAGGCCCTGCCGCAGGTACAGTCCTGAGAGACGCGGTCACCACAGATGAGCACTCAAACACTCACCAGTCATGAGCACGCCCGGGAGTACTTCCGCAGGGCGAGGGAGAAGAGCCGCCTGTCGCATGCCTACCTGCTGGTGGGTGCGCCGGGGTCGGGGAAGATTCGCTTCAGTCTTGATGTCTGCAGGTCCCTGTTTTGCGTCGACTCGGCCGCGCCCGGTTGCGATTGCGCCCAGTGCCGAAGCATCGAGAACGGTAATCACGCCGGTGTCACGGTCTACGGACCTCTCGAGGGCAAGCAAGTCATCGACATCGACACGATCCGGGAGGTCTGTGAGCGCAGCCACTACCGTCGCGATCACACGTTTATCGCGATTATCGAGGGGGCTGAGCGTATGAGCATTCCAGCGATGAACGCCCTGCTGAAGACGTTGGAGGAGCCGGCTGGTGATTTCATCATCATCCTGACGGTCGCCTCGACTGGAAGTCTTCTTCCCACCATCGTCTCCCGCTGTCACCGGCTCTATCTCGGCTCGGGGGGTGAATCTGCTCCTGAGGAGGAGGCTGCGGTCCAGGCGCTTCGGGATGTTGTTCTCAGCGGCTGGGGCAGCGGCGATCCCGGCAAGATCATCTCTGATATGTTCCCCGAGGCTGAGAATAACCGGGAGCGGGCGCAGCGGGTTCTCGCCATGCTGCTCGAGTGGTCGCGCTCAGGAATGGCCGAGGCGCAGATAGCCTCTCTGGATGCTCTCAGCGCCTTCCAGGAGGACCTGCTGGAGCTGCGCCGGGCGCTTGATGGGAATGTCAGTCCAGACCTCGTGGTAGAGCAGGTGGTGAAGAGGGCGCGGCCTGTGGGGGAGCTTCTCGCCGCCTCCATCATCCGTTAATCATCTGCAGATGATTACTGGAACATTCCCCGGGGACATCTGGGCGATTATGTCGTCCAGATCAGGATTTAATCCTCAATTTCTGCTGCCCGGTGGTCGAAATCATGAATACGGCCCCGGAGCCTATGAGGGCTTCGGTTTGTATTCAGATACCGCGAGAGCGCCGATGACCGCCGCCGAGAAGTTCAGAACCCTGCTTCGCAACGACAGACGATTCGATGCCGAAGCGTACAACTTCATCTACGAAGCCCTGGACTTCACCCTCAAGAACGTGGTGAGGAAGGCTCCCGATGGCAGCCAGCACGTCAAGGGCCAGGAGCTCCTCGAGGGAGTCAAGCGCTACAGTATCGAACAGTTCGGCTGCCTTGCCCAGATGGTGCTCGAGGCCTGGGGCGTAAAGAATACCGGCGACTTCGGCCGCATGGTCTTCAACCTGGTTGAGTACGACCTGATGGGCAAGCAGGATGGCGATCGATTGGAAGACTTCGAGAATCTGTATAACTTCCAGGAAGCCTTTGACGTTGCCCCGCTCTTCTGCTACTCGCGCGATAAGGACCAGTGGCGGGTTTCCTACGTGCCGCGAAGCGAGCTGAAGCCCTCGAACCGAATCCCGACCAAGTGATTCCGCGTTGAGGCTCTACTCTTCTTTTTCGGGAGCCGGCAGGGGCTTGATCCATGCGTATTCGGCGATCTCCGCCGGATTTTTCCGCATCGCCTTCAGCAGGCTGAGGACTCCCTGTTGAAGCTGGAGGTCTTCCTGCAGGTCAAGGGCGAACTGGCGGCCGCGTTCGTCCTCAAGCTTGCGCCGAAGAATCTCGCGGACTACCTGGCGGATGTCGGCCTCGGTTCCTTTTGTCTCGACGGCGTCGAGGATCTTTTCGAGCTCGGGATAGCGGGAGGGGTCGCCCCGGTCGCCAAGCGTGGCGATGGACCTGAGCGAGTCGAGATGCTTCTCGGTGTATTCAACCAGCACTTCGTTGTTTCTCAGGGACCTGCGCTCCTCCATCCTCCAGAGAGCCGGTAGCTTCTGCTGGACCTTGACATCGGGCTCGACCCCGCCTTTCTTCGTGACGAGACCCTTCTCATTCCGGATCGTGTTGATACAGCGGCCAAGCGGCAGGTACCAGTACTGTACCGTGATCTTCAGCATGGCTCCTTTTTCGGTGTCGACTCCGACGAGCCGCTGTACGCTGCCCTTGCCGTAGGTGCGCTGGCCGACGAGGGTCGCCCTGTCATAGTCCTGCAGGCAGCCGCTTACGACCTCTGAGGCGCTGGCGCTGTGCTCGTTCACGAGGCAGACGATGGGGTAGCCTGTACGCGCCTTCTCAGTTGGGAAGGTCGAACGCTCGGGGCCATCTTCGGAGGCGAGACCCTTCTGGGTGACGATGGGCAGCTTGCCGCGAACGAAGAGGTCGGCGATCTTTTCTGCTACCGGCAGGTAGCCTCCGGGGTTGTTGCGGAAGTCGATGATCAGTCCCTTGAGGCCGTCCTTTTCAAGGTCTTCGAGGGCTTCGGTGAATTCTTCCGCGCTCGACCCGCCGAACTGGTTCAGCTTGATGTAGCCGACCTGGCCCGGGAGAGCCTCGTGGAGAACCGAGGAGACCTTGATGGTAGCCCTGCGGAAGGTGAACTCCCGGGCTTCACTCCAGCCTCTGCGCAGCACCTTGAGTTGGACCTCGGTTCCGCTCGGGCCTCGCAGCAGGTCCTTGACCGCGTCCATCTCGAGCTTGGCTGAGCGCTGCCCCTCGACCTCGATGATCAGATCGCCGGAGAGAATGCCGGCCTTGTAGGCCGGGCCGCCGTAGATGGGGCGCAGCACTTCGAGCGGTCCTCCCGGTGCCTTGGTGATCTGGGTGCCGATTCCCGCGTAGCGTCCCTTGATGTCCTCCTGGAAGCTCTTCGAATCTTCAGCCTCCATGAAGACGGAGTGATCGTCAAGGGAGCGGACCATGCCCTTTACCGCGGCACGAACCAGGCGCTCCCGGGTGGTCTTGTCCTTGTCGACATAGAGCTTCTGGACCTTGGAGATGATCTCTTCGAGGAGCTTGTCGCCGCGCGCCTGGGTGCCGGCGCCGGGTCCGCCCAGCTCCATTTTTTCGAGACGGGCTTCGAGGCTGCTGATTCGCTCCTCCTTCTTCTCCAGCAGCTTCTTCATATTCGTACCTTCCGGGACGGCTGAGCCCTTGAAGAGCCTGTCGTCGAGCTGCTTTTCGAGTTTCATGAGCCGGTAGAGCAGGTCGGCGCGCCGGCCGCGCGGGGTCGGCTCGTTGCGAAGCCGCCGCAGGGTGTTCTTGACCCGGCCATCATCGTAGTTGCCGGATTCGGCGAGGGCGAGGGCGGCCTCCTGGCTGACGGCGGAGTCGCGTGAGCCAAGCAGGTCGAGGAGCTTGTTTCGGGCAGAGGCCAGGTTGTCGACATCCCAGAGACAGACGGCCAGGGAGATCAGGATGCCCGGGTCGGTCTCGGAGTCGAGCTGCCCCTCCAGGCGGTCGATGATGTCATCCGGGTCTCCCGCCAGGCCGTAGACGCCGATGGCGTCGATCTTGATGTCCCTGTCCTTTGATTTTTCGGCCAGGTCGCCGAGCGTTTTGAGAGCTTCGCGCCGGGCGGCGGAATCGCCCAGGCCCAGGAGAGCCTTGGCGCAGCCGAGACGGGTTTTTTCGCTTTCAGCCGCGAGCCGGCTCTTGAGGGCGGGGATGGCCGGCTTGCCAAGCTCCTCGATCCTCGACACCAGGGACCAGAAGCTGTCTCCCTGGCGCTTATCGAGCAGCAGGAGCATGCGCTCAACCCTGGCGGAGGTGGCCGCGTCATCCTGTGATCGTGCGAGCCTGGAAGGTCCCTGCAGTAGAATGATGAGCCCGAGTGCTACGATCCATCGGGTCGCCTGGCGATAGGTTCTATCTGTCGGGTCAAACATTCTGGAAAAGCTGTTCATCAACTGCGTTATTTCTCAAGGCGTGAGCGGCTTCTGCCGGTCCGCTTGCGAGATCTCATCCTAACACCCCCGGCTCTTTCCGATGTTAAAGAATTCACCTTTCATTCGCTCTTTCTGCCTCCAGAATCTCACTCCTGTACCGCCCCCCCGAACCGAGGCTTGTCTCTGCAGAATACGTGGAGGAGCTTTGAATGGAGATGTCTGTTGATGGGGGGCAAGGGGAGGCGAACATCGCCGTCGACGTACCGGTGCCCGCACGACGCCTGGTCTGTCTCAGGAGCGGGGATTACCTGGGGGTCGAGGGGCGGCCGGTCGAGGTGCAGGTGGACCTCTGTCGGCGCGGCGATGGAAGCTTCAGCATAGTCGGCCTGCCGGGGAAATCGACACGTGAGAGCCGGGATCGGATCCGGGCGGCGATTCGCAACTCTGGATTCCGATTTCCAACCCTGAAGATCCTCGTGAACCTCGCCCCGGCGGCCCGCCAGAAGGAGGGGGCCGGCTTCGACCTGGCGATCGCTCTCGGCATCCTGATCGCCAGCGGCAGCGTGCGTGCGCCCGGGCTGGAAGAGCGCCTGGGCGGGATGGGGTTCCTGGGCGAGCTTGGGTTGCAGGGGGAGGTGCGGCCTGTCAGGGGCGCCCTGTTGGTTGCTGATTGCCTGGCGGGGCAGGGCGCCGGGGAGCAGGTCTTCGCGTTGGAGAATTCGACCGAGGCGGTGCTTGTCGGGGGACTTGAGGTGTTCGGAGTCGAGCACCTGCGCCAGGCTGTTGATGTGCTTCGAGGCGAGCGGGGGCCAACCGTTCTGCCCCGGAAGGTTTCCGTTTGCGAGGCGGTGCCGGATTACGCTGAGGTGGTTGGCCAGGAGGCGACCAAGCGCGCCTTTCTGCTGGCGGCCGCGGGCCGCCACAATATCCTCTTGAGCGGACCGCCCGGGATCGGCAAGACAATGCTGGCCAGGCGCCTGGGAGGGATCCTTCCGCGGCTGAGCAGGGAGGAGGCTGTCGAGACTCTTCGTATCCGGAGCGCCGCGGAGGGCGAGACCGGTTGCGAACTTTCTCGTATTCCGCCTTTTCGCTCGCCCCATCACACCGTGAGCCACAGCGGCATGGTCGGCGGCGGAAGCCGGCCCGCGCCGGGGGAGGTCAGCCGGGCTCACCGCGGCGTTCTCTTTCTTGATGAGCTCCCCGAGTTTTCGCGCAGAACGCTGGAGGCTCTGCGTGAGCCGATCGAGGAGCGCCAGATCACCATCGGCCGAGCCAGCGGGGTGGTGACCTTTCCTTCCGATTTCCTGCTCGTGGCGGCGATGAATCCCTGCCCCTGCGGCTACCTCGGACATCCCAGGCGGCCCTGCACCTGCGGTCCCCGCCAGGTGAAGAGCTATTCACGGAAGATCTCAGGCCCCCTGGCGGACAGGTTGGATCTTCATTGCCGGGTCGCCGCGATCGAGCCCGGCAGTTGGCTGGAACCCGGAGCCATCTCTCCCGGTCTTGATTCGAGAACTCTTTGCCGGCAGGTAGCCAGCGCGAGAGAGCGACAGTCACGGCGCTGGGGCGGGGCGCTTCTCAATTCAGCCATCAGTGTATCCAGGCTTCTGGATGCCGGTCGATTTACTTCCGACAGTCTTGCGGTTTTGCGGCGGGTTTCGACGCCCATGGCGCTCTCGGGTCGGGGCTTCGTTCGCGCGCTTCGTGTGGCGAGGACGGTAGCTGATCTCTCAGGGACTCAGGATGTCGGTGAAGAGGCTATTCTCGAGGCACTGAGCTACCGTGCTGCTGTGGATGGACTGGAAGAGTCGTAGCCGCTTGTTTTTTAATGTGTTTACGCCGCCGGGATGAACTTTTCCGGATGGCCGGGGTGGCGGATTCTATTGCGTACTCCGATGGCTGCCGGTAGTCTAAGCCGTTTGGCTTTTGAAGGTGGCCAGGCGCCGGAGAGGGGCCGATGTTCTTTGTCAGTTTCCCAAAACTACTCATCCTGATTGTCGTCGCGTTTTTCTGTCTGGGGGTTCCCTTGATGACCCTCCTTACATTACTTAAAGATCGCCGCGACAAGGAGGAAAAGGAAAAGTTGCGAAGTAAGGATCGATCATGAGTTCAAAAAATGTTGCGGTTGTAGGCGTTACCGGGGCTGTCGGGCAGGAGATGCTGGATGTTCTCGACGCCCGCAATTTTCCGCTCAGCGGTATTCGCCCGCTGGCATCGGAGCGCTCCGCGGGGAAGACGGTCCAGTTCAAAGGGGAAGACCTTCCGGTCGAGGTTCTTGGCCCGGATTCTTTTTCCGGGGTAGACCTGGCTCTCTTTTCCGCCGGGGCCTCGATTTCACGTGAATACGCTCCCCTTGCGGTGGACTCGGGAGCCGTTGTTGTCGACAATTCATCCGCCTTCCGGATGGATCCCGAGATTCCCCTGGTGGTACCCGAGGTGAACAGCGCCGCGATCGCCGGCCACCAGGGAATCATCGCCAACCCCAACTGCTCAACGATCATCATGGTCGTCGCGCTGCAGCCGATCCAGGAGCTGTCCCCGTTGACCCGGATCGTCGTTTCTACCTACCAGGCGGCCTCCGGAGCCGGCGCGAAGGGGATGGATGCTCTGCGGCGTGAGCTTGCCGGTGAGCAGCTCGACGACAGCCCCTTCCCCCATCGACTGGCCGGCAACCTCGTTCCGAGGATCGATGTTGTGCAGGACAACGGCTATACCAAGGAGGAGCTGAAGATGACGCTCGAGACCAGGAAGATCATGGGGCTCGGCCAGGTGCCGATCAGCGCGACCTGTGTGCGCGTCCCCGTGGAGCGGGCTCATTCCGAGTCCATCCAGGTCAGCACGGAGAGCCCGTTGGATATCTCCACGATCCGCGAGGCCTTTGAAAAGGCTCCCGGGCTCCAGGTTATCGATGATCCGCATGACGATCGCTACCCCACGCCGCTGCAGGCGGCCGATCAGGATGATGTCTTTGTCGGAAGGCTGCGGCAGCATCCGGATGAAGCTTCGACCTATGATTTCTGGGTGGTTGGCGATCAGATTCGCAAAGGTGCGGCGCTGAATACGGTTCAGATAGCCGAAGAGCTGTAGCGAACATCTCCCAGCCCGGGTCGCGAGCAAACAGGAGATTGAATCGATGAGGCGGGTTCGTTTGATAGTGGCCTACGATGGAACGGCCTGTCATGGCTGGCAATTCCAGCCGGGCTTGCGGACCGTCCAGGGGGTGTTGCAGGAGGCTGTCCTGGGGGCGCTTGGCGAAGAGTTGAGGGTCGATGGGACTAGCCGGACGGATGCCGGAGTTCACGCCCGGGGCCAGGCCTGCGCCTTCACTACGGCCACCTCCGTGCCGACCGACAAGATCCCGGTTGTTTTGAACAATGAGCTTCCTGCTGATATCCGCGTGACCGCGGCGCGCGATGTGGGTGAAGACTTTCAGCCGCGCTTCGATTCAGTGGGCAAGCACTATCACTACACCTGGTTCAATGGGGAGATCGATGATGTCTTCTCCTGCCGCTATGTGTCACGAGTTCGGGGTCCGG
This sequence comes from Planctomycetes bacterium UBA1662, assembly GCA_002320775.1. GTDB lineage: Bacteria > Planctomycetota > UBA8108 > UBA8108 > UBA8108 > UBA8108. Next base: position 10,682 of record DCKY01000256.1, read on the forward strand.
TGGATGTCGATGCGATGCGGGCTGCGGCTGTTCTTTTTGAAGGGGAGCATGACTTCTCCTGTCTTCAGAACAGCACACCTGAGGCTTCGGTGAGTACTGTCCGGTTTCTCCATCTTGTCAGGGTGGGGGCGCCCGGCGATTCATTGATTCGTATCGATGTGGTCGGAAACGCTTTTCTCTACAATATGGTGCGAATACTTTCCGGCACCTTGCTGGAGATCGGGCAGGGCAGGAGGGCTCCAGGTACGATCCTGGATGCTCTGCGATCCGGCCAGAGAGTCGATACAGGCTGTACGGCGCCGCCTTCCGGGCTCTGCCTCGAGGAGGTCTTTTTCTCCGATGGCGATTTGGAAAGGAAAGCGGCCGTCTTGCGGGATTAAACCTTCTTACCGATTGCCTCGCGTTGGATTGACTTTGCGGTAGGGAGTCGATACTCTTTGCTTTTGGTGAGTAAGCGTTTATTCCGTACGCCTTTACGATTATTTTCGTGACTGGTTCGAACCCCGGTTCCTGGCGGTGCCTGGTGTCGAAAAGAAAAGAAGTGAACTTATTTGTGAACGGGAGTATTTGATTCCGTTAGTGGACTTATCAGAACAGGTTCCAGGCGGGTTAAAGTCGCAGCTTTCTTATAGATAGCTTGCTCCGGGGGCTTACATGTCGGAAAGTAGACGGGCTCGTATTTATTTCCTGAAAGGTATGTGACTTCATGAATCTTGTTGAGTTGTATCCACCCTCCTCGATGCTTCTGGATCTGCAGGCTAGGGACAAGCAGTCGGCCAATGAGGAGATGCTCGAGCATCTCGTCAGTCAGGGAAAGCTCGACCAGGGGGCGGTGAAAGATGCCCTGAAGGCTATCAAGAAACGCGAGACCCAGGCATCTACAGGGATTGGCAAGGGGCTTGGAGTGCCTCATGCCAAGGGTTGCGATTTCATCGATGGCCTGCTTGGGGTTTATGCGCGTTCCGCAGAGGGTCTTCCCTACGAGTCTGTGGATGGAGAGCCGGCCCACCTGCTCTTCCTTGTGCTGTCGTCCCAGGAGACGGCCGAGCTTCACCTGGAGATTATGAAGAGGGTTGCAACGCTTCATCGCGATGAAAAATCTCTCAGGTACCTTGCCACGAGTGATGATCCGAAACGGATAACTGATATTTTCAGAGAAGCTGATGAGCAGTTCAGCTGACAATGAGATTGGCGTAAGCACTTACCCGACAGGTGCTCAGCGAAAAACCGCTCCCCGAATTGTCGCCTTCGGCGGCGGCACCGGCATGGCAGCGCTGCTTCGCGGACTCAAGGCCTACACCGACCGGATCACCGCGGTGGTTGCCGTCACCGACAACGGGGGAAGTTCGGGCAGGCTGCGTAATGATTTCGACATGGTCTCTCCGGGAGATATTCGCAATTGCCTGATGGCTCTCGCGGATGTCGATCCACTGATAGCCAAGGCCTTCCAGTACCGATTTGATGAGGCAGAGTTCAAGGGGCATTGCTTCGGGAACCTCTTCATTACCGTGTTGACGAGACTGGTCGGCGATTTCGGAGTGTCCATCAGAGAGCTGAACAGGCTCCTTAATGTTCGCGGACGCGTGATACCGGCCAGCAGCGCGAAGGTCTCCCTGGTGGCTCAGCATCCCGATGGTTCCAAGAGTACCGGGGAGGTGCAGATCGCCCGGAGTACCAAGAGAATTCAGAAGGTGGAGATTCGTCCTTACCCGGTCGCCATGTCACAGGAGATTCGCTCAGCGATTGATGAGGCCGACCTCTTTATTTTCGGCCCCGGAAGCCTCTACACCAGCGTTATTCCGAACCTGCTCATCGATGGGCTGATGGAGCTGATCAATGCCACCGGGCGCCAGCGAATTTATATCTGCAACATCATGACTCAGCCGGGGGAGACCGATGGGTACACCCTCTGTGATCATCTCGCCGCGCTGCGTGTCCATGTCGGCAATGGCTTTCCTGACGCGGTGGTCGCCCATGATGGGCTGGTTCCACCCGAGATTATCGAGACCTATAAGGATGCGGGGTCGGAGGCGGTCGCCTGCGATCTCAACGGCCAGGCCGAGTATGAAACTGTCAAGCTGGTCACGGGAGCGTTCTTTGACCAGGAAGAGGCCGCCGGTCAGCGGGGCTGGGGGGCTCATGATGAGTGCCTCGCCAGGCACGATTCGGATTCCCTTGCCCGGGTGATCTATGACGAGTTTTTGAAGGAGGGAGCCTCCTCCGGTTCGGGCGGGAACGGTGCGACTGGCGATGGAGGCGACTGAGATCGGGTGCCCCGGAATCGCGGCAGGAGCGATCCTTGGTGAAAGTCGGGAAGTTGAACACAAGACAAAGCTGAAAATAAGAGGCAGAGAAGTTAGAAGATGGAAGTAGAGCGCACAGTCACGGTTTCTAATAAGTATGGACTGCATGCCAGGGCGTCCACCGCGCTTGTCAAGACCGCCGCACAGTACGAGTCTGATGTCAGGCTGGGTCGTGAGGGAGGTGATGACTTTGTCGATGCCAAGAGTATTCTTGGGATCATGAGCATGGGAGCGGAGTGTGGGGCCAATCTTTGCCTGAAGGCGGAAGGTACCGATGCGACCGACGCGTTGGACGCTATCATCGATCTTTTTGAACGCAAGTTTGACGAAGAGTAATGGAAACGATCAAGGGCATTCCCGTATCGCCGGGCATCTCGATCGCCGAGGTGGCGCTCCTGCGTTCCGACAACCTCAGGATTCATCGTCGGTTTGTCGCACCGAAGGATGTTGAATCCGAGGTTCGGCGTTTCGAGCAGGCTGCGCGCAAGGCCAGCCGTGACCTTGAGGTTCAGATCGCGGATCTTGGCGAGGAATTGATGATTGCCGCCCAGGTGCTACAGACGCACCGGGATATGCTGAATGACCCCGGCCTCCACAGCGATGTCATCAGCCGAATCAGGGATAACCAGTTCACGGCGGCCTACGCCTCGTCCATCGTCCTGGGCGAATACCACGATCGATTCGAACAGATGGAGTCTGAATATCTCTCCGAGCGCTCACATGACATCCGGGACATCGAGCGGCAGCTCCTGACTCGAATTCTTGGCAAGAGACGCAGGCCCCGGGTCTTTCGGGAGAACGTTACCGTTGTCGCGCACAACCTGACACCCAGCCAGACAGCGTCTATGGCCAAGGAGATGGTGGTAGGCTTCGCGGTCGATGTTGGAGGCCGTACATCTCATACGGCTATCCTGGCGCGAGCGCTCCAGGTCCCGGCAGTGGTCGGTCTCAAGGATGTCTCCCGGAAGGTTGTCAATGGCGACATCCTGGTAATCGATGGCTATACCGGAGAGGTCATCGTCAATCCCGACAAAAAGACCCTGGCGAGCTACAGGCGCAAGGCGCGATATTCCGAAAAGTTCTACAGCGAACTGCAGGAGGAGATCAGCTGGCCGGCGGAAACCATCGATGGTCATGAAATCACTCTCTCGGCAAACATCGAGCTGCACGAAGAGGTTGCCACCGCCCTTGAGTGGGGAGCCAAGGGCATCGGTCTCTACAGGACCGAATTCCTTTATGACCAGGGGTTCCCGGATGAAGACCTCCATTTCAAAGCCTACCGTAAGGCGGTCAAAGCCCTGCGCGGCCGCGAGCTCGTCATTCGTACGCTGGATGCCGGGGCGGATAAGTTTCACGAGGAGTTCGTCGGTTTTGAGGAGCCGAACCCCTTTCTCGGCTGCCGCTCGATCCGTCTCTGCCTCCAGGAGCAGGGCATGTTTCGCAGCCAGATCAGGGCTGCGCTTCGTGTCTCGGTGTTCGGCCCGGTCAAGATCATGCTGCCGATGATTTCAACCATCGAGGAGTTGCGCTCAGCCAAGAGCATTATCGCGGAGGTTCGCGAGGAGCTGGAGGCCGAAGGGGCCGAGATGGCGCCCCGGGTACCTGTCGGCATCATGGTCGAGGTCCCATCCATTGCCCTGATCATCGACAGGGTCGCCGACGAGGTTGATTTCTTCAGCATCGGTACAAATGATCTGGTGCAGTATTCTCTCGCCGTCGACAGGGTCAACGAGCATGTGGCTCATCTCTACCAACCGTCCCATCCTGGAATTCTCCGCCTGATCGGGGAGGTGATCGTTGCCAGCAACCGGGCCGGGATCCAGGTTTCGATCTGCGGCGAGATGTGCAGTGAGCCGGCCTACGTTCTCCTTCTGATGGGACTCGGGTTGCGGCATTTCAGTCTCAGCCCCATCGCCATTCCTACCGTCAAGCGCATCATTCGACAGGTGACGATGAAGGAGGCGGTCGAGGTTGCTGAGCAGTGTCTTGGGGCCGAACAATCCAGTGAGAGCGAAGAGTTCCTGGCCGAGCGCACCAGCAAGCTGCTGCCGAATTTCTTCTGATCAGGCAGGGTTGAGGTGAGCGAAACCGGGTACCCGGCGATCGGGCGTTATTACCGGTCACGTTCCTTCATCGTCATCCCGCTGGGCTGATTCCTGCACTCAGCGGCATTTTGAAAAAATAGATATTGTTGGTAACATCTTTATTCGTAAAGGTTTGTGGGGATGGGTGGCCTCTGCCGTACCGATAAGCCAGTTAGTTAGCACAGAACTTGCTGCATCTGGCCGATGGAGCAGAATATCGAATGTCTCTGCGCAGGGGAAGATTCGCGCAGGATTACGAGGAAAAATGCAGTTAGTGCGGGAGTGGAGATGTTTACAAAGCGGAGCCTTGTCGGGCTTGACATAGGCAGCGAGGAAATAAAGGCCGTCGAGATGGTGGAGTCTGCGGGGCAAATGCATCTGAGCGCCCTCGGCACTGCGCCAGCGGTAGACCGGGAGGATTTACCGCAAGCTCTCAAGGAGCTTTTTTCCAGGGCGGGAATCAGGACAAAGAACGTTGCTGTTTCAGTGTCCGGGAAATCCGTGGTGGTCCGTTATATTTCCATGCCGCGGATGTCGGAGGAAGAGCTTCGTAGCTCGCTGAAGTACGAGGCTGAGAAGCACATTCCGTTCGAGCTGGACGAGGTGGCCCTTGATTGCGCCATGCTGGATCCGGGGGGTCCCGAAGCGGGGCAGCCTGGCGACGAGATGCAGGTCCTCCTGGTGGCAGCGAGAAAAGAGACGCTGGACGAGCTTCTTGGTGTCGTTCGGGCCGCCGGGCTGCTTCCAGTTGCGGTCGATGTCGACGGCTTCGCGCTGGGGAGCGCTTTCGAACTGGTCGGCTCTCCAGCCGGCGGTGGAAAAGCTCTCGATGGGGTTACGGCCCTGATCGATGTCGGCGGTTCCAAGACGAGCATCAACATTCTCGAGGATGGGGTCTCCTCCTTCTCGAGGGAAATCTACCTGGCCGGGAAAGACTTTACGGAGTCCATATCGAGGCGCATGGGAGTGAGCCCCGAGGAGAGTGACAGGATCAAGTGCGAGTCCGGTTCGGATAACTTCGAGGTGATGGAGTGCGTTTCGCCGATCCTCGGGGACCTGGCCGCGGAGATTTACGCCTCAATAGATTATTTCGAAAACCATCATGAGCGCGTGGTTGAGTCGGTTCGGCTGTCCGGCGGCAGCGCATCGCTTCCGGGCATCGGCGACGCTTTTGAGCAGACCTTTGGCCGCGAAGTCAGTGAATGGAATCCACTCGATGGATTGGAGGAGGTTGAGGGCTCGGCAGGAACGCTGGCCTCGGCAGGTAACTCTCCACAGTTGGCGGTAGCTGTGGGTCTCGCATCGCGTGTCCTGGACTATTGAAGAGAATGGCGATGAAAGTGAATATTCGAATCAACCTTTTACCTCCTGAGTTTCGCTCCGCTGGCGTGGATCCAAAGCTCAAGCTGATTCTTGGCGCTTCGGGACTGGCCGCGGTCGGCCTGCTGCTCTTTACCTGGCTCTACCTGGTGTTCTCCACCTCGAGCCTGGGGGATGAGCTGAAGGGCAGGCAGCAGGATATTTTTGCCTACGAGAAGGAGGCGGTGCAGGTAGATACCCTTCTCGACGAGATCAACGACTACAAGGAAAGAGAACGAGCGATCATCAGCATCAAGACCAATCGTATTCTCTGGTCGAAGAAGCTGACCGAGCTGGTTCGGCTGACTCCTGACCATATCTGGCTTGTCCGGCTGGATATGAAGGAGCGTGATCCCGAGGATCGGCCCCGGGCCGGCGAGATGGCCGGCAGCGGCGGTTCCCTGAGGCTGCTCTGCTATTCAGCTGGAAGCCAGGTCGGCAGGATGACGGCCTTTCGTGAACGCCTGAAGGGGGCGGATGAGTTCTACCTCGATTTCCTGGATGAGTCCCTGAAGCCGGGGAATTTCTATTCCGATTTCCAGAGCATCAGCCGTCCTGAGTGGAGGTCCGTGGTTCTTGAAGGCTATCGCGAGCCACACAACCTTCGGTTCACGATTCGCCTCGACCTGCGGGGACTCCAGGAAAATACGGCCGCGGATACGGAGACCTGATCGATGAGCGAATTCCTGAAGAATTTAAACCAGAAGCAGAGGCTTGCGGCGCTGGGCGGCGCCTGTCTCGTTTTCTGCGCGGGGCTTGGCTTCCTGATCTATTCCAAGCTGGGCGAACGCTCGAGCGTTCTTCTCGCCCTGGCGGCGTGCGAGACTGAGGAGACCTCACTCCGCAGCAAGATCGGCAGGATATCCGGTCTCCAGGAGCAGCGGACCCGGTTGATTCAGACGACGGACAGCTATGCGGAGATTCTGCCAGCTGAGGAGCACGTGCAGCACGATGCCTTCGTAAAGGTTATGGATGAGTATCGCCGCAATACGCAGCTGTTGATCAAGAGCGCCGAGTATCTGCCTCCGGCGGATTCGGCCGCTGCCGCTGACGGCGAGGCCAATGTCAGGAATTTCGTTCGTCATCGGTACCGTTTCCAGCTCCTGGGCACGGTGCCTGACCTGCTGCAGTTCATGAGCCGTATCGAGAATCACAAGCGCTTCCTGAAGATTGACGCTGTCAGCCTGAAGCCGCTGGGAGCCAGGGGTGAATTTCCCGAGGGCGACCTGCGTGAAAGAGATGATTCTGAGTTGCTGGGCCAGGCGAGGAATTCGGTCAAGGAGATCGACCTGACGGTCAGCACCTATACCTACCTCAAGGAGGCCGAGAGCAAGCCATGAAGAAGCTTTTCGGGTCCAGTTCCGCTTTCCTGAGGTATGCGCTCCTGCTGGGGTTGTGCTCTCTCCCGTTCTACTCTGACGCGGGCGAGAATGGAGCCGCGCAGGCAGTCAACGACTCAGGCATGACGGTCCTTCGTTCCGAGGCTGTCCGTAATTGGAAGAAGGGGCGCGCGGCGGATGCTCTCGGCAAGTTGGAGGTGATGGCGGAGGAACAGCCGGAGGAGGCGCAGCATCGGTTGGCCATTGGATTGTGCCTTCGCCAGCAGAAGCGCTACAACGAGGCTCTCGAGAGCTACCAGGATGCGAAAATTCTCGGTGGACCTGCCGGGCTTATCGCGTTGTTGGAGGCCGAGGTGCATGGTCTTCGCAATGAGCGCGAGCAGGTCTTCGCTTGTTTGCGCAGGGCCGCCCAGGGCGGACGTAATATCATTAAGGATGTCCAGGAACTGCCCGCGCTCGCGCCCTACGGCTCCGATACGGGTTTTGTCCAGTTGGCCCTGGAGCTTGAATCGTTCGAGCTTCCAAGACTGAGCGGCCGCGATCCGTTCAGCGAACCATTTCCGCTCAGCACTCCAGAGGAGCCGAAGGAGGCCCGGGAGACTCCGGTAGTTCAAGCGCCAGAGGGTGGTATGAGCCAGGCGGAGGCGGTCAGCCGCCTGAGGGGCCTGTCTGCGAAGGTCTTCGAGGCCCTCTCCAATGGCGATGAATCCGGCGCATTGGCGGCCTGGGTGAAAATTGAGAAGTCCGGCATCGAAGAGGTCGTATTCTCGCTGCCGCGGCATCGTAAAGAGTACAGGGATATCCAATCCAGGCTGACCACCCAGGGTTCGAGGTTGAAGCCTGTACGTTTGAAATACCACTACCGCGAGGCTGTCGCGGGATTAGCCGGGATGCAGGCAAGCTTTGATTCCGGCGACTACCGGGAGGTCGAGAAATTGAGCCTGGAGGTGTTCGCTGACACCCGAAAGCTGAAGGCTCTCTCGGCCGAGTATGCGCCGGTTGCCTCAGAGCTGCGGCGCAGAACGGTTGAGCTGGTTCGGCGTACAGCGATTCGTGCGGAATTCGAGGGTAAGAAGCCCTCTGTGAAGGGCATCCTGGTCGGCGGAGGCAGAGGACTTGCGGTCGTCGATGGCAAGCCGCTGAGGCCGGGCGACAGCATCTCGGGATTCGTGCTGCTGGAGGTTGCAAGTGACCGGGTCAAGTTTGAATACAAGGGAGAGGCGATCCCGGTCTACCTGACCGGTGGTCGGGATAACAATTGAAGGGACAGATCATGAAAAATTGCAATTCGCGGGCGAGGACGCTGGTCGCGCTCCTGGTCATTTGCGGGAGCCTGGCCGCGCCGGCCGAGGCCCAGGATGGACAGGGGAAGGCCCTGGGGCTTTTCAGGCAGTACATCTCGGGTTCCGACAGAGAACCTGGAGATTTCCTCGGCGCAGGCTATGTCAACCTGGACTGCAAGGACGAGGATCTCTCCGTCGCGCTGAAGACCCTGAGCGCCAGCGCCGGGATCAATATCATCGCTGATGCCAATGTGAAGGAGAAGGTCACCATCAGTGTTGAGAGGCTTCATTGGATGGAGGCGATGAATCTTCTTGCCAAGCAGTCGAATTGCAAGGTTGTGAGGGTAAGCCCTCGCCTGGTGCGTTTTACTCAGCCCGCGACGGTCAGCATGGAATTCAACGATGCGGACCTCAGGCTGGTGGTAGACCTTATCGCCAAGCAGGCCGGCGTCAATATCGTGATCGGCAAGCAGGTCGAGGGGAAGGTCAGCTTCAGCCTGAATAACGTACCCTGGAGGGAAGCCCTCGATACGCTGGTCAAGACCGCCGGTTTCGTAGTTGTCAGTGGCGCGGCCTCCAGTTCTGGAGAAAGCAGTATTCTTCGCGTGGTTCATCCTGACACTCTCAAGTCCGAATTCGAGACGCGGTCTTTCCAGTTGCGTTACATACGTCCTTCGGAGCCCTACATCGCGAGGATGGCCAATATCGAGAACCTCGCCCATGAGGTCGTCGAGGCCATTCCGGGGGCCGGGAATGAGGCCAAGGCTTCAGCCGGCGGTGGATTTCCGCTGGAGGAAGCGCTTCGCCAGATCGTCACCACCGATGGCGGGCAGCTCACCTATGATTCGGGGACGAATACCATTATCGTCAAGGACACACGGCCAAAGCTGGAAGAGATGGCCGAGATCATCAAGCTGCTCGATGTGCCTCCTGCCCAGGTGCATGTGGAGGTCAAGTTCATTCGGACGACCAACACCGATCTGCTTGAGCAGGGGGTTCGCTTCGATGATCCCAGCACCCCTGAGCGCGATGGGTTTACCGCGTCGACCCGCTTTATCACGCCGCGGGAGAACCCGGAGTTTTCCGGGGACCCGCTGAGCATTTTTGGAGGAACTTTTCCCTTTAACGTTGGGCAGAGCGGTGTCAGTTCTCTTGGCGTAAATGGATTCGAGGCGCTCGGCGTTCTGGATCTTACCCAGATGCACGCCTTCCTGCGGATGGTCAAGGATGATGAGCGGACGCAGATTGTCCAGGAGCCAGCCCTCACGATGCTGGACAATCGTCCCGCCGTTATTTTTGTTGGAGAGACGATCCCCTTCGCCATCCAGCAGATCCAGCAGGATCAGAACGGCAATGTCACCGTAGCGATTGAGGAAAATGATCGCTCACCGATCAATATCGGCTTCACCCTGTATATCACTCCGCACGTGGTGCCGGGTACAGATGAGATTAACCTGAGCATCATTCCGAAGGTCTCAACGCTCTCGGGTTCCAGTTCTTCGATCGCCGGCTTTGAGCGTTTCGCCTTTTCGGCCCCCGGAAGCCAGACCGAATCTTTTATCGATCTGCCCCGGGAGTCGGCCCAGACGGTTGTTACCTACATGCGGGTTCGAGATGGGCAGACAGCCGTCATCGGAGGCCTGCAGACTGAGAAACGGTCTCATGTCAAAACGAGCATTCCGATTCTGGCGGGAATTCCTCTGATGGGGAGATTGTTTTCCTGGAACAAGGAGCGGGCGGAGATTGAATCGCTGTTGATCATGATCACTCCGCGGATTCTTAATAATTCCGAGCAGGAAGGGAGATTCTTCCGCGATAGGATCAATAAGCACCGCGAAGAGGATTTCTTTCGCGAGGATGGTCTTGAGGGCGGGAGGGCGCCACAGGAGACAAAGGACAACTGAAATACCTGTAAATAAATAGGTTACGAAACAGCGGAAGAGTTTCTTCTTACAACTCTTCCGTTGTTTTTTTTTTATAAACAAGTAAAACAGGGGGTTTCACTCGCGAGGATGAGTGCGTTTTCTCTCATCAGATTTAGAGTCGTTTGCGGTGGTTCGATTCATACGGGCAGATGGCTCCTTGAGGGCGGTATTTCTATAAATTCCAGTCCTGTCGCGATTTCCCGATGTAGATCTTTAAGAGATTATTTTGGCCGTACGTAAAAAAGCTGAAACAAAGAGGTCCGAATCCGGTGGCCAGGAATTTGGTGCGGGTTTGGGTTCAGGCGACGATAAGTCGTCGAAACGTCGATCCGGTTCTTCCGGTTCGCGAAGAAGAAAACCGTCCGAGGCGAAAGCCTCCGGTAACTCCGCTCGAAAGCCTGCTCGTAAACGTTCGAGCGGCGGCAGGTCGCGTTCAGGAGCATCTCGAACCGTCGCCTCTGCCGAGGCAGGCAAGGGAAGCTCCCGACCTTCGCGTTCAAAAGGTAAGAGTCGTGCGGGAGGGGGAAAACAGCCGGAACAGACGCGAACTCGCAGGCGTCGGCGTCCCGCAAGGTCTGCACAGAAAAGCGAGGAACGCGCGGTCAAGGCCAAGACGAGGGGTCGATCTGGCGGCGGTGAAAAGAAGGCCGGCGAGGAGGGCAAGCCCGTGCGCCGTCGTAGGCGTCCCCGGGGCAAAAGCGAAGGCGGGCGCAGGGGCGGGGAATCTTCCCAGGCTCAGCGCCGTTCGCCACCCAGGAAAAAACGTTCCGCAGATTCCGGCTCCTCAATTAGCAAGACCCCGCAGAAGAATAAAGAGGCTGGCTCCGAATCGGAAAGCAGGGCGGCGACAGGGGATAAGAGACGCCGCAGGCGTTCGCGTCCGAGACGTCGCTCCGGGGCAAAGAAGCAGGCTGTAGCTGCGGCCCAGGTTGCCAAGGGCGAATCCGGACAGGAGAAGGAAGGCTCGTCGAAGGGAAGGTCTGCCTCTAAATCCAAGTCCGATTCTTCACAGAGCCGAGGCTCTGGCCGACGCAGAAGCCGGGGTCGAGGGCGCGGCAAGGGCGCCTCCCAGGAGAAAAAACCCGGCGGAGGCCGGAGTCGGAGCAGAGGCAGGGGCCGAGGCAGGAAGTCGGAAGGCTCTGCTGAGAAACCGGCGGCGCGGAAGAAGGCCAAGTCCAGGAAGCGAACGAAGGCTGAGGAGCCTGCCGTTGTCAGGAAGATCCTGATCAATGCGATCGAGCCGCAGGAGATCCGTATTGGGGTTCTTGAGGATGGCCGGCTGGACCAGCTCTATTACGAGCGTGCGGCGGAAAAGAAATACCTGGGCAATATCTACAAGGGCAGGGTTGTCAATGTAGAGCCGTCCATCCAGGCGGCTTTCATTGATATCGGTATTGGCCGTAACGGATTTCTGCACGTCTCGGATGTGCTCGGCATCTATAAAGATTCAACCGTGGTCCCGGTCGACCGGCTCTCTGAGCGGGTTCCCGGGTCTCGTGATATGAAGATGCAGGACATTCTTCGCAAGGGTCAGGACATCCTCGTCCAGATTTCCAAGGATTCGATTGGAATGAAGGGGCCAAGCCTGACGACCTACGTCAGCCTGCCGGGTAAATACCTGGTGCTGATGCCCGGAGTCAGCCGTCATGGAGTGTCGAAGCGGATCCGGGATGGTTCCGAGCGAAGCGCCCTGCGTAAAAAACTGGCCAGTCTCGATCCGCCGGAAGGTATGGGCTACATCGTCCGTACTGCGGGGGAGGAAGAGACGGCCGAGTTGCTCAAGAAAGATTTTGACGGCCTGATGTCCTCATGGACCGATATTGTTGAAAAGGTGCGTACCCGGAGGACTCCGACCCTGCTATTCCAGGAGTCTGACCTTGTTACACGCTCCTTGCGAGATCTCTTCGATTCCAGCGTTGAGGAGATCCTGATCGACGAACCGGCCGTTTATGAGCATGGAAAGGATTTCCTGCTGGGCGTGATGCCTCAGGCAGCCGAACGTTTGAAGCATTATACCGGTAAGACTCCCCTGTTCACCAAGTTTGGTATTGAACAGCAAATAGAGCGTATATACAATCGCCGGATTCAACTGCCAAGTGGCGGGTGGATCATACTCGAACAGACGGAGGCGTTGGTTTCTGTCGATGTTAATTCCGGCAAGTATCGTGATGAGGAGGATCTAGAGTCTACTGCGCTTAAAACGAACCTCGAGGCGGCTGAAGTCATCTGCCAGGAGCTGCGCTTGAGGGATCTCGGCGGGCTCGTCGTTATCGATTTTATCGATATGGAGAAGATGCCCAATCGCAGAGAACTCGAGCAGGCCGTAAAAAGGTGCCTCAGCAAGGACAAAGCCAAGAGCTGGATCACACGGGTTTCCCGTTTCGGGATCATCGAGATGACCCGGCAGCGAGTCCGGCCGAGCTTCGAGAGCTCCAACCATGTCGCCTGCTCCTGCTGCGAGGGAACGGGCTGGGTGAAATCGCCTACGAGTGCCGGTATCGAGATCTTGAGACGGCTGCGTGGAGAACTGGGACAAAGACAGAAGAAGACTTGCGAGATTACCACCGGGCCGGATGTTACCAAGTATCTCTGTAGTGACAGGGGGGAGCTCCTGGCGAATTTTGAAAAAGACTACAATAAGAAGATTGTAGTGAAAAATGATCCGAAGCTCGGGTCAGACAAATATACAATCAGGTATAAGTAAAACCGTCTATTGCAGGAAAGTAGTTCGATGGAAGCAATATTTCGCGACGGAGGTCGCCAGTATCGTGTACAGCAGGGAGAGACTCTCGAGGTAGATTACCGAGAGGCCGAGGCTGGCAGCACG
>DCKY01000045.1 GCA_002320775.1 Planctomycetes bacterium UBA1662
TCCGCCGGAGCTTCGGACTCGGAACCTTCAGCGGCAGGCTCTTCAGCAGGAGCCGCTTCGGCATCACCGTCCGCGGGAGTCTCTACCGCAGCGTCCTCGCCTTCCGCGGCGGGAGCAGCTTCGACGGAACCTCCGCCCTCGACCTCCTTGAGACTGAGACCGATCTTGCGGGCCTCGGGATCAACACGAATGATCTTGACTGAGACCTTATCCCCCGCATTGACCACCTCCTCAGCCGAACCAATCTTCTGATCGGCCAGCTCTGAGATATGGAGCAATCCTTCGAGATTTTCCTCAAGCTCAACGAAAACACCGAAATTCGTTATCTTGGTCACTGCGCCGGAAACAACCATTCCTACACGGTACTTCTCAGGAATGTCCTTGTCCCAGGGATCCTCCTCAAGCTGCTTGAGCCCGAGAGCGATTCGCTTGCGGTCCTGGTCGACATTGAGAACGATAGCCCGTACGGAATCACCCTTCTGAACGATCTCATTCGGATGGATGACCTTCTTGGTCCAGGACATGTCCGCGACATGCAGCAGGCCATCGATTCCATCTTCGAGCTCGACAAAGGCTCCGTAGTTGGTCAGATTCCGGACAATACCCTCGATAACTGTTCCAATCGGGAATTTTTCAGCGACGAGATCCCAGGGGTTCTGCTCGACCTGCTTCATGCCGAGAGAGATCTCCTGTTTCTCCTTCTTGATCTCAAGGACAACCACCTCTGCCTCATCGCCAATCGAGACAACCTGGTTGGGATGGTTGATTCGCTTGGTCCAGGACATCTCGGAGATATGTACGAGACCCTCGACTCCAGGCTCAAGCTGGATGAAGGCGCCGTAGGAGAGCACGTTGACGACTCTTCCCTCCACCCGGCTTCCGACCGGGTACTTCTCCTCGATATTCGACCAGGGGCTCTCTTCCTTCTGTTTGAGCCCCAGCGAGATACGCTCTTTCTCCTTGTCGACCTTCAGAATCTTAACCTCGATCTCCTCATCAATCTTGACGAGATCAGTCGGATGGCTGATACGGCCCCAGCTCATATCTGTGATATGGAGCAGGCCGTCGAGGCCTCCCAGATCTACAAAAGCACCGAACTCGGTGATGTTCTTGACCACTCCCTTGCGAACCTGGTCGACCTCGATACCCTCGAGAAGCTCCAGCTTCTGGGATTCGCGCTGCTCTTCGATGAGCCGTCGACGGGAAACGACGATGTTCATCCGGGCTTCATCTATCTTGATGATCTTGCAGGTCATCTCCTGCCCGATGTATTCGGAGATATCACCAGTACGACGAATGCCGATCTGGGAAGCGGGCAGGAATACGGGCACGCCAATCTCGATGAGAAGCCCGCCCTTGATCTTCCGGATCACCTTGCCGGTGACCTCGTCGCCTTCCTTGTTCGTCGCGACAACACGTTCCCAACCGCGCTGACGATCAGCTTTGCGCTTGGAGAGTGCAACCAGGCCATCTTCGTCCTCAACCGACTCCAGGAGGACCTCGACCTCGTCTCCTATAGTGAGCTCTGAAGCGTTATCGAACTGGTCAAGAGGAACCGCGCCCTCTGACTTATAGCCCACATCGATAATCGCCGAATCACCGATGATATTGACGACCTTGCCCTGGATAATCTTATCCTGCTCGAAGCTGCAGACTGATTGTTCGTAGGCCTCTGCAACCTGATCGGCATCAAGGCCCTTCATGGCCTCGGTTACCTGGGACTCTAATTCTTCTTGTGTAAGATCAAACTGTTTGACTAGGGGATTTACAGACATTTACAAACCGAACCTGGGGAAAATACCCTGCAATTCCCGACAGCAAAAAAGCCGGGAAGCGGGGGCTGGGGGTTGATAAAAGAAACACATAGAACGCAAACGGCCAATTCTCTCCGAAACAGGATTAAAGACCACAGCAAAATCGCCGCTCAGCTGTGTTTTCTGCGATTTGTGTCCACATCGTTCCGAAAATCAGCCTCCTGCAAGCCCTTCGTGGATAAAAGACCAGCAGCAGACCGGATCGACGGGGATGACAGCGCTACCGTTGCCTTTTAGATTTCGCGGCTGGGAAGATCAGGTAGAGCGTTTTTTCTCTACTTCGCCCACAAGAAAATCGATCGTCTGCTCAACAGTCCAGTCATCGGTGCAGACCCTGATGGCCCCCTCGGGTTCAATCAAGGGTGAATCGACACGGTTCCTGTCCCGGCTGTCGCGGGACTCGATCGCCTCGCGGATCTCCTCATAGGTCGAAGAATCCCCAGTCCCATCTCGCTCACGGAAGCGGCGGCGAGCTCTCTCCTCGGAGCTCGCATCGAGATAGAACTTCAGGTCTGCATCGCGAAAAACGACGCTCCCCATATCCCTGCCCTCAGCCACCACCCCCGCCTGCCGGACGCAGCTTCGCTGCAAACCAAGCAGGCCGGCGCGATATTCCCCATCATCCGCAACTCGCCAGATATTGGAGGTCACCTCTGAACTCTTCAGGCTGCCGGATATCTCCCGCTCTCCGATGAAAACAAGAGTCCTGCCGCTATCATCCCCCTCCCCGGGCGGAGCCTCATCCCTGAAGGTAAGCTGAAGATCGCCTATCATCTCGAGAATATCGTCCCGCCGCTCGAACATCTCCTCGATGGCGCAGCCTTCAGCGGCCGCCCGCTCTATAACCAGCAGGGTGACCGCCCTGTAGATGAAGCCTGAGTTCAGATAGGGCAATCCCAGACGTCTTGCGACGATCCTGGCCACAGTGCTCTTGCCCGCCCCAGCAGGTCCGTCAATAGTGATAATCATGCCCGTTCACCCCTGACAGCGGGCCCGGAACCCCGCGTTTGATTTACCGGTCTATTTCGGAGCGAGACTTTAACACCCGCGCCAGGGCCGAAGCAAAAATAAACGAGCCTTCCTTCCTTTCAACTGAAGGCTCCATCTCCTTCCCTTCGCCTTGACGGCTCGAGGGTTACGACCTCGGTAAAGCCGACATCCGTTCCGCCCTTCTCCAGCGCCCTGTTAAGATTGCCCGAGCGGTAGCCATCCGGGTCCACCGTGACCGAACGGAAGCCCAGCTTCCCACCCTCGGACTCAACCTTCGTAAACACCGAGACCTCCCTGAGCTCTTCCACGCGCTCCAGGGGAACCTCGATCTTCGCAACATCTCCATAGTGACGCACCCGCCGAATCTCAAAGCCCAGCACCGAGAGCAACTCCTCAAGGGCCTCGACCTGGCGCAGTTTCTCCTTCGTCACCTCGGCGCCATATGGAATCCGCGAGGAGAGACAGGGCGCGGCGGGCTTATCCCACGTCGGCAAGCCAAGAAGCCGGGAGAGGACTCTGATGTCATCCTTAACGAGCCCGGCCTCCATCAGCGGACTGCGAACCCCCTGCTCATTGCGGGCCTTCATTCCAGGTCGATAATCGCCCACATCCCCGGCGTGGCTCCCATCCAGCACCCAGGGGATCCCCTCCCGGGCGGCAAAGCTGCGTACCTCGTTAAACAATTCCGTTTTACAGTGGTAGCACCGGTCCGGCCCATTGCGCCTGTAGAGAGGATTCTCATACTCATGCGTCTCGATGACCGAGAGGGAAAAACCCTGCTGACAAGCGAGTTCCCGGGCTGCCTCGAGCTCGTTTCGATCAAGGCTCTCGGACACAGCCAGCACCCCGTGCGCGTCTTCACCAAGAACCGCAGTGGCTACCTTCAGCAGAAAGGCGCTGTCGACCCCTCCCGAATAGGCGATGGCGACCGATCCCATCCCCTTGAGAATAGAGGAAAGCCGTGCGAGCTCCGGCTCAGATCTGATCAATTCAATCACTGCGGCTTCTGGCATACGCTTATGCTATCAGGGGCAGGAAGCGGATGAAAGACCGAGGCATCCCGCCGCCGCCGCTGGATAATCGCTCAAGCCGGAATATAATGCGCTGGCATCGTTTGAATCCATATGGAAAACGACACCACAGGACAGATGAACGATTTCTTCCACAACCTGGACGCCTCCTGCTCCCTGCTGATAGCTGGAGCCTACCTGCTGGGCAGCATTCCCTTTGGCCTGCTGATTGGAAAAGCCCACGGCGTCGACATCCGCGAGCAGGGCAGCGGTAATATAGGGGCGACCAATCTGGGCCGCGCGCTCGGAAAAAGATGGGCCTTCGCAGCCTTCCTGCTCGACTTTGCCAAGGGAATAGTCCCCGTCCTCATCGCCGGTAAGCTTCTCGGAGCCGAATCCTCATGGCAGGATACGGTACCCATTCTCGCAGGAACCGCCTCGATCCTTGGACACACCTTTCCGATCTTCCTTAGATTCAAAGGCGGCAAGGGAGTCGCCACAACCTTTGGCGTCATCGCGGCTGTGGCGCTGCCGGCGGCCCTGGCGGCAGGGCTTGTCTGGATCATCCTGTACCTCGCCACCAGGACAGTCTCCATCGCCTCCCTGGCAGCGGGGATCACCCTTCCCCTGGGAACCTGCTTACTGGACCCACCCACCCCCTTTTCCGCCCGCCTCGTATTTTCAATAGCGGTTGCCTGCCTGATCTTCATTCGACATCGTAAGAACATCTCCCGTATCCTGCGGGGCAAAGAGCACACCTTTAAAAAGAAGACGAGTGACGGTCCTGCCGCGGAAAAAAACGGCGGAGGGAGAGACGCTCAGCCATGACAGAAACGACCAACACCCCCATCCTCGTGCTGGGAAATGGCGGCTGGGGAACAGCCATCTCGATCGTCCTGAGATCCAACGGGCACGATGTCAGGGTCTGGGGGCATGATGCCGCCTACTGCGATGAGATCGAGAGCTCCCGTGAAAACAGGAAGTACCTGGCGGGAGTCACCATCCCCGAAGGAATCGTCTTCAGCTCAGATATTGCCGAGCTGGCGACCGGAGTCGAGACCGTATTTTCGGTGGTTCCCACGCAATTCCTGCGAGCCACCTTAGAGGAGCTCCGCGGAAGACTTCCCGCAGCCGGCATCTACATCTCCTGCTCAAAGGGCTTCGAGCGTGAAACCCTGGAGCTACCCTCGGCCATCATCTCGTCGTTTTTCCCCGAATGCAGGATCTCCGTCCTGAGCGGGCCGAGCCATGCAGAGGAGGTCTCGCTGGGCCTGCCCACAACCGTGGTGGTCGGCTGTGGAGACGAGACTCTCTGCTCGAAAATCCAGCAGATCATCAGCTCCAGGAGCTTCCGGGTATACACCAGCCCCGACATCAGGGGAGTCGAGGTGGCAGGAGCATCGAAAAACGTGATCGCACTGGCGGCGGGAATCTCAGACGGGCTGGGCTACGGAGACAATGCCAGGGCAGCCCTGGTCTGCAGAGGAGCCAGCGAGGTAACCCGACTCGGCGCGGCGCTCGAATGCAGCAGGGAGACCTTCGCAGGCCTCTCCGGAATCGGCGACCTGGTAGCCACCTGCACCAGCCAGCACTCGCGCAACCACGCCGTTGGCAGGCGTATAGGAGAGGGCGAATCGCTCGATGACATCCTCGCCTCAAGTGAAAAGGTAGCGGAGGGAGTCGAGACGACCCGCTCGATGCATCAATTGTCACAGAAAATCAATGTCGAGCTGCCGATCACGACCGAAGTCTACCAGGTTCTCTTTGAGGGCAAGACTCCCGCTTCGGCCGTCGCGGATCTCATGGGAAGAGAGCTGAAACGGGAATGATCCGCCTGTCGGAACTCTCAGGATTCCGCTGGATGCGGCCCCCTTCCCTACTCATTCTGCAAAGGACACCCCAGTGAAGCCAAGACTGCCATGAGTGCGAACGACGACCCAACTCCATCCGAAGCCCACTGCGACGGCGCGGTAAAATCCGAGGTCCATCGGTTTGACGGAACGTTCATCGAACCCGAGACCGACCAGGTCGTGGTCGAAGAACCCCTCGAGATACGCGTCAATTCGAAGGCCTTCTCGACCCTCATGCGGACTCCCGGAAACGATGAAGACCTGGCAATCGGATTGCTCTACGCCGAAGGCGTCATCGACTCACGTGCGGACATTGGCGCTTTGTCGCTACATGGAGAAAATGCGCTTGCAGGAGGCGAGACCGCAGCAGGCCTCCGGCCGGACGACACCCTGCTAAACACTGCCGACCTGCTGCATTCGGACCCAAACAGAACCATCACTTCTCCCTCCCGCCAGGGCTCGTCCATGTCTAGCTGCGGCGTGTGCGGAAAGCGAAGCATCAGCGAGGCCATGGCGCTCACGCCTCCGCCGGCGCGGGAGCCGGCCCCGGAGCCCTGGCTTTCACCCGAACTCATCGGACTGCTTCCGAAACGGATGGAGCCGCGCCAGGAATTATTCCACCGCACCGGAGCCCTGCACGCCGCTGGACTATTCGATCCGGAGGGAGAGATCATCTTCCTGCGCGAGGACATCGGCCGTCACAATGCCGTCGACAAAACAATAGGGGCCGCCCTGCTCGAGGATTTCCTCCCGCTGAACAGATGTGTCCTGCAGGTGAGCGGGCGAGTGAGCTTCGAGATCGTCCAGAAGGCCTATCGCGCCGGTATCCCGGCCATCGTCTCGGTCTCGGGAGTCTCGAGCCTCTCGATCAATATGGCCCGCACGATCGGCATGACCTTAGCCGGCTTTGTCAGAGATGGAAAATACAGTCTCTACTCCAGAGGCAATTGCCTGCTGAATTCACCTCCGCAGGGCTGATGGAATCCTAGTTGCAAATTGACTGTTGAATACCCACAATCACCACAGTCTGAGGAAATGAGAAGGGTCATTACTTATTTTTCCGACCGTTTTTTGGCTATCGAGGTCCACTGATGAACGAAGAGAACAATATCGCCGTTGAAGGCGAAAACAATTGGGAAGAAAAAGTCGGACTGGCGAAAATGCTGGTTGGCGGAGTGATCATGGATGTGACCAACGCCGAACAGGCCCGGATCGCCGAGCAGGCCGGCGCGGTGGCTGTCATGGCGCTTGAGCGGGTTCCCTCCGACATTCGAAAAGATGGCGGAATCGCCAGGATGTCCCCGGTTTCCAAAATCCAGGAGATCCAGGAGTGCGCCTCGATCCCGGTGATGGCCAAATCGCGAATAGGTCACTTTATGGAGGCCGAGATCCTGGAAGCCCTGAGCGTAGACTTCATCGATGAGAGCGAGGTTCTCACCCCGGCAGACGAAGATGCCCATATCGACAAGAGTCCCTTCAAGGCGCCCTTCGTATGTGGAGCCAGAAATCTCGGCGAGGCGCTCCGCCGGATCTCCGAGGGCGCCGCGCTGATCCGAACCAAGGGTGAAGCGGGAACTGGCGACATCATCCATGCCGTGCGCCACATGAAACTCATCAACTCCCAGATCGAAGAACTGGCCGGACTGGGCGACTGGGATCTCGCGAGCTACGCGGAAAAGCTCAACGCCCCCAGGGATCTTGTAAAGCAGGTCGCAAAGAACGGGCGGCTTCAGGTTCCCAACTTCGCGGCGGGCGGAATAGCGACCCCCGCGGATGCTGCCATGATGATGCGCCTTGGCGCTGAGGCCGTCTTTGTCGGATCGGGAATATTCAAGTCAAGCCCCGACCCGGAGAAGCAGAGCGCTGTCGCCAGGGCCATCGTCGAAGCGGTCACCCATTTTGACAATCCCGCCGAGCTCGTGCGGATCTGCCAGAATGTAGATGTCGCCATGAGGGGCGAGGACACCGCCGAAATTCCTGAAGAAAAACTTCTTCAGAGCCGCGGATGGTAAACGCCAGGCGCTTCCCTGATCTGTCGCGGACGGCCAAGCCGACCATCGGCGTGCTCGCCCTGCAGGGATCCTTCCCGCTTCACATCGCCAGTCTCCAGCGCTGCGGAGTGGAGACCCGAAGAGTTCGGAAGCCGGAGGACCTCGAGAACATCCAGGGATTGGTCATCCCCGGCGGCGAAAGCACTACGATGGAGAATCTCGCCAGCCGTTGCGGGCTCTTCGATGCGCTCCGAGCGGCCGGTCGAAACGGCCTGCCGATCTTCGGGACCTGCGCGGGAGCCATTCTGCTGGGAAAGGGAACTGAACGGCCTGAGCGGCTGCAGGTCGTGGACATCGAGGTGAGAAGAAACGCCTATGGACGCCAGGTTGACAGCTTCAACGCCGAGCTGTTTCTGACGCCTTTCGAGACGTCCTTTCACGGAGTCTTTATCCGCGCGCCGATCATCGAAGCTGGATCCGAAAACCTCGATTGTGAAATTCTCGGCCTCCACGAAGGCCACCCGGTGCTTATTCGAAACGGGCGAATACTGCTCGCAACATTCCATCCCGAGCTGACCGACGATCTCCGTGTCCATAAGCTCTTCCTGGAAATGTGCGAACTCGAAAACGGAAATCCAGGAGAAGAAATCCGTGAGGAATCCGGGGCCGGCCAGGCTCGGGAAAACGCGTTCTGACGTCACACAGGTCCGCCCGTTTTACGGCAGTCTTCACTTAAGAGACCAGCCTTGCTCAACGCCATCTTCAACATCATCAAAGGCGCAGTCCTCGGACTTGCCATGATCATCCCCGGAGTCAGCGGCGGGACAATGGCCGTCATCTTCGGAATCTACGAGCGCCTGATCAAGGCGCTGCATAGCTTCTCCCTCTCCACCCTGAAAGAAGCCGCTGGTCTCCCCTGGGGCCAGGAACGAAAGGCTCGCCTGGGGACCTTGTGGAATGGACACGACCTGGGCTTCCTGGCTCAACTGTTCAGCGGCGCGTTCCTCTCGATCCTGGCCTGTAGCCAGCTGATCGAATACCTCATCACAGACCACCCGAATCCAACCAATGGGTTTTTCTTTGGTCTCGTAGGAGCCTCGATCATCTTCCCCGTAAGGCTGATGGAACGAAAGTCGATGGTTGAGCTGGCCTGTGGCGTTTCCGCGGCGGCCCTGACCATCTGCATCTCCATCTACGCCGCCGGGTTCACGCAGGAGCAGGCCCCCCAGGAAGCCGCGCTGCATCACAGCCTCTTTAACTACGTCAGGCTCGCTGTCTGCGGCTGCGCCGCGAGCTCAGCTATGCTGCTGCCGGGCATCAGCGGTTCGTTTCTCCTCCTGTTGCTAGGTGTGTACCATGAGGTCCTCGGAATCATCAACCAGCGTGACTACCTTCTGCTGGTCATCTTCACGGCGAGCTGCGCGATCGGACTCGTCCTTTTCGCCCGGTTGATCGACCTGCTCCTCAGACGCTACCGATCCCCCACCATGGCCTTCCTGGGCGGCCTGATGGCCGGCTCCCTGTGGAATCTCTGGCCCTTCAGAGAGACCGGATCAAGCAGCCCGGCCTGGCCTGCCGAAGGAGACAGTACGGCGGGAGTAACCCTTCTGGCCTTCCTTGCCGGCTCCGCCATCGTAGGAGGTCTCGCCTTCTACGGCAGAAGCCCGAAGCGCAACGACAGCGAAAAGCAAACCGCAGAGGTTTGAATCAGTCCATCGGAAGGTAGGTCCCCTCATCCGATGGGCTCGGCCCATCCTTCGGAGGATC
The DNA here is from genome assembly GCA_002320775.1 of Planctomycetes bacterium UBA1662. Taxonomy (GTDB): domain Bacteria; phylum Planctomycetota; class UBA8108; order UBA8108; family UBA8108; genus UBA8108. The sequence continues at coordinate 9,423 of DCKY01000045.1, forward strand.
CTCCGGCTCGACACTTTCGGAGAGCGGCTTGACGACGATGGCCTTCGGCTCAGTCGGGCAGTACATCTCGCAGACACCGCAGCCGGTACAGCCGGGGTCCAGGACCTCGACCGGTCCGCCAAAATAGGAGATCGTGATCGCACTCTCTCCCAACGGACACTTATCGACGCAGATCTGGCAATCCTCTCCCTGCGTCCGAACACAAAAGGCCTCGTCCACCTCGGCCAGTCCCATCCGGATATCTTCACGGGCTACCGACATGAGCGCCGAGCTTGGACAGACCTTCATGCAGGAGAGATCATCACAGACAACGCAGGCCTGGCTCTGAGGATCGATAAAGGGCCTGCCCTCCTTCATCGGGTCGGGATCCATGGTCACCTTGATCGCGGCCACCGGGCAGGCACTCACGCACTGTCCGCTCACCATACAGGTCTGAAGAAATTGTTCTTCCTCAAGGGCGCCCGGAGGACGCAGTACCGGCCTGTCGGGCAGGGGTGCGAACTGGGCCTCGTCGGGGCTCGGCGAATGGTAGTCGCCCTTGCCGCGCTCGTACTCGTCAAAATCGGGCAGCCCCACCTTCTCCATGCGGGCCTCGACAACATCCGCCAGGGGCTTGAGCATATGTCGAAAGCCCTCTGTGAAGAAGCTGCGGCGATTGACATCGCCTTCTTCATCCTCGCGGGTTTCTTCCTCGTCTTCTTTCTTTTCTTCGTCACTCATACGTCGAACCGGCCGGGGCAGCCCCGTGGATAATCAAATGTCTCTCAATCAAACAGAATGCTATCTTATTCTGCCAACCCAACGAAACTCAAGTTAAGGATTGTTCCATGGAGAGCTCAAGGTTCTGTCTTGGCCTTGATTACGGCACCAACACTGCCCGTGCGCTCATTGTCGATGCCGGCTGCGGAGCTGAAATCGCAGGCGGCGTGGCCCCCTACAGCAGTGGAGAGGATGGTATCCTGACGGACCCCGCCGACCCCTTGCTGGCCCGCCAGGCCCCCCTTGACTATGAAGAGGCTCTCATCTCTTCGACTCGCGAAGCTCTCGATCTCCTGGCTGAGTCCCGGGGACCATCCGCGAAAGATTCCATCATCGGCATCGGTATCGGCGCCACCGCGAGCACACCCATTCCCGTCGACGGAAACATGCGGCCGATTGCGCAGCAGCCCGAATTTCAGAATGACCCGGCAGCGATGGCCTGGCTCTGGAAAGACCACACCGCCCACGAAGAGGCCGACGAGATCACCCGGCTTGCGGCGCAGCGGTTGCCCCAGCACCTCGCTCGCTGCGGCGGAACCTACTCCAGCGAATGGTCCCTTGCAAAGCTGCTGCGATTCCTCAGAACCGCTCCCGCCGCCGCAGCAGCAGCAGCCGACTGGGTCGAGCTCGGAGACTTCCTGTGCGCAACGCTGACAGGATGCGACACGCCCGAGCGGCTCACGAGAAACGTCTGCGCCGCCGGACATAAGGGTTTCTACCACGACAGCGAGGGCCCCCCGCCCGCTGAATTCCTGGAGGCGCTCGATCCGCTCCTCAGCGACTGGTTTGCATCCCGTCCCCCCGGCCCGCCGCAAGCCGCTGGAAGCCGGGGCGGCGTACTCTGCGGCGCCTGGGCGGAAAAGCTGGGACTACCGGCGGGAATTCCGGTTTCGATCGCAGCCATCGATGCTCATGTGGGAGCCGTTGGCGCCGGAATCCGTAAGGGCAGACTGACCAAGATCATGGGCACGAGCGGCTGTGACATGGTCGTCCATCCGGCCGACTCCGGCCCGCCGCCATCCATCTCCGGCCTCTGCGGAATCGTAAGGGACTCCATCATCCCCGGCTCCTGGGGACTCGAGGCCGGACAGTCAGCGCTCGGCGACATCTTCGGCTGGTTTGTTCGTGAATTTGCCTCTCCAGCTGGCGTTGGCCATGAGGAGCTCACGCAGCAGGCGGAAACACTTCGCCCCGGCCAGTCAGGGCTCCTCGCCCTCGACTGGAACAACGGGAACAGGAGCATCCTGGCAAATCCAAGGCTCACCGGCCTGCTGCTCGGCCAGACGCTCCAGACCCGCCCCTTCGAGGTCTACCGGGCGCTGCTGGAGGCTACCGCCTTCGGGGCCAGGATCATCATTGAGCAGATCCGCTCAAGCGGAGTCTCAGTCGATGAGATTGTTCTCTGCGGCGGCATCGCCGAGAAAAATCCTCTCCTCCTGCAAATCTACGCGGACGTGCTGGGCATACCTCTGAAGCTCTCTGCTGCAGAACAGACCTGTGCCCTGGGAGCCGCCATCTTCGCGGCGGTCGCCGCCGGGGCCGGGGATGGGGGCTACGATACGGTCGAGGAAGCCCAGGTTGCCATGACAGCTATCAAGGAGGAAACCTTCGAACCCATAGAGCTGAACCAGGAGGTCTACGACGAGCTCTACCGCCTCTATCGCCAACTCCACGATGCCTTCGGAACACCGTCGGAGACAGACCTCAGCGATGTCATGAAGAGCCTTTCGGAGCTCAGGGACAAGGCCGCTCTCCCTCCTTCCTGATATCGAGCTCCGGCGGAATTGCCGATCCCCGCCGGAAGTGGTAGGCTCATGACGAACCGGCGCCGCACGCAGCCGGCGCCCAGTTGAACCAGAGGATCAGCGACTCCATGAATAGAGAAAATTCGCACCGCGACCATTCCGCAGATCACTACTATCGATCCGACCCCAAGGCCAAAACCGCTGAACAGACGAATGGGGCATTCCCGATGCTGCGCGGATTCTTTTACGTATGCGCCGCCATGGCCATCCTGTCCATCTCCTTCACAGCGGCGATCTCCCTGACCGCTAAACAGGGACAAGCCATCGAGGAGGCCGACTTTCCGCTCCTGTTCAGGGCGATTGATCGCAGACTCAAGGAGAGCTACATCGACCTGGGCCGAGTAGACCCGCAACCCCTGCTGCGAAAGGCCTTCACTGCGATCGAATTCGCAGCCGACGAAATCTACATCGAAGACTCGGACCCCGCCAACCCCTACATCCCCGTTCACATCGGAGACAAGACCTCCGTCTTCACCCTCAAGGACGGCATGACACGCGACGATGGAGTTGAGCTCATCGAGAAGGTCTTCACCTTTCTTTCCGCCTACTACAGCGGCAAAGATTCTCTCAACGACATACGTTACGCGGCCGCCAACGGCTACCTCGCGGGGATCGATCCTCACACCCTGGTTTTCACGCCTCGACGCTTCGAGGATTTCGAGGTGCAGATCAAGGGTGAGATTTTCGGTGTAGGAATGCTCGTGGGGACCAATGACGCCGGCAGGCTCCAGGTCAAGCAGGTATTGAAGGGGACTCCCGCCCAGAAGGCCGGCTTCAAAAAAGACGATATTCTCTCGAAGATCAACGAGGAGTCGACCGTCAACATGACCGTCCAGGAGGCAGTCGAGAAGATCCGCGGCAAGCGCAATACCGAGATCACCCTCACCGTCAAGCGTAAGGGCGGCAAAGACAATAAAGAGATCCTGACGGTCCCCATCAAGGTCAAGAGAGACCGGGTCGAGATCAAGAGCGTCGAGTCCAAGCTGATCAAGGACTGGAACGCTGAGAGCGCGGGGGCTTGGAGCGGAGGCGTCGGCTACATCCATGCCAACAACTTTGACCGAAACACCTACAAGAGCCTTCGCCGCAACCTCAACCAGCTGAGAGAATCCAATGACGGCAAACCGCTGGCTGGCCTGATCCTCGACCTGAGGAACAACTCCGGCGGGCTGTTGAGCCAGGCGATCTCCATGGCCGACACCTTCCTCAAGAAAGGAGAGATCGTCGGTACCGCCTACAAGAGCCAGGAACCTGACTACCGCAGTGCGAAGGCCTCGGGAACAGAGACGCGCTATCCGCTGATCCTGCTCGCGGATGAAGCCTCGGCATCGGCAGCAGAGATCGTCATCGGCGCTCTGCAGAAAAACAACCGCGCCATCGTGATCGGGACCAGGACCTTCGGCAAAGGCTCGGTCCAGCAATTGCAGGCTCTGCCTAACGGAGCCCAGCTCAAAATTACCGTCAGCGAATACCTGCTCCCGGGAAAGATCTCAATCCAGGAGACCGGGGTCGTTCCGGACATCCTGGCCCAGCCGGCAACTCTCCGCAAAGATCTCCTCGACCTCTTCCCCAACGACAGCATCGTGACGGAAAGAGACTACGAAGCTCATCTCGTGTCAAAATACAAGATAGAGGAAGAGCCCAGCTTCTCGCTCAAATACCTGGCCCGAGACCCGGAAGAAGACGACAACGCCACCGAGAAGGAGCGCTTTATCTCCGGCGAGCTCCATCCGGAAAAAGACCCCCTGGTTAAGATGGCTCTCAAGGTCCTAGGGTCTTCAAACAAGCCCTTCGATCCCGCCGCCGTCCTCGAAGAAAAGAAGGCCTCGTTTGAGAATCTCGCCGCCGTGTTTTATGGAGAGATCGTTGAAAAGCTCTCGCGGCTGGATATCGACTGGAGCGTCGCGCCCCCGGGCAACCCCGCTCCGGACAAGAAGAGCCTTGGGCTCAAAATCAGCCACGAGTTCACCAGCGAAGAATCCTCGGACAAGGAAGACCCCGTAGCCGTCAACATGCTCGTGGTAACAGCCACAGCCACGAACCGGGGAAAATCACCTGTGTACAGGCTGAAGGGCGTCAGCCGCTCTGACTCAGGCATGCTCAGGGAGAAAGAGTTTCTCTTTGGCAAGATCGAGCCGGGGATGAAGATCTCGCGACAGGTCAAGATCAGGCTTCCCTATTTCCCCCGCAACCAGGACAGCCTCATCTCACTCGACCTCTCTACCAGCGATGACAAGGTCCTCGCCACATCCTCCGGCAGGATCATTATAAAAGGCCGTGAGAAGCCCTCCTTCTCTTTCACGACCTCACTGGAGGATAGCTCAGGGAAGAACCTGGAACGCCTGGAGGAGAGCACCGAGGCCCGCCTCAGGGTCAACATCAGCAACAAGGGCGAGGGACGCGTCCACAAAGGAATCGCGGTCCTGCGCAACAAATCAGGCGCGCGAATCTTCCTGAAAAAAGGCCGCGTCGAATTCCTTGAGCTCGATCCGGAGAAATCTACCGAGGTTCTTTTCGAGTTTGATACGAAGCCCGCCGAAGATGCCAAGAACAAGGGCAAGGACTACATCTTCGAGCTGACCGTCTTTGATTCCTATTCTTCCGAAGCCCTTCGGAAGACCGTGTCGATCTCCGAGCCCGGCGAAGACGGCAAAGATTTCTCCAACGGACTGGTGGTCGCCGCGCCGGAAATCCAGCTGGCTGTGATGGACGACAAATCGAAAAAGTCCTCGCTGGTCACCAGCGAACGGGAGGCGGAGCTACATGCGACGGTACGCTCCTCTTCCAATGAATTCAGCGCCTGGGCCACCAATCTGTCCCTTGCCGATCGCTCCCAGAGCCCCGACAAGATCTTCTTCGACCGCTCCAGGGGGAGGAAGGAGCTGGCGTTCAAGACCCGGATCCAGCTCCGCGAAGGGCTCAATTTCATCCGTGTCTACGCCAAGTCTTCGGATGGGATTGAATCCAGTCGCAGCGTACTGGTGCGCAGGGAGAACTGAGGCTCCAGCCGGAGGCCCCTGCTACTTGCAGCTCTCCTTCACCCTGGCCAACAGCTTCTCAAGGTTAGCCTTCGCCTTGGCGGCTGTCGCCGCCAGGGATTTCCTGTCCTTGCGCAGACCGGCGAGCTTAACGGCAGCCGCCTTTTCCTTCTCCGTCACCCCATCCTCCCCATCATCAGAATCTCCCTCCTCCCAGCGAATGTTCTCATCGATGGAGAGCAGCCGCGTGGCCAGGGTAGAGTGATAGAGGGTCTCAAAGGCAAGGTCCCGCCTCAGCTGAACACAAACGGAGGCCTCTGCCCAGGAGCCATCCTTACGCGCCCCGATCTCCTCCAGGAAGCCCTTGCCCAGCTCGACCCGGGCGGCCAGGACGGTGAAGGCCGTGGTAACACGCCTCATCTCTTCGCCCAGCAATTTCAAAAGGTAGGCATCCTCTGAGGGATCGAACCCGGCCCTTCTACGCTCCATATCATCCATCTGGTGACCGACCAGGCGCTGAGATCGGTCCAGTTCGAGCAAGCTGGACTTCTGGACGATCGCCTCGCCGGCAAGCCGGCTCTCCGCCAGCCGGACCTCCTGCTCGGCAATATCGACCTCGTAGCGAAGACCGCTCTCTACCCTCAGCTCGGCAAGCTTGAGAATCCCGGCATAGGCTCCATCCTTGTCCTCAGCGGGCTTCTGTCCGCGAAGCCAGGCAAGCCTGTACTTCTCCTGCGCCAGGTAGAGCCGAAAATACTCATGCTGGATCCGCGAGCAGTACCAGCCTCCCAGGGCCCGGAGCATGCCTCCCCTCGCCGACAGCTCCTGCCGGCTCTCTTCGGGCAGCTGGGTGATATCGAGGGAGATCAGACCGGCGATGCCGACCAGGATCTCCTCGTAAGATTTCTTGAGCGAATCGATCTCAAGAGCTATGGGTTCGAGAGCCTTGTAGAGCTCCGCCCGGGCGGCAAGGCCCCTTCCGGCAGCGATCGAATCCGTATACCGAAGAAGCTCGGACTCCGAGTTCACCCGTCGAAAAATAATTTCCGCCGCAACCCGGGATTCTACAAGCTCCGGAAGATCTGCCACCTGGTCGGTATTTACCAGCGGGGCGAAGCTCCAGGGCTGTAGAGCTCGACAGGGAGCAAGCCCCTCCGCTCCTCTCTGCCCATTCAAGGTGGTTGGATGGGACAGCAGGCTGAAAACTGCTCGCTCCCGCTGAGTCGCGCCCAGGGTAATCTCGGCGATCCGCGAGACACCCGTCCCGCGAGCGCCCTCTACAGGACCCGCGCTGAAGGAAAAACCGCGGATGAAGGAGGGGAAACCCGTATCCCCATCGGTCAGCATCGCCTCGGCCGGCAGCTCGAATTTCTTCCCCTTGTAACTCCAGCGTACCAGCACAAGCAGCCGGTCTCCCTGGTTGCGAAGAAAGTCTCCCGGCATTGTCCCGTTCCAATAGGCCGTCGACCGACAGCCGATATCCTGGAGAGCCTGGAGGATCCTGCCTCCGGTCGCATCGAACTCAACCACCGTCTCATGGGTAGGGCCGAGATTGTGGCAGGCAAAGACCTCGATCTGGCGCGTCGGGTTTACAAACCGGCAAGGTATTCGCACCTCGGCGTTTTCCTTATCGATGACCACGGCGGCGTTCGCCTTTTCATCCGCTGCCTGGGCCTCGAGGTCTGCAGCACTCGGCTTCTCCTGAGGAGCCCCTGGCTCTTCCAGGGGCGCTTCCTGCCCGGACGCAGGCGGCCTCTCAAGCGCAGGCTCTTTCGCCGGCGGAGCACCCTCAAGAGCCGCCACGGCAGCCTCCTGCACAACATCGGGCTGCCCCCCCGCGGCAAGCGCCGGCGGATCCGCAGGGCGGCTCTCTTCCGGTCCCGCGGCGACTGGGAGATCTTCCTTGGCGACCTCGCCCGGGGCCTCGGGCTCACAGGCCAGAGAGACCACCGACAGCAACAAAGCTCCGAATAAATGCCCAGAATGCATATGAAATCTTCCTGTTTGAACCAACCTTATCCCGCTCGCATTGTACGAAAGAGACCCGCATCTTGCACGACCGGGCAGATTAGCTTGATAAAGTTTTTGACTTTTACCCCCCCCAGCGATTATTCACTAGCCTCTCGAAAGTAATTTTAAATGAATGTCGCGGGGTAGAGCAGTCTGGTAG
>DCKY01000073.1 GCA_002320775.1 Planctomycetes bacterium UBA1662
CGAGGGTGAGCTCTTTGAGCGGAAGGCGCTGGTGGATCTGAGTGTTGAGGAGCTTCTGGAAGCTGAAGTTGCGCCGTCCCGACAGCCAGTCGGTCAGGTGGAGGCGCGCCGGGTACTTGCCGCTCATGATGCTGGCGCGGGTGGGTGAGCAGACGTGGCAGGCGGCGTAGGCCTGGCTGAAGCGAACGCCTTTCTTCGCCAGGCGCTCGATGTTCGGCGTCTCGTAGAAGCTGGTTTTTCCATACAGCGTCGTGTCGCACCAGCCGAGGTCGTCTGCGAGGAAGAAGACGACGTTGGGTGGCCTGGCGGCATCTGCCGGGGAACTTGCCGTAGCAGTAGCCAGCAGCAACACCGCAAGCCAGCCCAGCCGGGCGCTTGCCGAATCATCCCAACGCGATTTTTCGCCTGGTCTTGAATCAGATCTCATCGAGAGTCTTCTTCCAGGCAGCCATCGAGTTTTTCAGGTTGGTGCGCTTGTCGCCCCGCACGGCGTAGCATTGAAGGCCTACCGGGCCCTTGAAGTTGAGTTTCTTCAAGGCCGCGAAGAGGCGCTTCTGCGGGAAGGTGCCCTTGTGCAGCGGCTGGATCAGGGCGCGCCAGCTGCGTCCCCCGAGATCTGCTCCGGCGGTGCTGACGGCGAAGAGCCGGTCGCCCGCCTTCTCGAGGACGGCCTCCATGGTCTCGGCCTTCTCGTCCATCAGGAAGTGGCAGAGGTTGAACATGACGCCCAGGTTGGGATGGTCCACCTTCTTGATCAGGTCCATGGCCTGCGCCATCGTGGCGACCGCGTTGCCGTGGTGGGGGTAGAGCGCGACGCGGATCTTCATCTTCGCGGCCATCTTGGCTGTCTGCCGAACCGCTTCGACGGTTGTCGGCGTCATTCTGTTAACTGTCAGCTCGATCATCGCGCCGCGGTTTTCAAAGGGCTTGACCACCTCCGCGGCGATCGGCTTGTCCCTGACGTTGAGGTAGATGCTCAGCACCTTGAGGCCGACCTTGTCGTAGGCGGCGATGCGCGCGGCGAGCCTCGCCCCGCCATGCTTGACCTGGTTGATGCCATCGTAGCCGAGCTCCTTGAGGGTCCTGGCCTCGTCCTCCAGCGAGCCGAAGTTGACGCCGTTCTGGAAGGCGAAGAAGGCGGGCTTGAACGGGGCGGGCTTCGCGTCTTCTGCGCGCGCGAAACCGGCCGCTGTTAACAGCAGGGCAATGGATAAGCTGGTGAATTTGATCATCGAAGGGCTCCTTGTTTCTTATTCCAGGGAAAGGGTTTCTATTATTTGTTCTTCATTACCTGCAGCACGTGCTTTGCGAGAAATTGTCCCAGCTTGTCGGCCGCTTCTCCACCGAAGTGGACATTCTTTCCGGCCCAGAAGCTCTTGTAGATTGTTTTCTCGTTGTCCTTCACGTACTGCCACTGGTCGCAGATGGTGATCGCGGGGTGGCGCTTCACCACCTCCAGCGCCCAGGGGTTGAGATATTTTTTCATGACCCCACAGGTGCGGCGGGGAGCCTTGCCCTTTTCGTCGAGATCTCCGGCGGCCGGGAAGCCGCGCGGAACCGGGCAGGTGGTCACCCAGATCAGCTTCGCTCCGGTTTTTTTCAGCGGGGCGATCACCGCCTCGAGGTTCTCCTGGTAGCTGGCCTTGTCGTTGCCCGCATCCCAATGGCCGAAGTTGAAGCTGATCACGTCCCACTGCCGCCCCTTCTGCCGGTAGCCGCCGAGCCATTCAACGATGTTACCTCGCCCCTTGCCGCTGGGGCCGCAGTTGGTGGGCGGATGATGCAGGTTGAATTTACCCTTCAGCGCCTCGCGTAGGCCGCGGCCGTAGTTGCCGGAGATGGAGTCCCCGATGAAGAGGTAGCGCGGCAGTTTCGGGTCATCTTTCGCCGCCTGGTCGCCGATGGGCTTGAGGTGGATTTCATCCGCGATGATGACTGAGCCTTTTTTGTGGCCACTGACCCGGGCACGGTTGATGAAGGGTTTGCAGTCGCCTGTGCCGATCACGTTGTAGAGCAGGACGTCGGCCTTACCGCCTTTTTTCATGGAAAGCTCGTATTTGCTGTCCTTGATGCTCAGGGTACGGGGTCGGGTCGATGAGTCCCAGAGTCCGACAAAACGCGGGTCGTCGGCCGATGGCAGCCGCGCGGGGAGCTCTTTTCCAAAATGCAGGGACAAGCCTCTCTCGGAGATCCACTTCTCAGCCCGTGCTTCCTTGAGGGCTTTTTGTAGCTGGTTCTTGCGGCGAATTTCGACAATACCGGTGACCGGTCCCTTCGGCAGCGGGAAGTTGATGATCTCGTCAGAGGAGTGCACTTTGTAGCTCAGGACGCCGCCCTTGATGCCGCGCAGGAGCCGCGCGTTCACGTCGAGCGCGACCCGGGTATCATTCGTCCATTCGATCTCGAATTGACCATCGCCATTGCGTACGTACAGGCCGGTATCATCGCGCGGGGTGATGAGCCCCTCGACGGTGATGGAATCATCGGCGTTCACATCTACGGTGAAAGCCTGCAGGCTCAGAGCGAGGAGAATGGCTGAAAAGCTGGTTTTCATTTTTTCAGGATGGTCCCGGGATGAGTTGAAGATCGTTCATCGCAAGAGTGCAGTTTATTCTCTCCCGGGCAGGAATGGGATGCGAAATCATTGCAGCTTGAAGCCTGAGGCATGCCTTTGGGCGGAGAGTTAATTTTGGTATGATGCCGGCTTGTAGCGTGAGCGGCTTCACGCTTTCCCCTCACCCCGGTTTTTTAATGATAGGTTTTACCCAGATGAAACTTCATGCACTGACCTTTCTCATCATCCTGGCGGTTTCCGTATCTGCATCGGCTGACGTAACCCTGCCGCGTGTTCTCGGCAGCAACATGGTCCTGCAGCGCGACCTGCCCGTTCCCGTCTGGGGCTGGGCCGAGGCTGGTGAGAAAGT
>DCKY01000245.1:0-13067 GCA_002320775.1 Planctomycetes bacterium UBA1662
CAACTAGCTAATAGGACATAAACCCCTCCCCGAGTGAAAGCTTGAAACAGAGGCCATCTTTCACCTGGAATCCACCGACTCCAGGCAGTATCGGGTATTAGCCACCCTTTCGAGTGGTTGTCCCCGTCTCGGGGGTAAGTTGTCTATGTATTACTCACCCGTTCGCCACTTTACTTGGTTCCCGAAGGAACCGTTCTCGTTCGACTTGCATGCCTAATCCACGCCGCCAACGTTCATTCTGAGCCAGGATCAAACCCTTCAGTTAAATATTCACCTACCCGGCAAGACAGACTGAATGTCAGGCGATGAAAGCAAAAGCTTTCGCCCTTAACGACATCCTGCCCCCCATTACCGGGAATGTATTTGAAGGAAAAAAACAGGTTTGCCAACACATGAACCGGTCAGACAAGCCGACCAGCTCGTTGGCAATACTCACGCTCGATCCTCACAGGAATTCAAATTGTCAAAGAGCACAGAAAGCCGTCACCTTATAGGGACAACGACCCCCTGGTATTTTACTGGCCTGTTCCGCGCTGCCACCGACCACCTTCCCTATCGGGAATGCACTCTACATCGCGAAAAGCCGCAAACCCCGAATGATAGCTTAAGCAATTCGACAGTCAATGGTGTTTTCAGGTCTTTTCTTTCTTTTCTCGAATATCTGATATTACCGGCACTGCGGCAGCCCGATTATCAGACGGTCTGGAATAGATCCACGCAAGCACAACTCCAAAGAGCAGAACGACCGCCAGGGAGTAGTTTTGCGAGACGGTTAAGCCGGTAAGAGTCAAAGGAGTGTCGTTCCTCAACCCCTCGATAAAAAATCGGCCTGTACCGTAGAGGAACCAGAGGAGAGGCATCCCCGCCCCACGTGGCGCGTAACCTCTTCCTACATAATACAATAGGAGAAAAAAGAGCAGGAAATCATGCCCGGCCTGGTAGAGCTGAGCGGGATGTACGGCCTCCATGACTTCACCCCGCTGAAGCAGGCCCATATTGAATTGATGGGACCAGGGCGGGGAGTCCTCAGGAAAATGGACACCGATCGCATAGCTTTCGCTGCAAACCCTGCCGTAGCAGCAGCCATTCATGAAACAACCCAACCGACCAAAGGCCAGACCGATCGGCGCGACGATGCCAGACACATCCATATAATCCAGGACCGAGAGCTTCTTCCAGCTCATGTAAATCAACCCGCCAAGACAGCCGCCTGTTACTCCCCCGTAAAGTACGAGTCCACCCTCCCAGATCTTGAAAAAAGCGAAAGGGGATCTGTGCTGGAACTCGGCGGAATAGTTCAGAATGTAGAACATGGTGCGTCCGCCAAGGATTCCGCTCAGCAACATGACCATGCTCAGGTCGTAGAAGACATCCTCCATGCCCCACTTGCGAACAATGCGGGTGGCCATATAGACCGTCAGCAGGTAGCCCAGAACGATCATCAGGCCGTAACCGTGAATCGGCAGTCCGAAGAGCTCAAAGATGACAGGTCGCATGTATCGGGGTCCCCTGATTTTCTACACCGGAATACTATAGCGAACCCAATCCAAGGTCAAAGCCGCTGGAGGCGGGAAGCATCTTTGTGGAAAAAGATGTCCGGGACAGCTATCCTTCGGACCGGCTTCGACCCTGACCTCCTTTTAGACAGCGAGAACCACTAAATGGCCAAGAAGAGAGTTCTGCTCCTGGGTTCGACAGGATCTATCGGAGAGAACACCGACAGGGTGGTTCAGAATCTGGCCGAAGAGCTCGAGCTTGTTGGACTTGCGGCCCACTCCAGTTGGGAGCGCCTGCTCGAGCAGATAGCAGCGCACCACCCCGAAGCGGTTGCACTGGTCGATCCCGAGGCTGCCGGTAAGCTTCGCGCAGCGCTTGAGAAAGCCGATGACAAAGCCAACGCTCTCCCCCGGATCTACGAAGGAGAGGAAGGGCTCGTCAAGCTCGTGCGGGAGACGGAGGCCGATGTCCTTGTCGCCGCCATCTCCGGAGCCGCCGGGCTGCCTGCCAACATTGCGGCCCTCGAGACCGGTAAAGACCTGGCCCTCGCCAATAAGGAATCGCTCGTCATGTCAGGCTCCATACTCACCCGGCTGGCACGGGAAAATGACCGCCGGATCCTACCTGTCGACAGCGAGCACTCGGCCATCTTTCAGTCACTCGAAGCCGGCAGCCGCGAAGAGGTGGGACGTGTCATCCTGACCGCCTCGGGAGGTCCCTTTCGCCAGGCGAGCGCGGAAGAGTTGGAAAAGGTTACACGCCAGGATGCTCTCAACCATCCTACCTGGGAGATGGGAGAAAAAATCACCATCGACTCGGCCACCCTGATGAACAAGGCCCTGGAGATTATCGAAGCCTGCTGGTTATTCGACCTTCCGCCGGAACAGATCGAGGTGGTCGTGCATCCCCAATCGATCATCCATTCACTTGTCGAATACAGGGACGGATCCACCATCTGCCAACTGGGTCCTCCGGACATGAGGGTTCCGATCCAATACGCCCTGACCTATCCTCGCAGGCGGCCGCTGCCAACGGAGCAGCTCAGCCTGCCCGAGCTCGGGCAGCTCACCTTCGAGTCCCCTGACACCGAACGTTTCCCGGCCTTACGGCTGGCCTACGAAGTTCTGGAACAGGGAGGAACGGCAGCTACGGTCTTTAACGCTGCCAACGAGGTCGCGGTAGCTGCGTTTCTTAAGGAAGAAATACCTTTTCTGGGCATTCTCAAGGTGGTAGAGAACTGCCTGAAACAGCACAATGTCGTGGAGAATCCCGATCTGGAAAACATATTCGCCGCTGATGAATGGGCCAGGCTGGAAACAGAAAAAATACTCGAACTTGACTGCAAAGAAAGCTCCTGAAACTGGCGAAGAAAAGAAAAGAGTCACCAACTGACCCAGCCGGAAAGTGCCGGGACCTCAAACGACAAATGGCAATAAAGACCCCCCATTAACCTATGACCGTAATCTACGCATTTCTCGCAATCGGAATCATCATCTTCCTGCATGAGCTCGGGCACTTCATGGCCGCGAAGTTCGTTGGAGTTCCCGTCGAACGATTCGCCCTCGGCTTCGATCCCTATAAGCTGCGCCTGTTCTCTTTCAAGCCGGGCGAATATATCGAATTTCTTGGCAGGTTTCGAATCTCACTTGGAGCCTCGAATGCTGCCGTAGGCGACAGCCAGGATCCCGACCAGTCGGCAAATGGAACCACCTCCCCCGCCGCCTCCAGCCCGGGAGAAAACGTACAGACCGAATACCTCATCGGCCTCGTACCATTCGGAGGCTACGTCAAAATGACCGGCGAAAACCCCGAAGAAGAAGGGGCCTCCCCTGACGGACTGCAGAACAAATCAGCTGGCGCGCGAGCCCTCGTATTCGTCGCAGGGGTCGTGATGAACGTCATCTCCGGCTTCTTCTTTTTCATTCTGGCATTCTCCGCCGGTGTCGAATTTCCGGCGGCAACGGTCGGTGGAACGATCCAGGGAATGCCGGCCTGGGAAGCAGGACTGCGGACCGGTGACCAAATCGTAGAGGTCGATGGGAAACCCGTCAAAGAATACACGGAGGTGCTGCTCGGCATAGCTCTTGGAGAGAGGGGAACCAAGGTGGATATCAAGGTTGAGCGCCCCGCCTCAAAGCCCGGCGACAGCCCCGTGACCCTGGACTTCTCGGTTCCAAGAGCCTGGAACGCCGCCCGGGGCATGAGCTCCATCGGCCTCCAGCAGGTTTCCGCCGCGGCGACCCTGGCTGGAGAGCCGCCGAACGATTCCGCTGCTCACAAGGCGGGATTGAAGAAGGGCGACCGCATCGTCGGCGCGACCCTGGGCGGGATAGAGCTCCCTCCCCTGCCCAGCCAGCAGCTCATGCGTGTCCTCCTCCATCACATACAGTTGTTTCCAGCTGAAGCCGTTGACCTGGCGGTGGCAAGAGACGGGCACCCGTCGCCTCTCAAGATCCGGCTTGAAGCTCCCCAGGACCCCAAGGCCCCAGTGGTGCCAAGAATTGGCGTAGCTGCAGGAGGGGGCACATTCGTCAAGAACATAGCCGGAGGCTCCGATGCCGAGAGCATCTTCAAGCCGGGTGACCGGCTTCTCTCCATCGACGGAGAACCGGTGCACAGTATGCAATGGGAGCAATTGTCGAAACACTACGCGAAGGACTCCCTCGCCCTCAAGCTCCTCAGGGCTGGAAAAGAAAACGAAGCCGTTCTCAGCGGAAAGAAGCTCCTGCGGTTGCTGCTCACTGACGAGGTCCAGTGGACCGGGAGAGACCTGGAGGTTGGGGCCCTGCCTGAAGGAAACGCCGCCTACAAGGCCGGCTTGAGAAAAAGTGACCGGGTTCTTCGGATTGGCGATAGAGAGGTTTACTCCATCGAGGACCTCTCGGCTTACCTGGCTGAAAACACCCAGGAGAACCACGAACTCGTGGTCAGCAGAAAAAGCGAAGAGAAGAAGCTGACCCTTTCCGCTGGCGCCTTGGAAGAAGATGCCGGAATCACCTGGAGAACCTTTCCGACGATCTCTATGGTCACTCCGAACGGTCCCGCGGCCAGGGCGGGAATCACCGCCGGCTCAAAGATTCACGAAATCAACGGCAAGGAGATCTTCAGCTTTGCCGATCTGTCGGCCGGCATCACGGCCTATGCCGGCGAAAACAAGGATTCCGAAGCTGCCGGAAAGCTGAAGATCGGGTGGATCGACGCTAAGGGAGACAAACAGGAGGGAAGCCTGGCGGCCGCTTCGCCCGCGCCTGCCAACTGGGGCTTCGTGCTCAAGAGCGCCACCGTGGTGGTTAATGCCGGAATAGGAGGATCCTTCAAGCTTGGTATCGAACGCAGCATCATTACCGTCGACCAGGTCTTCCTGACCCTTCGAAGCCTGATCCGAAGAGATGTCGAAGCCAAGAACCTCGCCGGACCGGTCGGTATCATTCACATCTTTTCTCGAGTGGCGGCCGGAAGCCTGGTCCAGCTGCTGTTCTGGATGGGAATGGTCAGCATGAACCTCGCCGTGCTCAATCTCCTTCCGATCCCGATCCTGGATGGGGGGCATCTCTTCTTCCTGTTGATTGAAAAGCTCAAGGGCTCTCCAGTGAGCACACGTATCCAGTTCGCCTCGATGCAGGTCGCCATGATTCTATTCCTGTCGATGGCTCTCTACGTCACCTGGAATGACATCACCCGCCTCTTCTCCGGATTTTAACCACCGGGAATAAAGAAACGCGGCGTCTCCGCTCGCTGGTTCCGAAAGACAGAATGATCTACCTGCGATCCATCTTATTCGAATGCGCCTTCGTCTTCCTGACCTTCTGCCTTGCCCTGGCGAACTGTATTCTCGGTTTATTCAACAGGCGAATCATCATAGCCACCGGCCGGGTCTGGGGAAGAGCGACCACCCTGCTGCTGCGCCTGCTCTGTGGAATCACCATAGAAGTTCGCGGGCGGGAACATATCCCCGAGGGGGCGGCCATCGTGGCCTCGAAGCATCAATCCACCCTCGAGGCCGTTCTCTTTGCCGATTTCCTCTCTGACCCGATCTTTTCCATGAAGGAGGAGCTTACCCGGATACCCCTGCTGGGATATTCGATCCGCAGATCCGGCGCGATACCTATCAAGAGAAGCGGCGGTGCCTCCTCCTTGAGAATGCTGATTCGCCGCGCGAAGGAAGCCTTCAAGGAAGGCAAGCAGCTGCTGATCTTCCCCGAAGGAACCCGCACGCCCCCCCGCACCAGGGGAAAATACAACCCTGGCGTGGCTGCCCTCTATTCACGCTGCGATGTTCCGGTGACACCCGTAGCCCTGAACTCGGGCTCCTTCTGGGCACGCCGCACCCTGCTCAAGCCGCCGGGGCGGATCATCATCGAGTTCCTGCCGGCCATCGAGACCGGCCTGGAGAGAAGAGCCTTCCAGGAACTCCTCGAGAACAGCATCGAGGAGGCCACGATGAAGCTCGAGCAGGAATCCCCAGGCACCTGAAACGAGCGGCGGCGGCAGCCCGGCAGGATGGGGTTCAGGTGGCCCGCCAACCTTCAGGAGCCAGGAGCTCATGCGGCCTGTAGGCGGCCTTGTACTCCATGGACTTGCAGCCGTTAACGTAATAGCCCAGGTAGAGATGCTGCTTGCCCAGCCGCCGAGCCTCTTCAATCTCACAGAGAACATCAAAAACACCCAGGCTCCGCCTGGGAAAGTCGGGATCGATAAAGGCGTAGATGGAGTTCAGTGATCGTTCCGCCTCACCAACATAAGCAACAGCGACCAGGCGCTCATCGAGGCGGTAGCAGAACTCGAGAGTTGAGACCGCGTTGAAACAAAAGGTCTCATAGTACTCCTCCGGGCTCATCGTGGCTGAAGGCCAGTCTCTGCGAGCCTCGCGGTCGGCATGATGCCCCCTGTAGAGATCCAGCCGCTCCTCGTCAATCCTGGGTTCTCCGACCTCGACCCGCAAATCCGAGTTTTTCCGCAAAACTCTGCGCTGGCTTCTTGAAGGCTCGAAGCGATCGACCGGCACCCTGATGGAGAGACACTCGGAACAGCCGCTGCAGAGAGGGCTGAACAGGATGCTGCCGAAGCGCCGCCAACCCTTCTCGAGCTTCTCGTCGTATTCGCTTGGCAGCAGGTCGGCAACGAGCTGGTACCTCGTCCTGGCCTCCCGTCCGGGAAGATAGGGACAAGGCTCAGGCTCGGTATCCAGCTGCGCGACCTCGATCATCCATCCACCTCAATCAGCACTTTCAGAGAGAATCTTGCGGTAGGCCCGCCGGGCATCTTCATAAGCCTTCGCGGCCTCGGCCAGCTCAGACTTCCGGATACGGCCCTTCTTCTGCTTCCAGCATTGGTCAACCGATTCCAGGCACCACTGGGCACTCTTCTTCGATGCGCGAATCGGCTTGTCGCCGACAATCACGAAGACCGGGTTGGTATGACAGCTCGGAAGGATTCTAAGCGCGACCCAGCTGGATTTGCTCAGCTCCACCTCGGCCGAGAAATCCTGGAGCTTCCCATCAGCGACGATCTCTTTGCGAAAAACAGGCTCACCATTGACGATCACCTCAACAGGCACCTTACGAGTTCCACCCAACCGGGCTCTCTCAATATGCCAGTAGGGCTTCTGCTGGTAGGGACGACCCCTGAGGTCAGGATTCGGTTTCTCATCGAGCATGGCGGCCACCCGGGTGGTAATTTTGACCTTCCCAGGCTTGTCGAGACGCACCTCGCTCCCCTTGGTGCCCACCTCCAGGGTGCCGACCTTGAAATCGACCAGGTGGCTGCGGCCATCTCCTACATAAGAACGCCCATTTTTGAGCTCCTCACAGAAACGGTCAAAATCGAGCTTCCCATCGAGCTTGCAATAAACCCTGCCGAGTCCAACCCGTTCACCGTAGATACACGGAAAATCGGTCTCACCGCTGATCATGGTGCGGAAGCCGCAGTTCAGCGTGTGGTACCAGATGTTCAGCTCCCATACGTAGGGTGTATCGACAGTCGAGATGAAATCTACAACACCGTGCACCACGTCCACTATGTATTCATTCGCGCCGATACTGTTGAAGGGAGGAATGACATAGTTCGGAAGGTCAGCCGTTTTCACATCGAGGCCCCAACCGCTGTGAGAAAAGCCGACCACCCCCCCCTGCTTCTTTCCCCAGGCCAGAACCGGCAGGTCCCAGCTGGGCCACTCCTCGATCTTCGTGGTCCCGGGGTAATCATCCTCCTTCAGCCGGAGCAGGCACAGGTGCCCCGCGTGGGAAGAAGGAAAACCGGAGACCTCGACATCGTAGCGCATCAGGTAGTCAGGTTTGCTGAGATCAGAGACCCTGCCATCGAAGAACTGCTTCTGGAAATACCAGCAGGGCCCCCAGCTCAGGACGCAGCCGACGTTCAGGTCCTCCCCGAGAATATGGCGCATCATCGACTTCGGAGTCACGCCCTGGTTGGGGCTCTCGTAATGAGAGCAGCCGGCCGCATGAATATGATGGTCGCCGCTGTACCAGCCGAGCTTCTTGGCGTGAAACCACCTTCTGAGCTTGAAATTCGCCCGACTGGTCTTCTGCCCGCTGGGCACCACCACATCCATCCTGTCGCGGAAGTACTCGGGTCCGCGTCCGTATTCGAACGAATATTTCCCGGGCGGCAGGGAGATCGACTCGCCGTGATGGCGGTAGATCTGGGCATGAAAAAAGAAATCCGGTTCGAGACGACGTGATCGATGGGGATAGATCCTCCCGCGGGTGTCGCGAATGACAAACGAGGCGCTCGCGGGCTTGCCATCGTAATCGCTGACCCCGAGAACAACCTCGGTCGAGGGAATGCAATTGAAGAGAACATTCGCCTCGTTCCTGAAGCCGAGATCCTGGGTTCCCTGTCCGACATTGAACTCGATCTTGGCCTCTCGCTTACCCGCATCCCTTGAATAGATCTCGACAATCCTGTACTCGAGCGCCAGCCCGGAGAGGGTCTTGTTGAGAGGACGGGAATCAAAGGTCTGGACGTCCATCCAGCGATCGCCCACCTGGGCCGGCGTGACGCTCACCTTCGGATCCGCCGAACCGCTTGACCGTTTAAAGACAGGCTTCGCATTGGGGCTCTTCGCCTGCAGCTGCGCCGTCACCCCCGCCTCGTTGTGAACCCGCACCAGGAAGGCCCTCCACCCCTGCTGGATACATTCGGGCGCGGCCGGTCCACGCCCGACCTTCACCCGGCTCTCGGGATTGATATGAACCGTGAAAAGAACATGAGGCGCGAAAATGGCCTGGATCCCCTTCACAGCCTCCGCCCCGCCCTTGCCAATCGCCGTATCAAGAGCTCCCGCCTCCTCTGCCGAGAGAGGCCTGCCGATATAGGCCAGGGCTTCTTTTACCCTGCGAGCCTGTGCCACAAGGGGCTGAGACTCGATTCCCGCAACAGGCTTCAGCTCCTCGGGCGAAGCCCAGGAGGCCGACTGGAAACCTGGAGAAACAAGCAAAAGAAAGATGATGGTGAGTAAGTTTCGGCGTCTCATCCGGTGGTCCTCTTTTGTAGTTGGTAGATATTGAGACAGGCTAGGTGATAATACATCGATGAGCCCCAATAATCGATGCGTTGGCGGGGCTTATCGACAGCAGCGCGGTTGTCATCCAGACCGCGACGGCCAGTCCACGGAGGCGGATCGCCAAAATGAAAAAAAAACAGGCCCTCACAACGATACTGCTGATCATTTGCGGCTACCTGGCCTACCAGCTCCTGCGTGATGCTCCAGAGGGCGCCAGGGAACCCGAAGGCGACCCCCGAATCGAAAACCGGGCCCGGGAAGAAGAGAAGGTTCCGATCGTTGAAACGGTTGAGGTGGAGAAGACGGAGATCCTCCCCGATCCGGTGAAGGCAGTCCGCAGGGACACTATCGCCGGTCGCGTGGTGATAAAGGAAACTACGCAACCTGTCGCCGAGGCCGTCATCTCCCTGCTCAATGACCCTGGAACGAAAACGGCAACAAAGAAGGACGGTTCCTTCCGCCTGGTCCCGGTGGCTCCCCAGGCCAACGACCTGCTGATCCGCGCGCCAGGCTACGGAGTCACCATACGTCCGCAAGTTCCCGGCGGCACCAAAGAGCTGGTCATCCTGCTTGAAAAAGAGCTCACGCTTCGCGGAACGACCGTCTTCCCCGATGGCAGACCTGCCCCGAATATCGAGCTTCTCCTCCACTCCGCCGCAACTCTCGAGGCGGATCCGTTCTCGCGCGCCGCGGCCCTCCACGGAGGCCGGCCGGCGGAAGCACGGGGAACCAGCGACAGCCAGGGAGTCTTCTCCATCGGAGGACTGTCGCAGCGGGACTGGTTCCTTCGCACCAGGGGTCCCGGGATCGTCGAGCAGGTCCTCAATGGAGTGGTCTGGGTCAGGCCGGAAATACAGCCGATTGAGGTCGTCGTTGAGCCCGGGCTGTCCATCACCGGAAACATCGTAGACGAGGCCGGGAATTCTCTGCCGGGCCTGGAGGTCCGGGTCTTTGCGGAATTGGACCTGAACCTGGCTATCACCCTCACGAAAAAAACCGACGACGAAGGGCGATTCGTCCTTGGCGGTCTCAGCAAGAGAACCTTTGGGCTCATCGCTGGAGCCTCAAGCGACTTCTTTCCCATCAGGATCGACCAGGTCGAGCCTGGCGAGGAGCTACTCATCGAGCTGGCGAGAGCGGACTCGCTCAACGGGCGCGTCATCGATGCGGAAAGCTCCCGGCCCGTTGAGGGAGCTGTCATTGGCTGGAACGATGGAGCCGAGGATGACTTCAAAGAGCTTCATGGCGAGTCGATACGGGAGACCGTCAGCGATGAACAGGGACACTTCAACCTGCGCGGGATCCCCCGAGGAGATGTCGAGTTCACTGCCCGGGCCGAAGGGTATTTGATGATGAAGCTCGACAAGACTCTTCGCCGCAATACCGCGGACAAGAGCGGACCGGTGCTGCGTATGAGCCGCGCCGGCAGGGTGCGGGGCGTTGCGAGAAATGAAGCGGGAGCTCCCGTGGCCGAAGCGAGGATCGAGCTGAGGCTGAACTCGCAAAACGGTCTTGTCCTGACGACGGGAGAATCCGATTCCGAGGGACGCTTCCATCTCGGACTCGACTCCACCCCGAAAGACGAGGCCTGCACGGTCACAGCTCAACACAAAGACTACCAGGGCAGCACTCCGGTAGAGCTCATCATCGAGGATCCATCCCGGGAGCACCCCGAGCTGGCCATCACCCTCCTGGCGGGGGGAACGATCAGCGGAAAGATCAACTTCGACCGGGAACGGCTCCCGGAGGGCCTCACGCTGGCCGGAGTCAAGCTGATGCTTCTGCGGGTCGAGGAAGGTGAGCTGGCAGAGCTCAACCGCTCGTCCAGCAGCGATGCGAACGGAGAGTACAGCCTGGCCGGGCTGGCGAAAGGTGAATATGTTCTGCGAAGCGACAGCGCCGGTTTCTCCCCCTACCAGAGCGAACCGCTGCGTCTTGGAGAGAGAGAGAGCCTGCTCCACGAGATCTTCTTCACGGCGGAGAGGGTCGTCAGTGGAGAGGTAAGGAACCAGCTGGGAGAACCTCTCCGCGCGACCATCTCAGCCAGGGACCTGAGAAACAGTCATCGCAAACGGAGCCGCCGCCAGACCTTCAGCGACAAATACGGGCGTTTTCGCCTGGGAAGCCTGGGCCCCGGACCCTACAGGGTTACGGCTGAGGCTGCCGACCACCTTCCGTTGACGGAAAACAGCGTCTCACCTCCCGAGGAGAGCAACTTTGTTCTCGAGCGCTACGGCTGGGTAGAAGGCGAGGTCAAAGATGACTCGACAGGAAACCCGCTTGAAGATTTCTCCATCACGATTCTTCCAATTGGAGAAACAGGCGAAAAACCAGGGCGGCCCAGGGAGACGGTTTTCGAGAATTCCGGCGGGCGTTTTTTCATCGGCGGCCTGGCCAGGGGGAAATATGATTTCCTGCTCTCGGCAAACGGCTACCTGCCGCTCATCAGGATTCTCTCCATCAGCGGAGAGAAAATTTCGTCGAAGCTGGACCTCAAGCTCTCCCGAGGCCGTTCGATCGAGCTCGCTGTCGAAGATCAGGAGGGGCGAGCCATTGAAGGTTGCCGTATCTCGGTCCACCTGCAGGTCACCGGAGGAAAGCCCCCTTCGACTCCGCATCGTAGCGTCTTCCTGACAAACGACAAAGGAAAGGCTCGCATCTCGGGGCTCGCAACAGGCTCCTGGACCCTGGCCTTCAACCATCCGGGATACCTTCCCCACCAACCACTCAGCCTGTCCCTGGCGGAGGAGATCGAGACGCCGCCTTCACTGAAGGTGACCCTGCTGAGCGGCGCATCGCTCAAGGGCAAGTTGAGCACTCCCGTGATCAGCGGAAGACGAGACCGACTGCTCCTGATGGGAAAGAATCTCCAGCGCCAGGCGGAACCCGATGATAACAGGAACTACGTATTTGATGGTCTGCCCCCGGGTACCTACACCCTGCTTCACTACGGGAACTCGCGCCTGGTGGGAAAACCCATCCAGGTTCGTATCGAGGCCGGGGCAAAAAAGGTCATCCTCAATATCGACAAGAATTGACCTCGCTCATCCATTCCCGGCCAGCAGGACAGGACCGGCCCTCAAGCCTCTCCCTCTCCCTCTCCCTCGCCATCCACATCACCCTCCGGGCGGAGGTAGAGCGCTCTCGCCAGCAGAAAGCCTGCCACCATTCCAATGCCTATGAAAATGAGGTATCTCACATCTACCGTGCTCCGCATAAAGAATGGGGCCAGACAGCGCGAGCCGCGCGACCGTAAAGAAGCTTACTTCTCTTCCGCACCCTCCGCGGGAGCATCGGCCTCGGGTTTTGCGGCTCCGAAGACCCGGTCGAGATAGTGGCGATAGAGCCCGGCGGCGAGATCATCCGCCTTCGCCAGGGCGAGCAGGGCCGCGACTCCGGCGGATCCATCTTCAGCAAAGAGGGACATGTAGGCGCTGAGGAGCTTGTGCTTGCCGCTGCTGGCGAGCTCGGCGAGACGATCCTGGAAAGCTTTCGCCGAGGGAAAGTGTCCGGCCACATCCTCTGGAAGAACAGCGAAGGCTCCCTCTGACTCGAGAGCTTTGCGGAGCACCAGCTCAGCATGCTGGTACTTTCCGAGCCCGAAGAGCGCCTCGGCCAGCAGCAGGGGATGAATCGGGTCATCGCTGTCGCGGTAGGCTCCCGCCAGCAGAAGACCGGCATCCCTGTACTTGCCCTTGCGCAGCAGCGCTACGCCATTCCTGGCGGCCGGGCTACCGAGGCGAGCGGCGCGTTCCTGGGATCGAACGACTCCCTCAAATGGACCCAGGCTGGGTGTTGCCAGGGGAGAGGCATCCACCGGCATCTGAATTCCCATCTGCCAGGAGAAAGGATAGCTGTGTTGCAGACCAAGCCTCGGCTCGATCGCTACCGGGGGAAGAAAGCTCATTCCGCGGTAGCCCCGATAGGCCGGGTAGCTCTGGGCAAGATAGCCCTGGGGAAGATTCCAACCCCAACCGGGCAGCAGCCATGGCGAGCTGAGCAGGGCTCCATTGTAGCCTCCGGTATAGGCTTGCCCGGCTTGAGC
>DCKY01000245.1:13405-48018 GCA_002320775.1 Planctomycetes bacterium UBA1662
CACCAATACCAGTCGCCCCGACCTGGGCAGCTCCTCTAATCGGTCCTCTTATTCTAGGAGAGGTCGCCTGGCGACTCGAACGGAGTCCTATCCCCGCGCCTCTCACAGGCAGTCCCTGGGCAGCGGCCTCGGACCCGAACGAACAAACGAAGAGAGCCGCAAAATAAATGAAACTCCTGTTGAAACAGTTTCGAATCCGGGTCATTTGGAACCTCCTGTCGGCCTGGCTATATCCCCTACCTGCTCGAGACGACGACTACAGAGATTGTAAAGACTTGCGGGAACACTGCAGCGAAAAAACCGGGAATTGAGCATGATTGCCGTCCGTGGACAGGTTTATTACAGTTCCATGCACGCAAACACCCCCCGGCGGGTACAACAAAGGAAACCTCGAACTGGAAACCCGTGGCCTCACCTGAAATGAAACAACGGATCCTGCTCTTCTCTACGACAAGCCTCCTGCTGGTCGCGGGAGCCCTCTGGATCTTCTACGGTTCCGGAGCTTCCCCCGAATTTGTCCCGACGGCCGGCCGGAGCTGGACTGAAATCCATCTTCCCGCTCCATCCTATAGCCCGGTGGAAAAGCTGAGGGCCAAGACGGTGGCTGGAAACGATAAATTCATCGTGGAAACCAGAGAGAGAGAGCTCCGCCAACCCCTCAAGACGCTCCAGCGTCTCTTTCTCCATCCTGGATCCGAAACAGCGGTCAAAGAATACGAGTCCATCACCTCGGACGACTTCAAGGCGAGCCCTTTCAGCTCCACTGGAGAGCTTCCGCTCTACCAGTCGAAAGAAATCAGGGTCGTAGAAGAGATGAGCTTTCCAGCCCCGTCTATCGAACGTTCAGCCTTCCCGGCGAGTATCCTGGCCAGCATCGACCCCCTGAAGATTCTCACCTCGGCAGAGCTCAAGGTCACCGGCATCTCAGAAGAAAAAGAGCTCAGCAAGATCGAGATCCTCTTCTCGCTCTCCGGCCCATCAGACGAAGGTGAACATCATCAATGGAGTGGCGAGGCCCTGCTCGGCTGGAAGACCAGCGAGCGGAAGTTCTCTTTCTTCCAGCTAAAGAAACGGCGGCACGTGACTCTCTCAGCCAGCCCCTTCCAGGATGTCACCGCCAGGGCGCTGGGCGCCAACGACTCCTACAGAAAAATCCTCCAGCCCTCGATCGACCACTTCAGAAGCCGCCTGGATGCGGCTGTAGGTGTCGGTGTCTACGGACACAACGGCCTGGCAGTAGGTGATGCAGATGGAGATGGGCTCGAGGACCTCTACGTTCTCACCGCTGCGGGCCTGCCCAACCTCCTCTACCGCTGTGGACAGGACGGAACCTTCAGCGACGCCAGCCGGGAAGCCGGGGTGGATCTCCTGGATGGAACATCCCAGGCTCTCTTCCTCGACCTCGACAATGACTCCGACCAGGATCTCTTCCTTGTGACCGAGCAGAGGCTGGTCGTATTGCTCAACGATGGAAGCGGACGCTTCCTTCACCTGGAAAATGCGATCCCGGAAAAAATCACCGGTTCCGCGACGCCGCTTTCAGCCGCCGCGGCGGACTACGACCTCGATGGACTGGTAGACATCCACATCTGCTCCTATGTGTTCTGGCGAGGCGGCTCGAACTCCGCCGGAACCAGGCTGCCGATCCCCTACCACGAGGCCCACAACGGAGCCGCCAACATCCTTCTCAAAAACCTCGGCGGCGGCCGTTTCTCAAACGCGACAGAGACCAGCGGACTCGACAGGGACAATCAGCGCTTCAGCTTCGCGGCCGCCTGGGCAGATTATGATGACGATGGCTACCCCGATCTCTACACCGCCAATGATTTCGGCAGCAACAACCTCTGGCGCAACAAGGGAGACGGGACCTTTGAGGAAGCCACGATCGCCGCCGGCGTTGAAGATGTCGGAGCCGGAATGAGCGTGTCCTGGGAAGACTACGACAATGATGGAGACCTCGACCTCTACGTCGGAAACATGTTCAGCGCGGCGGGCCGGCGCGTCACCGCGGGGAATGATTACAAGGCCGGCGACCAGCTTCTACAGGCTATCTACAGGCGCCATGCCAGGGGCAACAGCCTGTTCAGCAATGCGAAAGATGGCAGCTTTGAGGATGTCAGCATCTCCAGCGGCGCGTGGTTCGGTCGCTGGGCCTGGGGCTGCGATTTCCTCGACTTCAACCTCGACGGCAACGAGGACCTCTACGTACAAAACGGCTTCCTGACCAACAGCAGCGAGCATGACCTCTGAAGCTTCTTCTGGCGACAGGTCGTGTCGCAATCGCCCCGCGAGGAGCTGCGCCTCCAACGCTATCTCGATGGATGGGAGATCATCAACCGGATGATCCGGGAGGATACCTCCTGGGGAGGCCGGGAGCGAAACTGCCTCCACCTCTCCAGCGGCGAGGGAAACTTTATCGACATCTCGGCGGCCAGCGGAGTCGACTATATCCAGGACGGCCGGGCCCTTTGCCGCCTTGACCTCGATCTGGACGGTCGACCCGACCTCGCTCTTCGAAACCGGGATGGACCACAGCTCAGGCTGCTGAGAAATACCTGGCCCGGCGGCAACCGGGCCCTCTGGATTCGCGTTGAGGGCCGCAACTGCAACCGGGATGCCATCGGCGCTCGCATCAGCGTCACCAGCTCCGGCAAGACCCGGATCAAGGACATTCGCGCCGGGGCCGCCTTCCTCTCCCAGTCAAGCAGGTGGGCCTGCTTCGGCCTGGGCGGGGAAAAGACGCCCCCAGCCGTCAGCGTACGATGGCCCGGGGGAGCGACAACAAGCTACGGAACGCTCGACCCTGGCGACCGCTGGCTGATCATCCAGGGAGAGGAGCCCAGTCGGCTCCCATTCCGAAAATCAGAACAGGAGCCCCCGGCCACCCAAGTTCCACAGGCTCCGGAACCGGTCGATACTGAAGAGAGCTCGTCGATTGAAACCTGGCTCGTCGCGCCCGTAACAGCCCCCGACCTTCCCTGGACCGACCCGCAGGGCAGACAGCGACGCCTCGGAGAATTTCGCGGAAAACCCCTGGTCCTCCATCTCTTCTCACGTGACTGCGCGGTGTGCGTCTCAGATCTTGGGGCCCTCATCGCGATGGGAAAAGAGCTCTCCCGCAAGGGAGCGGTCAACCTGATCGCCTCGGTCGATCTTGGCCCTGTCCCCGACGGCAAGCGAGACCTGGTAGCGAAAATAAGCGGTCCCTCCATCGGACTTCGCTTCGAAAGGAAAACCCTGGCCGGCTGGAACATCCTTTTCCGGCATCTCTTCAACCACAGGCGCGACCTGGTTGTCCCGACGAGCTTTCTCATCGAGGAGAGCGGAAAGATCGTCAAGGTCTACCGAGGCCGGACCGACCCGGCCAGGTATCTCGCTGACCTCGGGAAGATACCCCGCAGCGACAACCTCCGCATAAAGAAAGCCCTTCCCTTCAAGGGCAGGTATCTCTACCCGAACTTCCAGCGTGATCTCCTGGAGCTCGGAAACGCCTACAGCGAGGCGGGACTGCCCCTCCAGGCCAGGGCGATCTTCAAATCAACCCTCGCTGCCCGCGGAGAAAACCTCGACACGCTGTTCAATTACGCCATCTCCTCGGCCCAATCCGGATCTCCAGGTGAGGCTCGGAAGATCTACCTGGAGATTCTCAAGAAACGCCCTGGCTACGCAGATGCCCGCAACAACCTCGGAATCCTGGAGGCCCAGGCCGGGCGCCTGGAGCAGGCCCGCGAATATTTCAGGTCCGTCATCCAGGACAACCCCGCCCACACAGAGGCCGCCTTGAACCTCGCCAACACCTGGCTCCAGGAGGGAGATTTCGAAACCGCAACGGCCGTCTACCGCAAGGCCCTCCTTCACGACACCGAGTCGGCGAAGCTCCGGCGCATGCTCGGCTTCGCCCTGTTCAGAGGCGGCTTTGTCGAGGAATCCATCAGCTCGCACAAGGAAGCGATCCGTCTCGACCCGCTCGACCTCGATGCCTATCGCAACCTGGCGATCATCCTCAACGCCACAGAGGGCTACCGCGAGGCGGCGGCCATCTCCATCCTCGGTCTCAAAAATGGTCCGAACCACAGCGGGCTGCTGAACACCCACGGATTCGCTCTCTGGAAGCTCGGTGACACGGCCAGGGCCTCCGCGGAGTTCAAGAAGGCGATCTCGGCGGCTCCGGATTTCGACAGACCCTACCTGAACCTGGCCAGGATGCTCGCGGATACAGCTCGCCCTGACGATGCCATGGCCGCCCTCGGCGCCCTGCTGCAGCGGATGCCGGGCCATCCCCAGGCGCTGGAACAGATCGAAAAGCTCCGCTCAGGAAATCCCTGAGCAGCCGAGTCAACCCGCAAGCATTCCTCCATCCACCACCAGCGTCTGGCCCGTTATATAGGCAGCCGCCTCCGAGGCAAGAAAAGCCACGGCACCGGCGATGTCTCCCGGCTCAGCGATGCGGTTGAGGGGTATCGCCTTCAGCATATCCTCCGCCGCCTTCTCATCCTTCCAGAGGGCCTCGCTCAGACGCGTTCGCACCAGCCCGGGAGCGACTCCGTTCACCCGGATCTCCTCCGCCGCCAGCTCGGCAGCGAGCGT
Source organism: Planctomycetes bacterium UBA1662 (assembly GCA_002320775.1). Lineage (GTDB taxonomy): Bacteria > Planctomycetota > UBA8108 > UBA8108 > UBA8108 > UBA8108. The sequence continues at coordinate 17,993 of DCKY01000245.1, forward strand.
CCTGGTGAGAGAGTTCACCGCGGCCTTGCTAATACCATAGGCGCCAAGACCCCGCATCGCCTTGCAGGCGGCTATGGTGGAGATATTGATGATCACCCCGCCGCCGCCGAGCTCTCTCATCCTGCGGATCCCCTCCCTGGCCACGACCAGGTAGCCCCGCAGGTTGGTATCCATGATCTTGTCGAAGAGGGCAAGGTCGATCTCGGCAAGCGAATCCATGCTTGGATTGGTGGCGGCATTGTTCACAACGATGTCCATGCCGGAGAATCTCTCGAGGGCGACAGCGAAGGCTTCACGCATGCCGCTCTCGCTGGAGGAGTGCGCCGCGTGCACCGCGACCCGGTCGAGGCCGGCCTCGGCAAGCTCCAGGCGGGCGGCCTCGAGGCCCTCCAGCTTCCTGGCTGTGAGGACGACCGATGCCCCCCGCTCGAGCAGCCTGCGCGAGGCCGACAGCCCGATCCCCCGGCTCCCGCCGGTGACCAGGGCCACCTTGCCTTCGAGGTTGAAAACGGATTCGCTCATCGACAGGTCTTCCTTCATCCGAAAAATGAGTTCGCCAGAACCGAGGTTTCGAGATAGCATCCCGCTTTCACGGGCGAAGCTCGCCCTTTCCGTCACGAACCGACAACGGGATGAAACCTATGAGACCGGCATTCTATACTTTTTTATTCCTTCTTTGCACTCTGCTGGGCGTCTGCTACACGCCAACCCCGGCGACAGCCGACGACTCCTTCAAGCCCGGACAGGTGATCCGCTACGAGGGAACCACCCGGATCTCGCAGAAGGTTGGCGAAGGTCAACCCCAGGGTGATGCTTTCAAATGCACGCTGCTGACTTTCAACGAGACCTCCGCCTCCGGAGAAAACACGATTCTCGCCGTGCGGGAACTGGTCCCCGCGGGAGAGGGGGGAAGCCCGGTCGCAAGCTACGACATCCTCGATCTGAAAGAGAAATCCGGCCTCAAGAACAGGGAGACCGCGATGGAACTGAAAGCTTCACACCAGATGGTCGGAATCTACCTTCCCCTGCGAGTGCGAATACCCGAACTGGCGCAAGGGAAGGCCAACTACGAGGTAATGATACTCAACCAGATCCCTGTCACCATCCAGTGCGGCCTGAAGGCCATCACCGGGGGGACCGCGATCCGCAACACTGAGAAAGCGAGCTTTGACTTCAGAGGCAGCAAGGCGACGCTGAATAAATGGGAAGAGCGATACACGAACGATAAGAAGACGGGGACCATCAGCAGGATCGCCATCAACTACGAGATGTCGGTCTCCATCAACGACAACCTGATCACCCTCTCGCTGGACTGCGACCTGCAAGCTAAAGAGATCACCACCCTGGAAAAGACCCCGGCCCTGAAAAAGGGACTCGCCGTCTTCAAAAACGCCTCCGCCGCCTTCGCCGCGATGAAAGCATCATCACAAACCGGTCCACTGGCAGATGAAGTCAGCAAGCTCCTTGATGACTCTCCCTGGTCGGCGCTTGCAAGGGCCGCGCGAACCCAGCACCAGGGCTTTGTCGAGACCTTTGAATCCGATGATGCCGGCAAGGTGCTGGCGAAGATCCTTGGGAAAAAAGCGCCCGACTTCACCCTGGCCGACCTCAAGGGCAAACAGGTCAACTTCAGCAAAGAGACCGCCGGCAAGGTGACCCTGCTGAGCTTCTGGGGCTATGGCTGAGGACCCTGTCGTAAGGAGGCTCCTTACCTGACCAGGCTGCAAGAGAAGTACGGAAAATCGGGATTCACTGTCATCGCTGTCAACGATTGGGACGAAGACGCCGCGACCGTTGGTAAATTCGCCGCTGAGTCCAAGCTCACCCACAAGATCCTGCTCATGGGAGGCAAGATCAGCCCGAAGCTCTACGGGGTGGTCTCATCTCCCACCAGCTTCTGGATTGATCACAAGGGTATCATCCGAAGCAGATCGGTTGGCTTCAACGTCGCCCACGTGCCCGAGATGGAGCAGAAGATCGAGAAGATGCTCGAAGACCGAAAGCTGAAGAAGTAGTCCCTACAGCCTCCTACCAGTCCGGATGCTTCCGCTTCATCCTGTCCGCGAGGAGAGGATCCAGCATAGGGACACCGCCCATGACCACACCGGAGGCGCCCGCTTCGAAGAAGGGACCGGGATCCTCGATGCCGGTCACGCCCCCCACCGCGATCGTCTTCACCTCCAGGCTCTTCCCTGCACAGTATTCCACAGCCGCACTGACATTCGAAACCGCCGCCGGTTGAATCGCGCTGCCGAGAATCCCAACGCGCTCAAATGCCCCGAAAACAGGCCGGTCATCCTCTCCAAGAACGCGCCTTGAAACTCCATTCACCAACACGACGGCGTCCGCGCTCCCGGCCACCGACTGGTAGAAACGGTTGAGCTTTCGCCGGTCATTGAAATGTCCGCTCTTGATAAAGAGAGGGGTCGAGGGAAGAGCCTCCCTCAACGCCAGGGCCAGCCGGCCGGAGGCTCCGGGGTCCTGGTAGATGGAGCCCTCGGCGGTGCAGACATTCGGGCAGGAGAAGTTGGCCTCGACAATGTCGGCTCCGGCCTCGTCTGCCCAGCGCGCACAGCGGCAGAAGTCCTCCACCAGGGAAGCCTCGCCGCCGCCCTCGGCGGGAGTCCCTACGACACTGACAACCAGGAGCTGACCGCGACGCAGCTTCCCGCGAGCGCGTCTCACATCCTTCCTCCAGACCTCAGGCGGCTGCGAGGGCATCCCGAAACAGACGGCCGAGGTAACCTCGGCCGGATCGCGCGCGCGCCTTTTCGCCTTTCGCAGGATCTCGTCGGAACCAGGCTCAAGGTCGTGGATCGCCTCGACAAAAACCCAATTGGGAAGGGGATAGCATGGCCGTTCGGAGCTGCGCACAGTCTTGTAGGTAAGAATGTCGAAGCCCAGGCGGGAATAGCACTCAACCCACCTGGAATTCAGCAGGATCCCCGCGGCGACACCGAGCCGGGAGTTTACCTTCGAACCGAAGAATTCCTTCTGAGATGCGTCCGTAATCCTCGGAAAAGGGCCCTTGAAGCTGGGGCCGTTCCTGTAGTTCCAGCGATAGGATCTGTCCCGGCGGTAGGTTTCGTTATTCATGATTTTTTTTGTACGCAGAAAATCAATCGTTTCCATCAAAGGTGAAGCCAAGCAGATTCCCCGACATCGTCCCGAGGACCAGCCTGCCGCCTGCGGTCAAGACAAGCAGGAGAGCCCACTTCGGCCGTCGTACGGTATACCCAAATACCCGCCACCAGGTTCGCGGTGACAACAGCACCACGAACAGGGCAAAAAGCAGCAGCAGGAACTGGGGAAGGAGGGCGAGCAGCCCCGGCGCAAGGCCCGGCATTACCGCCAGCAGGCTCATTCTCAAGCCCCCTTCCTGGTCAGACCTGGTTTACGAAGCCTTCGGTACACGGCGCTCGCTCAAGCTACGGGCCAACCGGCGGCGAAAACAGAGCCTCGGCTTCAGGGCTGGGCAAGAAGCCCATCCTGGACTCCCTTCGCCTCCTCTTCACCCTCGACAAGATCGGAATGGCAGGCCGACTTCTCTCCCTTGTGGGCCAGCTTGTGAATTTCCTCAGGCGAAAGAACTCCGCGTTTCTTGAGAATGTCCTGCTGGTCCTCGCTCAGGGCGCTGGTACGAATAGCCTGTCCCCCCTCGCGCTGAAAACCATCCGCCTTGCCGGAGGCAAACTCGACAATCTCCTTGGAAATACGGACAGAACACCAGTCGTGACCACACATGGCGCAGAAGTCGGTATCGACATCGAGGTCTTCATCGTGATAGGCCTTGGCCGTGTCGGGATCGAAGGACAACTCGAAGTGCTTCTCCCAATTGAGCGCAGCCCTAGCCTTGGTCAGCTCGTCATCCTGGTCACGCGATCCGGGAATTCCGAGAGCTATGTCGGCAGCATGCGCGGCGATCTTATAGGCTACACAGCCCTGCTTGACATCGTCCTTCTTCGGCAGGCCGAGGTGTTCCTTCGGAGTCACATAGCAGAGCATGGAGGCCCCATGGTAGGCCGCTGCGGTGGCTCCGATGCAGGAGGTGATATGGTCGTAGCCGGGGAATATATCCGTAACCAGCGGCCCCAGCACATAGAAGGGAGCGCCGTGACACAGCCGACGCTCGAGCTTCATGTTAAATTCGATCTGGTCAAAGGGAACGTGGCCGGGTCCCTCGATCATGACCTGCACTCCCTTGGCCCACGCCCGCTGGGTCAGTTCGCCCAGGGTTTCGAGTTCGGCCAATTGGGCAGCATCGCTGGCATCGGCGAGACCGCCGGGACGCAGACCGTCGCCAAGGCTGAAGGAGACATCGTACTCCCGCATGATATCGCAGATGTCTTCAAAGAGGTCGTACATCGGATTCTGCTTGTTGTGAATCAGCATCCACTTAGCCAGCAGACTCCCGCCGCGTGAGACGATACCTATCAACCGGTCCTTCACCAGAGGCAGGTGTTCCTTGAGCACACCGGCGTGAAGAGTGAAATAGTCCACCCCTTGCTTCGCCTGGTGTTCTAGATTCTCGAGGATCACATCGTAGGTCAGGTCCTCGAGCTTTCGGTCGATGATCATCGAGTAGATCGGCACCGTACCGATAGGTGTCCTCGAATTCTTGATAAAGGTCTCGCGGCACACATCGATCTGGCCGCCTGTAGAGAGGTCCATGATGGTGTCGGCGCCCCAGCGCTCGGCCCAATGCAACTTCTCGAGCTCCTCCTCAGTACCCGAACTGACCGGTGAGGCTCCCATATTGGCGTTGATCTTGGTAGTCGAAGCCCGCCCGATGCACATCGGGTCGAGCTGGTGCTGGAGATGGACCCGGTTGGCGGGAATGATCATTCGTCCGGCCGCTATCTCGGCCCGGATCTGCTCAGCGGTAAGATGCGTCTCACGCTCCGCGACTCTCTTCATCTCCGCGGTGATGATTCCCGCGCGCGCGGATTCCAACTGGGTAACGGGCGTGCGGCCCTTATCATTCTCCCAATCGGTAGCCTCGATACCGGAAGGCTCGGGCATACCAGGCGTATCGGGGGAAGAGAAGGTTCGCTTCCCCCCTATCTCGGGCTTGATCGCGAAAGATCCGGGACTCGTTCCCTCGCGATGGGTTGACGGGTGACTTCCCATCTCAGGAAGAGACCACTCAGGATTCACGTGAATTCGCTTTACCACTCCAATACCACCTTTCGATCTATTCAGCCGCCGACCCACCGAGATACGGGGAGACCGTCGACTTAATTCAGCTCTTCTGCTGTACGGAACATTCCAAGTTCATTCCAATTCACTTCAAAATCCGCTTTTCCTACGCCGGTACAATCCGGATCAGGTTCCGAGGGTCAGTTCTCAGCCTCGCCGGTGAGGCACCCCTAGCGAACACACGGAGAGTATCCCTTTGCCCGCATCTCAGCAAGGGGGGATTTCCGATAATAACGTTCTCTCACCCCATCAATTGTCCGGATGAGGCCGAATGACGACCTTCACTGCCCGGCGAGAGACCATGTCACCCAGGGCATCCTCGAGCTCTTCAAGAGGACGCTGAGAGGAGAGCAGAAGATCTGTTTCAAGCCTGCCTGAACTCAGCAGTTCGAGCGCGGCCCTGAAATCAGCCGGCCGATGATGGTAGGCGCCCATCACCGTCAGCTCCTCGTAATGAACACGGTGAGAATCGAGCTCGAGGCGTGTGCCGGGCGCGCAGCCTCCGAAGAGGCTCACCCGGCCTCCGGGCCTCGCCGAATCAACGGTGTCAAGCCACCCCTGCGGTACCCCGGTCGCATCGATGGAGAAATCAAATCCTTGCTCTCCCAGGCTCCTGGCACGAACCCGCTCCGCCTGGGAGACTCCCCTCTCAACCTCCAGGGTGCCGAAGGCGCCCAGACCCCGGGCCAGTTCGAGGCGTGATTCGTTCGGATCGGCGACGATAACCTCGACTCCCCGCGCCGCCAGCACCGCCGTGAACAGCAGACCGATGGGCCCAGCCCCATAGAGAACACCCCGTTCCGCGGGAAGCGGAGCCAGCTGGTCAATTCCCCGCAGAACACAAGCCAGGGGTTCACTGAGAGCCGCCTCGGCAAGGCCCAGGTGATCCGGAAGCCGGTAGACGCTCCGCTCGACGAAGCGGGCGGGAACAACAAGGTAGCGCGAGAAGGCGCCATTGAGATAGACGAGGTCGGCGCAGAGATTCTCATTGCCGCGCGCGCAGAAATCACAGGAACCGCAGGATGCCGAGTTGGAAACAACGACCCTCTCACCCTCCCGCCAGCCCTCGACCCCCTCGCCGGAAGAGACGATGGTTCCGGCCAGCTCGTGGCCGAACGGCGAGGGAACCTCCAGCATTTTCGGATGTCCTCCGCGCCTGTAGACCTTGACGTCCGTCCCGCAGGTCACCGCCGCCCCTACAGAGATAAGCAGCTCTTCCGGCCCCGGCTGCGGCACGGGACCTCCGCGAAACTCGATCGATTCAGGCCCGGTCAGCCAGGCGGTCAATTGTTCCATTTGAAGCTTCCCTTCAGGGTTCGATGAGTACCTTCAGAGCCCTTCGGTCCCGGACCAGCTCGAGAGCCTGGCCGAAATTCTCCAGGCCAACCCTCGCGCTCACCAGGGCCGCAGGGTCGAGTGCGCCCGAAAGCATGAGCTCCCAGGCCGCGTCCTGCTCCTTGACTCCGCCGGAATACGAGGCTACGAGGCGGCGCTCTTCCTTGAACAGGCGATCCAGCTCAAAGCCCGCCTGCTCGCCAGCGCCAGCGTGGGCGAAGAGTACAACGGTTGAGCCTCTCCTGCCAAGCTCCAGGCACGCCAGGAGAGCGCCGGAGCCGCCGGCGGTGTCGAAGATGGCATCGGCTCCCAATCCGCCTGTCAACTCGGCAACAGCGTTGGAGGCCGTCTCCGGGGCGCGGGAAAAATCTGCTCCAAGCGACAGCGCCAGCTCCCTGCGGTCTTCCAGCGGCTCGACCACTCCCACCAGGGCATCCGGGAGCGCAGCCTTCAGAACCAGCAGGTGAAGCAGCCCCATGCTGCCTCCGCCGAGGATAACGGAAGTTCCTCCAGGCTGGAGCCCGGAACGCCAGATGCCTCTCAGGACACAGGCCGCGGGCTCGAGAAAGACCGCCGTGTCATCACTCAGAGAATCGGGGATAACCCGCATCGCCGAGCTGACGGCGGCCGCGGCCACGATGATTTTTTCACTGAACCCTCCCGGCGAGAGCCGGTTCTCACGAAAGTCTTCGCACATCGTCTCGCTGCCAGCCAGGCAATAGGCGCATTCGCCGCAGGGAACATGATGCGCCACCACGACCCGGTCGCCAGGGTTGAAGCCTTCCACTTCAGCCCCGCACCGCTCAACGATGCCCACCACCTCGTGCCCGAGAACTGTTCCGGGCGGCTGGCTGGCCGCCTCCAGTTTGAAAATATCGGTACCACAGAGGCCACAGACTCTGAGGGAGACGAGAACCTCTCCCGGACCGGGCTGCCGCGGCGAGCGCCGCTCGATGCCCGTGACGGCGCCGTCGATACAGGCCAGCGCTCGAAACCCGTCGTCCTTCGGCCTGCCGGCGTCTTCCATGCTCAAGCCTCAAATCCGCTCGAAAACGCCCGCGGCACCCATGCCGCCGCCAATACACATCGTCACAAGAGCGTAGCGCGCTTCCCGCCGCTCGAGCTCACCGAGAGCCGTCAAGGTCATGCGCGCGCCGGTGCAACCAAGCGGATGCCCGAGAGCCACGGCGCCGCCGTTCACGTTAACCTTCTCTATCGGAAGGTCCAGCTCCCTGATCACGCTGAGGGCCTGGACCGCGAAGGCCTCGTTGAGCTCGATCACGTCCATATCATCGAGCGTGAGGCCTGCCTGCTCGAGCGCCCGCGGAACAGCCTCGACCGGCCCGATTCCCATGATCTCCGGGGCAACACCCGAGACGTTGTAGGATCGCAGGACAAGGCGAGGCCGGAGACCGAGCTCCTCGGCCTTTGCGGCGCTCATCACCACCACCGCCGCGGCCCCATCGCTCATCTGCGAGGCGTTCCCGGCGGTGACGGTTCCCGTGGCGGAAAAAACCGGCCTGAGCTTCGAAAGCCCAGCCAGATCGGTGCCTGGACGGGGGCACTCATCCACCGAAAACTCGACCTCGGTCTCCTCCACCGAGCCATTCTCTCCCGGCCTCTTGAGCGAGAATCGATAGGGGACGATCTCTTCGTTGAACCGGCCTTCCTCGAGGGCTTCCAGGGCCTTTCGATGGCTCTCTACCGAGAATTCATCGGCCTCTTCACGAGAGATTCCGTACTTCCGGGCCAGGTTCTCTGCGGTCAGTCCCATCCCGATGTAAACCTCGGGCCAGTCATTGGCGAACCCGGGATTGGCGTAGGTGCGCTGGAACATGGCCACCCGGCTCATGCTCTCGACACCTCCGGCTACAACCACGTCCGAATGCCCGCAGCGGATCTGGTCAAAGGCCTGGGAGATCGTCTGGAGGCCAGAAGAACAAAAGCGGTTGATCGTCGCCGCGCTGGTTGTCACCGGGAGTTCCGCCTTCAGGGTCGCGATCCTGGCGACGTTCATACCCTGCTCCTGCTCGGGAATAGCGCAGCCCAGCAGGACATCTTCAACCTCGGCTGGATTCAGACCGGCCGCCCTGGTGACGGCCTCCCGGATCACGCAGGCTCCGAGATCATCCGGACGAACTGTGCGAAGGGTGCCCTTTCGCCCCTTGCCCATCGCCGTTCGCGCTCCGCTGACAATCACCGCGTCCTTCATTTTGTTCTTTCCCCTGTCACAAGCTTCAATTCCTCAACGGCTTTCCTGTCTTGAGCGTATGGGTGATCCTGTCGATGGTCTTCTGCTCACCAAGAAGCCCGAGAAAAACCTCTCGCTCGAGGTCGAGGAGGTATCGCTCGGTCACAGGGAATTCCCCGTCGATATTTCCACCGCAGAGCACGTAGGCGAACCGCCCGGCGAGAAACTCATCGTATTCGCTGATAAACCCTCCGCCGGAATACTGGCTCAGCAGGATCAGCAGCTCGGCGATGCCGGCCTCTCCCGCAACCTTAACGCTCTCCCTGGGCGCCGGAGGCCGGTACCCCTGCGCCGCCATGGCAAGCACCCGCGTCCTCGCATCGCAAAGAGCCCGGTCGCGGTTCATGCTGATGCCATCAATCGGTCGAAGGTAGCCCAGTTGCCTGGCCTCCACGGCGCTTCCGGAGGTTTTCGCCATGGCGATGTTCTCGAAATACCGCATCAGGAACCCGAAGGAATCGACCGGGTACCCCTCGGGCACCGCCTCAACCGCCCGGCAGGCCATCTCACGGGTTCCACCTCCGGCGGGGATCAGGCCCACTCCCAATTCCACCAGGCCGATATAGGTCTCCGCCGCCGCCTGGATCGCGTCGCAGGCCAGCGGGATCTCGCAGCCGCCCCCGAGGGCCATTCCCTGCACCACCCCGGCCACGGGAATGGCTGAGTACCTGACCCTCAACACGGTCTCGTGAAAATCACGAATCATCGTGTCGATGGCCTTCCAGTCCTTTGCTACGGCCGACTCCGCAAGCTCCTTGATGTTGGCGCCCAGGGAGAAGTTCGCTCCCTGGTTACCGATCACGAGTCCCGCATAGCCGTCCCGCTCAGCCAGGTCGACACCCTCTCTGATCATCTCGAGCGTCTCACCGGAGATCGTGTTCATCTTCGAGTGGAACTCGACGCAGAGAACTCCCTCGCCGATATCCAGAACGCTCGCGGAAGGATTCGTCCGCAGCGGCTCGCTCCGCATCCGAACATCATCCAGCAGAATGATCCCCGGCCGGTCGTCGATCGTCTTGAGCGTCCCGCTTGCCGGAACGTAAACCGCGACTCGTCGCTCCGCTCCCTTCCCCCTGGCTGAATAGAAGCTTTCGTTGCCGCTGGAAAGCAACCCGGTGACAAGATCGGGAACCTCCCGGCCCTCCTTCTCGAGACGCTCAGCGGTGGCCTTGACACCCAGTGAGTCCCAGAGCTCGAAGGGACCCAGCTGCCAGTTGAAACCCCAGCGCAGCGCCCGGTCGACGCTCAGGATGTCATCGCAGATCTCGGGAATTCTCCTGGCGCTGTAGAGCATGGTCTCCGACAAGAGCTTCCAGAGGTAGGCAGAGGCCTGGTCTCCACCACCGGTGAGCGCCTGGATCTTCTCCGCAAGCCCCTTCGCCTCCCGCGCCCTGTCAAGCGAGGGAAAGCTGACCTCTTTCGCCTGCCGGTATTCGAAGGAGTCGAGATCGAGAACAAGAATCTCCTTGCCCTCCTTCCTGTAGAAGCCGCCGCCGCTTTTTCTCCCGAGCTTGCCCTCCTCTACCATTCGCTGGAGAAAAGCCGGGGCCTGGAAGAGCTTGCGGCTCTCGTCATCGGGCACCTGGTCATAGACGTTGTTCATCACCATGAGAGCGACATCGATACCAACCAGGTCATGCAGCTTGAAGGTAGCCGTCTTCGGTCGACCGATCACAGGCCCAGTGATCGCATCGATCTCCTCGATACTCAGACCCGTCTCCTCCTGGTAGACGCAGGAGGCGCCCATGCAGAGAACCCCGATCCGATTGGCTATGAAATTCGGAGTGTCCTTGCATTCGACAACGCCCTTGCCCAGACGCTTCTGGGCGAACTCCCGAACGGCGGAGAAGATCTCCTCGGAGGTGTCCGGCCCCCGAACCAGCTCGAGCAGGTACATATAACGCGGCGGGTTGAAGAAATGGGTTACCAGGAAGGAGCTGCGAAAATCCTCGTCCAGACCTTCTGTCAGAAGCCCCAGGGAAATACCCGATGTGTTCGATGAGATGATCGATCCCGCACGGCGATGCGGAGCGATCCGCTCGTAGATGCCGCGCTTGACATCGAGATCCTCGGTAACCGCCTCGATGATCCAGTCACACTCTCCCAGCGCCTCGAGATCATCCTCGATATTACCCGCGCTCAGGAGCGACGAATCCGAAGGGTCCATGAAGGATGGCGGCCGTGATTTGAGAGCTCGGCCAATCGCATCCGATGCGATCCTGGAGCGCTCTCCCTCGCCCTCGGGAACGATATCCAGCAGCAGGCAGGGAACCCCGGCATTCGCCAGGTGGGTGGCGATCCCACACCCCATCGTGCCGGCGCCGATAACCGCGGCCTTTCTGATCAACATATTCCACACCTTTTCATCTTCAGCTCTTTTCCCCTCGAGGCTCGGCTCCGCCTTTGCCAAGACCCTCTTCCTGTTCCTTGCGCAGCCACTCGATTCTCTCCGCGACTTTCTTTTCAAAGCCCTGGTCACCCGGCTTGTAGAAGTAATTGCCCTGCAGGCCATTGGGCAGGTATTGCTGGGCCACCCAATGCTCCCGGAAGGCGTGTGGATATTTGTAGCCCTTGCCGTGTCCAAGGCCCTCCTTGTCGCGGGATGAGTCCTTCAGATGGTTAGGAACCTCGTCATCTGCTCCGCTGTTGACAGCTGCGACAGCCTCGTAATACGCCATCGTCGAATTGGACTTGGGCGCCGTGGCAAGATGGATACAGGCCTGGGAGAGGCTGAACTGACACTCCGGGAGGCCGACGAAGCGGGTCGCGTCCGCGGCGTTGTTAGCCACGACCAGTGCCAGCGGGTCCGCCATCCCGACATCTTCGCTCGCAAAAATCACCATGCGGCGAGCAAGGAAGAGAGGATCTTCGCCGGCGCGAATCATCCGGGCCATCCAGTAGAGGGCCGCATCCGGATCAGAACCGCGCAGGCTCTTGATGAAGGCGCTGATCATATCGTAGTGAATGTCGCCATCCTTATCGTAGAGCAGCGCCCGCTGCTGGATGGACTCCTCCGCGACAGCGAGGTCGACCTCGACCACGCCATCCTTTCCGGGCGGTGTCGTCACCAGCGCCAGCTCGAGCGCGTTCAGCGAATTGCGGGCATCTCCGGAGGCCAGCTGAACGATGTGATCGAGAGCCTCTGGCGCCACCTCGTGCTGCAACTCGCCGAAACCCCTCTCCTCATCATTGAGCGCCGCCACCAGGATCTCCCGTAGTTCATCGTCGGCAAGGGAGCGAAGCTCGAAAATTCTCGAGCGGCTCACCAGGGCCTTGATTACCGAAAAATAAGGATTCTCGGTCGTCGCGCCGATGAAGGTGATTGTGCCGTTCTCCACGTGCGGCAGCAGCGCATCCTGCTGGGCCTTGTTGAAGCGATGCACCTCGTCGACAAAAAGAATGGTTCGCTGAGAATCTTCGAAGCTGTGTTCCTTCAGCCTCTCCGCAGCCCGGGCGACAACCTCGCGGATATCTTTCACCCCGGCAAGAACCGCATTGATGGTCTCGAACTTAGACCGGGTCGCGTTGGCGATGACCCTTGCAAGCGTCGTCTTGCCCGTTCCGGGCGGTCCCCAGAAGATAACCGAGGTCACCCTGTCGGCCTCGATCGCCCTCCTGAGCAGCTTGCCCTCTCCCAGGATATGGGGCTGCCCGATGAACTCGTCCAGGGTGCGGGGACGCATGCGCGCCGCCAACGGCACACGCCCATCCTCAACGAGGCAGGCCGCATCCCTATTGAGAGCCGCCTTGGATTCCTTCCCGCTGCGTTTCATTACCTTGCATCCTAACACCCCGCGCCTACACCCGTCAGGCTTAGTTTTTCCGCGCCGCCGACGAGCCTCAGGTGAGAAGGTCATCCTCTTCACGCCAGGGAGGACTCACCAGGGCGGTGAACACGAGCTCTCCCTCCGAGGTGTTCTCGATCCACTGCTCGGCCCCAGCCGGAATCACGATGGTATCACCGGTTCCCACCTCCTCCCTCTCCTCGCCAATATGCATCACCCCAGCGCCGCTGAGAATCGTATACACCTCATCCTGGGCCGCCAGCTTGTGGGGGTGCGTCCCCTTGCCGGCCTCGACCCGGGCGTAGGCGAGAGAATAGGGCAGCTCGACATCATCACGGTCGCTGTGCAGGATCTCCTTCAGACGACAGCCATCGTTGGCAACAATCTCGGCACAGTCGTCCAGTCGCTTGATAAACATTTTTTATTCCTTTGCTCTCATGTTCACTCGACCCCAAGGGCCCTTCCCCGCCAGGTCTCTCCGCGACCGAGAAGATGGTTCCAGCCAGAGAGAAAAGTCATCCACAGATAGAAGCAGCTTGCCAGGGGAAGGCTCAGCGCGTAGCGCGGAGGCAGACCGTAATGGCTCGCCGCCGGCCAGTATTTCACAGTTTGCAGTGACATTGCCAGCGCTGCGGCCAGTCCCGTCAGCGGCTCTTCCAGCGCCAGCGCCGCGGCGCACAACAGCGGCGGAGAGATGAAAAAGGCGAACAACCCGGCCAGGGTCAAGAGAAGCAGCCAATACCTGTAGCCCAACTGGTCAAAGGCGGTCCGGGTCACCATCTCCGAGATCTCTCCCAGCCGCGTCGAACTTCTCAGCGAAACCATAGTCCTGGAAAACCCAAGCCAGAGGCCGCCGCCGGCGGCCTTGACCCTGGCAGCGAGACGGACGTCATCGATGATCTCCTTTCCGATCGACTCCAGTCCGCCGATCTTCTCCAGGTACTCCCTCGAGACCAGGATACAGCCGCCCGCTGCGGCCGCCACACGAGAAGAATCCCTCCCCACAGACCTGAAAGGATAGAGGAGATGAAAAAACCAGACAAAGGCCGGAACCAGCAGTCTCTCCCACGAGCTCCCGGTATTCAGCCGGACCATAACCGAGACGAGGCTCTTCGACTGCTCGGCTGCGATCCGCCGAAGCGCCCGGATCGAATTCGGGGGGTGGAGGATGTCTGCATCGGTGAAGAGAAACCAGCGGATCGCGCCGCCTCCAGGCGCCTCGATAAGCTCCTTGACCGCTGTGGAGGCCGCGTAGATCTTTCCTGACCATCCCGGCGGAGGATCGTCCCCCTCCAGGACCTCCGAGGTCTCACTGGCAGCGCTCTCCGCCAGCAGCTTACGGGCCAGTTCCCCCGTCCCATCCTCGGAGCGGTCATTCACCAGCACCAGCCTGGCGTAATCCGGTGATTGCTCCAGGAGAGCGGGCAGCGTCTCCCCCAACGTCCCCTCCTCGTTGCGAGCGGGAATCACCACGGCAAGATCCGAACCCTGCCCATCTCCCTCAGCCGACGAGAGCGTCTCCGGCAATATCAGCCGTCCCGGCCAGCGGCGGCGGGGATCGAGACAGAGAGCGACCCAGAAACTGAAAACCACGATACTCCAGCAAAAGAACACGAAGCTCAATTCGGAGAGTCCGTATTCTCGCCTCCGGCGGCGCGAATGATAGAACGCACCTCTTCAGCCAGGGCGCTGTTGGTGCTGATGCCGCTGCTGCCCCCGCTGCCGCCGCGGCCCTGCCAATCGGTAAAGACCCCCCCGGCCTCCTCGACAATGGGCTTCAGCGGCACAATGTCCCAGCGGCTGAGTACGGGATCGAGCATGACCTCGGCCCGGCCCGTGGCAACAAGCAGGTGGCCATAGCAATCTCCCCAACTGCGCAGAACCTTTACCTGGTCACCGAGCAGGCTGTGAACCCCGAGAGAACCTGACTGGCGAAAGGTCTCAAAGCCGGTATAGGTCACGCAGGCGCTCGACAGTTCGGAGACCGTGGAGACATTCGCCCGCGCCCCATCGGTACGCGACCCGTTGTGATAGCAGCCCTCCCCAACCGCGGCAACCAGCGTCTCATCTAGACCGGGCATGTTGATAACCCCGAGAATGGCCTCGCCGGCCGGATCTTCCAGTCCCACCAGGACGCCGTAGAGCGGCACCCCCTGTACAAACGATCTCGTTCCATCAATCGGATCGAGCACCCATCGGTATCCCGAGCTGCCGGGTCTCTCTCCGGATTCCTCACCGAGAAACGCGTCATTGGGAAACTCATTCGAGAGCAACTCGATCAGAAGAGCCTCGGAATTTCTGTCGGCCTCGGTAACAGGACTCTGGTCCGCCTTGAGCTCGACCTCGATTCCCTTCTGGAAATATTCAAGCGTCAACTCGCCGGCTTTCCTCGCCGCCTCGAGAGCCAGCTCCATTCGTTTTTGAAGATCTGTCATTTGCGCCTCGGTTGCCGTGAAAATTCAATCCGGCGGGCGGATTCTCGCACCCACTCGAAGCCTGTGCAAGAAATCAAAGAAAGCCCGCGAACTCACATTTTCGCTCGAATTGAAACCCCTTCATCTCCGAAGCACCGGTAATAGGCGTTTTTTCGCGAAATACCCCCGTTAGAGGAACTTAATTCATGGAAAGACAATGCAGGAAAACTCCAGTTTTACGCGAATGCTTCCCGATAATAGAATCTGTGGAGGAATCTAATGAAACACATACACATCACAGCAACCGTCCTCGTTCTCAGCGCCCTGGTCTCCGGCTGCAGTGGTAGCTCCCTGCGAGAGGGAACCTGGAAGCTCTCTTTCGAAGCTCTCGACAGCCGAACGCGCGAGTCGATGGACAAATACTTCGAATCCAACCGAGCCGCCTACCATCATGTCGATCTGAAAATCGAATGGGCCAAGCAGGAAGATGCCGAGGTGGTCGAGATCAAGGGAGTGCGCAGCTACTCAACGGGAGGCATCGCCTCGAAAGATCAAAGCGCCCTGACTCCCATGTATGGAAAGATAACCACGGGCAACGACGAGATCGTGATCAGGGGACGTGATGACAGCTTCCAGTTCTACCTTGTCGGCAAGGTGCTCAGTGAAGAACGGATCGACGGGAAAAACTTCCTGGCGAAAAGTCACCTCGAAGATGAGGCGGTCGAAGGTCGCTGGCAAATGAAGTGGCTCTCGGACTGAGACAGACTCCTTCCCAGGAGGTCTTTCTCCTTCGCGTCCGCAAGAGTTAGAATGCGGGCATGATCGATTCTCCATCTGAACCACAGGCTCCCGCCCCTGTAGCCCCGAAAAAACTGCCCGCCAATATCGTCCCCCTGGCCGCACTCTGCCTCCTGGTCTTTGCCGGGCTCGTGGTGAGTTGCCTGTGGCTGGCCGGACTTGTCGATGGAGCATCCTTCAAGGACCTGGGTATCTCCTCAGCCATGACCCTGGCCGCCGCCCTGCTCTGGCAGCTCGTTGAAAAACAGCGGGGGCGAGGAGACGAAGACATCCATCCCCTGGCCTGGGCAGCCTTCCCCTTCTCGATCCTCCTGTTCCTCGGACAGACTCCCTTTCTCGCGAGGGCGGTCTACCCTCCCATCCAGGACTTCTTCCTCAGAGATGGACGGGTCGAGACGCGATATGTTGAGCGTCCCGGCGGCCTGAAGCTGGAGATCTCCTTCCCAAAGCCCCTGGCCGGCGTCCAGGGGGACCTGCGAATCAACTCTACCTACCTGCCGCTCGATTGCTTTAAAGAGGAAGCCGGGCTCATTAAATGGCCTCGCGCGAAAACACTTTCCATTGCCGTTCCCGAAATTCTCGCCCGCCTTGGAGAAAAGAAGATCGACTCCATCAGCGTCAATCTAAGGGCTGTTGGAAGCGGGAAAGCGGCGGAAAAAACGCCGGGAAGGCTGCTCTACGCAGATGGGCAGCGGGTGGAGCCCCAGACGCTCCAGCCGCGAGAGCGCTGAGCTTCTTCCGAAACGCCCGGACTTGTCTTTTAACCGGCACTCTAATAGACTCACCCGTTTGCTAAAAATCCGGCCCAACAGAAAAAGAACAAACTCGAGATGGTCAAGCACCTGATAGTAAATCCCGAAGAGGTTCGTCGCTCTTCGACAACCGACATCGGGGAGATCCCCGCCAATTCCTATTCCGGAAACCTGGCTGGAGAGATCGCCGATGGAAAGATAAGCAACGAAGAAGCTCTCCTGATCTACAGGGACATGGTGGTCATCCGTGAATTCGAAACGATGCTCGACCAGGTGAAGAAGATGGGGAGCTACCAGGGGCTCGAGTACGACCACAAGGGACCCGCCCACCTCTCGATCGGGCAGGAGGCGGCCGCCGTTGGACAGTCCTTCTTGCTGGGACCGGCTGATCACATCTTCGGAAGCCATCGCAGCCACGGAGAATTTCTCGCCAAGGGTCTGAGCGCGATCCACAAGCTCTCCGGAGATGAGCTAGGGGAGATCATCGAGGGCTCTCTCGATGGGGAAATCTGGAAAGCCCTCGAAAGCGAGGCCAGCGAGGACCAGAAGGAAAAGGGAGAGGAGTTTCTCCTCTTCGGTCTGCTGGCTGAAATTTTCGGACGGGCCACGGGCTTTAACCGCGGCCTCGGCGGCTCGATGCACGCCTTCTTCCTGCCCTTTGGCACCTATCCCAACAACGCCATTGTAGGCGGGAGCGCGGATATCGCCGTCGGCTCCTCCATGTTCATGCGCCTGCAGCGCGACAGCGGAATCGCCGTGGCCAATATCGGCGACGCCTCCAGCGGCTGTGGACCCGTCTGGGAGGCGATGAATTTCGCCACCATGGGGCAGCTCTGGAACCTCTGGCCGGAGCCCTACCAGGGCGGCCTGCCGGTGATCTTCAGCTTCATGAATAATTTCTACGGCATGGGCGGTCAGACCAGGGGAGAGACCATGGGCTTCGAACGCCTGGCCTGCCTCGGAGCCGGGATCAACCGGTTCAATCTTCACGCCGAGACCATCGACGGCAACAACCCCCTGGCCGTCATCGATGCCTTCCGCCGCAAGATGGAGGTCATCAAAAACGGTGAGGGCCCCGTGCTGCTCGAGGTCATCGCCTATCGCCAGAGCGGACACTCGCCAAGCGATGCGAGCGCCTACAGGGAGCGTGAAGAGATCGAGATGTGGAGGAACATCGATCCGATCAAGGAGTTCGGAAAGCAGCTTCTCGAGAGCTCCGCGGCCAGCGATGATGAGCTCGCCGACTGTGAAAAGCACGCCAGGGAGAAAATCCTCAAGGCCTACCAGCTCGCCACCGACCTGGAGGTCTCTCCCCGCCTCGGCGGTGAGCCGATCGCCCGCTTCATGTTCTGCCACCAGGATGAAGAGGACCTGCCGGGGATCAGGGAGGGCGATGTCCTCAAGCCGCTGGAGGAAAACAGCCGCGTGGTGGCGCTGGCCCAGAAGAGCCGCGCCGGCATCGATCCGGAAACCGGGGCGGCACTGCCTGAAGGAAAGGCGATCTCCTACCGGGATGCGCTCTTTGAGCCGATCATCCATCATTTCTACAATGACCACCGGCTGATCGCCTACGGCGAAGAAAACAGGGACTGGGATGGAGCCTTCGCGGTCTACCGAGGAATGACCGAATCCCTTCCCTACCATCGTCTCTTCAATTCACCGATCTCCGAGGCAGCCATCGCCGGAACCGCAGTCGGCTACGGCATGGAAGGCGGCCGGGCGCTGGTAGAGCTCATGTATTGCGACTTCCTCGGCCGCGCCGGGGACGAGATCTTCAACCAGCTCGCCAAGTGGCAGGGCATGTCCGGAGGCGAGATCCAGATGCCCGTGGTCGTACGGGTCTCGGTCGGCAGCAAGTACGGCGCCCAACACTCGCAGGACTGGACCGCCCTGGTCTCGCATATCCCGGGACTCAAGGTCTGCTTCCCGGTCACTCCCTACGATGCCAAGGGACTCATGGCCTCGGCCCTCAGCGGCAACGATCCGGTCATCTTCTTCGAGAGCCAGCGCGTCTACGGCGCGACCGAGCAGTTCCGCGAGGAGGTTCCCCCTGAGTATTACAAGATTCCCATCGGCCAGCCCGACATCAAACGCGATGGTGACGACCTGACGATCCTCACCGTTGGAGCCACCCTCTACAAGGCTGTGGAGGCGGCGAAGCAGCTCGAGGCAGACCACGGCCTGTCCGCCGAGATCATCGATGCTCGCAGCCTGGTCCCCTTCGATTACAGCCTGGTGCTCGATTCGGTGCGTAAGACCGGCCGAATCCTGCTCGCCTCCGATGCCTGCGAGCGAGGAAGCTACCTGAACACCTTGGCGGCCAACATCCAGCAGATGGCCTTCGACCATCTCGACGCGCCAGTGACCATTGTCGGCGCACGGAACTGGATCACTCCCTCGGCTGAGCAGGAAGATCTCTTCTTCCCGACCGAGGGCTGGCTCCTCGACGCGATCCACACCCACCTCCTTCCCCTCGACGGCTACACGCCCTCGACGGACAGGTCCAATTCCTACATGATCCGGTGTAATCGAGAGGGAGTATGAACCTTCCTTCCGATGGAGAACGGGAGGCTCTCAATCTCGATGAGGAGCCCCTGAAGGACTGGATCCTGAAGGCCTACCATGAAAAGGCCCTCGACAGCGAGGAGCATGCCCGGCTGGTTGATGCGGAGCGCCTGCTGCTCTCCGGCCCCAATGCCCACTACAACTCGGCACGGTATTACTTCGAGGCAGATCCCGGCCCCCGCCTCGAGGCCTTCGCAAGACAGCTCGACGAGGTGAGTGAAAATCTGGCCGCCGACCTCTTCGAACCAATCGAGCTTGGGCTGAAGCAATCCGAGCCCTCCCTGAAGACTCCTGGAGAAAGCCCCAGGGGAAGGGCCAGCGCGACCTCGGCAACAAACCTCTCACTCTACATCGCCTCCCTCGCTGGACCGATCGCCATGCGGACCGGAATCGACGAAACGGTGGCCTGCTCACTCCTTTCAACCGTCCTGCTGGCGGTCTCGAGAGTTGGAATCACCCCGGTCCGTGAATCCCTAGGCTGACAGCCGCCTCGCCCCTCAGCCTCTCAGCTCAATCTCCTGCATGAGCTTGTCGGTCGCATCGTAGGCCTTCGTGACCCATTCGACGATCTTCTCAGGCTCGGGCGAATACTCCAGCTCGAGGCTGATGGCTCCATCGAAATCGAGATCCTTGATCGCCTGCAGGTAGGGTGGGAAATCAACCACTCCGTCACCGGGGGGGAAATCTCCGTGCACCTTTCCATCGCAATCGGAGATGTGCACGTGGCCCGCCCGCCCGCGCAGGCTCGCCAGTTCCTCGGGTTTCGAATCCGACAAGAGCATGTGGCTGATATCGATGTTGGCCTTCACCGCGGGAACATCAACATCGGTAAGGAATCTCCCCATCTCGCTGAGATTGTTGACGAGAGCCATATCGAACGGTTCGAGCTCAAGAACAATCTCCAGGTCGCGTTCGGCGGCGTATTCGCCCAGGGTCTTGAGATGCTCGACTCCCCAATTCCATTGCTCCGCAGGAGGAATGACCTCCTTCTGCCAGATATATTCCCCAATCACCAGCAGGTAGTTCTTCGCGCCCAGTTGCTGAGCCATGTCGAGATACCGCTTGCAACGGTCGAGGTGAAACGCCTGGACACTCGGATTGAAGTCAATCAGCCCTACGCTGACGCCGACCACGCTGATGATCGGAAGCTCGAGCTCATCGCATTTGGCCTTGATGGCGGTGATACGCTCATCGGCTCCGGGATCGAGGGGATCCTGGAAGATATCTACGCAGTCGAAGCCGATCTCCTTGGTGCGTTCGAGACCGCTGAGAAGGTCAATACCATGCTGCTCCCAGGCGGAGTTGATCATTCCGAGTTTCATGTTTTCCTTATTCCTCTCGAATTCGTTTCCGTATTTCAAAGCCCACCGCCGCGCGGCAGCCCCTCTTCTTATCAATTATCCAGCTCCGCCGTCAAGCGGACCGTATCTCATCTATCGTAAAGATCCTGTGTTCCATGGCCCCTCGGTAGCAGGCCTCGACCAGGGCAACCGTGTCGAGGTTGTCCTCGCCATCGATCTCCGGCTTCTCGCCGGTCTCCAGGGCCACGAGCAGCTGCGCCATGGTTCCCTCGAAGGCGTCAGGGAACCAGACCTTGTCCCACTTCGGCTCAACCCAGGTCTCTCCGCCCTCCTTGCAGGTATAACGCAGGGTGCTCGGAACCGCATCCGGATAGCTTGGCCAGCCGATGGTACCCTCGGCAAGTCCATCGGTTCCCTCGACCCTCCAGTTGATGTAGATGTCTCCGCCTGAACCCTCGCGGCAGGGACCGGTCCATACATCATCGAGACTGGTGCAGCGCAGACCGCTCGAGTACTCGAAGATGTACATGTTAATCCCATCCTGGTGAGGAAACTCGGTACGCGGATCGGGCCGGCTGCTCGAGAGTACCCGCTCGGGATTTCCGAACAGGTAGCGAAAGGTGTCGATGTGATGGATGCTCATGATGTAGTAGGAGAGCTTGCCGTAGGGAACGGCCCAATCCGACCAATGCGGAATAGCCCGCATATCGATGGTCGCCAGGACGGGCTCGCCCAGGAGTCCGCGTCCGAGCAGATCCTTGAGGGCGCGGATGGACTGGTCGTAGCGCATGTTCTGGTTGACCGCGAGGGTGATGCCGGCCGCTGAGCAGGTCTCCACGATATGCAGGGCATCCTCATAGGTCATGGCCAGGGGCTTCTGGGCCAGGATTCCGCGGATCTTACCGGCGTAGCCTTCGCAGATCCGGTCAACTACGCCGCGCTGTAAATCAGGCGGCAGGGCGATATCGACCACCTCGACCGCCGGATCAGCGAGCAATTCTTCATAGTCCTCGTATACTTTATCTATGCCGTGGCGCTCGGCCGCCTCCTGAGCCCGCGAGAGGGTTCGGTTGGCGATGGCCACGGGATTGAAGCCGGCGTTCCGGTAGGCGACAAGGTGACAATCGGCCATGATGAAGCCGGCGCCGATGCAGCCGATTCCGGGAGACCGATCCGTCGGCATGACCGGCTCGTAGCGCAGGTCGAGGGGTATTTCACTCATGGTTCCATCCCTTATTCACAGATTCAACTCGACCGGGCATGATGCCTTGCGGTCTGTCAAATGTTCAACGACAATTGTCGCCGCATTGAAAACTCTTCAGGCGCGAAGATCGGCTCCGAAATGAAAACACCCCCACACACCATGGTCTCCCTCGCTCTCGCGGCGGCTCTCTGCGGTCTGCCCGGACTGCTCGTGGCGGACAGCGGGCCGGTCGAGCTGCGCGGGAAATGGGTGCTTGATCCAGCCGGTAAGGCCATCGGCCCCGAGTCCTTCCGACGCGGGCTGCAGCCCTCCGCCCTCCTCTGGAGAGGTTCCTCGCTCCTTTCGGCTGGAGACCAGCGCAGCCAGTTCCCCGGACATCTCTTCAGCATCGACCCGAAAACCGGTCGGCTGCTCTCAGCGCCGCTGAAGATCACTCCCCCCGTGAAAAAGCCGGGCGAGAACAGTCACTTCAAAACCTACCGTTCAATCCCCAACTCGGATTTCGAAGGCCTGGCCGCGCTCCCCGACGGCCTCAGGCTCTACGGGGTCACCGAAGACAAGATCCCCTGGCTCAGCGTGCTTCGCCTCGAAGATGGCGCTGTGAAACTTGAAAACCTGGTCGAAATCCGCTTCCCGGAAAAGCTCAGACCCTGGCAGAACGACAGCAACTTTCGCCTCGAGGGGATTGCCCTGGCCGACACCCCGGGAAAGGCTTACCTCGCCTTCGAGCGGGCAGCCGACGAGCTCCCCCGCATCCTCGAACTGCCTCTCAAAGGCATCGAGACCAGTCCATCTGTTGTTGCGGCCAGGGATCTCGGGATTTCCTTCAGCAAGGTCACCCGCCGCAAGGACAAGAAAAATTCCCTGCTGAACATCAACGACATCCAGTTCCTGCGCAGGGACAAGAGGGCCTGGCTCGTGGCGCTGGCCCGTGACCAGGAACGAATTCTCCTTATAGACCTCGAGGAGGCCCGGGTGGTCCGCTGGATTGACCTGGACCTTCGCGGTCCGGCAGGAGAACGCATCCACTGGGTTTCGCCAGAGGGGCTGGCGATCGACCCCGGGGGCGAACGCCTGTGGATCATCAACGACCCTGACTCGGTCAAGGGCAACTACAGGCGGCGCGGAGAAAAAAAAGCCGGTGGTCCCTACGCTCTCTACACTCCCCTGCTGTTTGAGCTCAGGCTCTCCGAGCTCTTCCCCGGTGATAACGGAAAACAACCATGAGCAAATCCGAATCAACACCAGCTGATCCTCTGCTCGAGCTTCCCATCCTCGGATCTCCCGAGGCCGCGGCCGTCGCGCCCCCGACCGAATCTCCGGAAAAAATCCGCGCGCGACTTTCAAAGAATATGCTGCGCACCATCGGCGCTTACGGCCTTGTCGAGGAAGGGGACCGTATCCTCGTCGCCGTCTCAGGAGGCAAGGACAGCTACACCCTCCTCGACCTCCTCCAGGCGGCCAAACGCAAATCCCCGGTGCATTATGAGCTGATCGCCGTCCACCTTGACCAGCAGCAGCCTGGCTACGATGGCGCGGAGCTGGCGGCCTGGCTCGAAAATTTTGACGCGCCCTGCGAGATCATCTCCGAGGACACCTACTCGACCGTGCTGGAGCTGACTGGAGACGAAAATGCCACCTACTGCGGCCCCTGCTCGAGACTCCGCCGCGGGATCCTCTACACCGCCGCCGAACGCCTCGGCTGCAACAAGCTCGCCCTCGGCCACCATCGAGACGACGCCCTCGAGACCCTGCTGCTCAATCTCTTTTACGCCGGACGCCTGCAGGCCATGCCGGCCGGCTACACCACCCAGGATGGACGTTTCGAGGTGATCCGCCCCCTGATCGAATGCTCTGAAAAAGACATCGAGGCCCATGCCCTCTCCTGCGACTACCCGATCATTCCCTGTAATCTCTGCGGCTCGCAGGACAACCTGAAGCGGGTCGAGGTCGCCAAGCTGATAGCTGAACTCGAAAAAAACAACCCCGGGCTGCGGCAGATCATGCTGGGCGCGCTGCGTAACGTCCGCCCGAGCCATCTCCTCGACAGGGAGGTGGCCGAGGCCTGGAAAGATGCCGCCGCGCGCTACGAACCCCGGCGGTGAAGTGTTCCTCGATATCTCTACTTGATGGCGGGCTGTCCCGCAAACACACTACCTTCCAATGGCTACTCCAAGAGAATTCAAAAACCGGCGCGCCTACCACGACTACCACGTGCTCGACAAGATCGAGGCGGGCATCGTTCTCATCGGCTCAGAGGTCAAGTCACTTCGCGAGGGCAACCTGAGCTTCGCGGAGAGCTACGCCCGAATCGAAAATGGTGAAGCGTTCATCCAGGGGCTCCACATCTCCGAGTATAAAAACGCCCGGACCTTCGGCCACGAGGCCACCCGGCGTAGAAAGCTGCTGCTTCATAAGCGGGAGATCCGAAAGCTCTACAAGGTTGTCGCGATCAAAGGCCAGACGCTCATACCCCTGAAGGTCTACTTCAACAAGCGGGGCATCGCCAAGGTGATGCTCGGGATCTGCAAAGGAAAGCTCGCCCACGACAAGCGCGCCGCGAAGCGCAAACGCGACAGCGATCGCGAGATCCGGCGCGAGATCTCAAAGTACTCCGAATAGGCCAGGGCCCTATAGCAGGATCCCGGCGATGCAGGCGGTCATAAAGGCCGCCAGCGTTCCACCGAGCATCGCCCTCAAGCCCAGGCGGGCAAGATCTCCCTGACGCTCGGGAGCGAGAGGACCGATTCCACCAAGCTGTATTCCGATGCTGGCGAAGTTGGCGAAGCCGCAGAGGGCGTAGGTGGCGATGTTCTTGGAGCGCTCGCTGATCGCCAGGTCGCCTCCGGCCTTCAGCCATTCACCCATCTTGATATAGGCGACCGCCTCATTGGTCACCATCTTGATTCCAAGCAGTTGGCCGACCTTGGAGCAATCACCCGTCTCCACGCCCATGAGCCAGGCGAAGGGCCAGAAGACATAGCCGAAGATCCCCTCCAGGCTGAGCTCCCAGCCGAAGTGTCCGCCAAACCAGCCCAGCAGGCCATTGATCACGGCGATGAGAGCGATGAAGACGATCAGCATGGCGCCGACATTGATCGCGAGCTTGACGCCTGTGATCGTGCCCCTGGCTACCGCGTCAATGATATTGACTGATTGTTTCGGAACCTCGACCCGTACATCCCCCAGGGTCTTCGACTCCTCCACCTCCGGCTGCAGGAGCTTGGCGATGAGCAGGGCCGCGGGCGCGGAGATGATCGAGGCAACAAGCAGGTGCCCGGCGTCGATCCCCAGCTGGACGTAGAAGGCCAGCACTCCACCGGCCACGGTGGCGAAGCCTCCGACCATGACCGCCATGAGCTCCGAGTTGGTCATGGTTGAAACGTAGGGCTTGATCACCAGGGGCGCCTCGGTCTGCCCGACAAAGATATTCGCGGCCGCCGAGAGGCTCTCGGCTCCCGAGGTACGAAGGGTCTTCTGCATGGCCCAGGCCATGGCGCGAATCACGACCTGTACCACACCGAGATGGTAGAGAATAGACATGAAGGCCGAAAAGAAAATGATCGTCGGAAGGATCTTCAAAGCGATGAGGCCCGTCTCACCTTTGACGAGCCCGCCGAAAAGAAAATCTGTCCCCTCATCCACGCAGCCCAGCAGCTTCTTGAAGGTGTCGCCGAGAAACTGGAAGAACTCTCTTCCCGGCACGGTGTTAAGAATCAGGAAAGCGAAGAGAAACTGCAGCAGAAGCCCCCCGAAGACGACCCGCAGGGACACCTTGCTCCGATTGGAGCTCATCAGCCAGGCAAGCCCCATCATCACAAACAATCCAAGCAAGCTGATGAGCTTCTGTTCCATAACTCCTACCTCCCCTGTGCCACCGGGTTTTCAGAGCGGGAGTCCGCTCCGGCCGCGGCCGCCAGCAGCAGCTCCGAAAGATCCGCCAGCTCTCTGCAGGCCCGCGAGTGACGCGGATGAATAAACACCCTGACCCTCTTGACGAAATCGTCAAATTGTTCGTGCGCCAGGGTGCGAACTACCGGCGAGACTTCCTCTAGCGGCCGGTAAGTTTCTCTCTTATGATCAAATACGTCGATCTTGAACTCGACCTCCTTCTCGACCGGGGGCGCGTCGATGAGTACCTCGTGGCCGCCAACCTCCGAGCCGATCCGGCCGCTGAGCAGCCGCGCGAGCTCCTCGGAACAACCCACGAGCCAGTCGTAAGAGCGCCGGGCCACCTGCTCGTAAACCTCCGGTCTCTCATAAAAGCTGAACTGGGCCAACCTCTTGTAGAGTACCCGGCGATGCCCGAAGAGACCGTCGAGAAGATCCCGCGCTTCGGGCTGCCTGGCCACGTTGCGCATCTGGGTCACCATCCCATCCTGGGACAGGCGGAAGACCTCGTCCCGGGCGATGTCACGGTGGAGCAGGTAGAAGGCCCGCTGCAGCATGGCCGTGGCGGCGCGAACACCGTGATGCCAGTAGACCTCGCTGAACATCACATAGCGCGCGAAGACCATCATCTCAGCCGCGGTCTTCCCCTTCTGCGTAATGGCGAGCCCATCACCCGCCTCGTTCAGGCACAGGCTGCCGATCAACCGACCCTGGTCGTAATTGCGGCCATAGGGGACCCCGGCGTGAAAGCTGTCACGCATCAGGTAATCAAGCTTGTCGATGTCGATCGGACCCGAAAGCATGCTGGAGAGGATCCGCTCGGGTGTCGAGGAGACATCTCCAGACAGGAGGTCCAGTACGGCACGGGGGCTGATCCCCCAGTCCTTCTCGAGACAGCTTCCGAGCTCTCCGTCGAGAAGAAAGCTGACGGCGAACTCTTCGTGTCGGGGAACTCCCTCCAGCCGGATATCCTCGATGGGATGGCAGAACGGCCAATGACCAATATCATGCAATAAGGCGGCGACGATAAAGAGCTCGGCCTGCTCCTTGCTGATCGAATCAGCGAAACGCTCGTTGTGCGAGAGATGCCTGAGAAACAGGAGCGCCAGGCGATAGACCCCGAGCGAATGCTCGAAACGGGTGTGGGTGGCCGCTGGGTAAACCAGGGAGACGAGCCCGAGCTGCGGAATCCCCGAGAGCCGGCGAAACTCAGGGCAATCGATCAGGTCGCGCACCCTCTCTGTGAGTGGAACATCCAGCTCCGGGGAGAGTCGAACCACCCCGCCGGAGGAATCCAGTCCCGCAACCTCGGGTATCGATCGGATATCCGACATCAGCTACATCACCCCTTCAGCCCGATCTCTCGCAGTCTCTGATCGAGATACTCGCCGGCGGTTATGGGTTCAAAATTCGGCGGACGGTCCTCGCTCACAAACCTGTCCATGACCGTCAGGTCGCAGGCTGAGAAAGGATGTACGAAGAAAGGAATCGAATAACGCGACTCGTTGACGGCACGCTTTGGATTAGAGACACGGTGGGTCGTCGCCGGAACGATTCCGTTTGTCACCCTGGCGATCATGTCACCGCTGTCGACCACGATCTGGCCGGACTTCGCATCAACGGGAATCCACTCGTTCTCGCGCGTCAGAATCTCGAGTCCTCCCTGGGTCGCCTCGCACAGGAGCGTGATCAGGTTGATATCCTCGTGGGGAGCAGAGCGGAAGGCCGTTGGATCCACCTCTCCGGACAACGGAGGGTAGTGGATAATACGCAGCACGTGATTTCCGGCAACGATCATGTCTGAGAAGGTCCCCGCAGGAAGCTCAAAGAACTCCGCAAGGCTATCGAGCAGGCTGCGGGCGCAGTCTTCGAGACGGCGGAAGATCTCCTGGGCATGCAGCTGGAATTCAGGAATCTCCGCCGGCCAGACATTACCTGGATATTCAGCCCGGTAGGGATGCCCCTCGGGAAGGTCCTGCCCCACCTGCCAGAACTCCTTGAGATCCGGCTTGTCGTAATCCTTGGCGTGCTCGACTCCGAAGGGAGTGTAGCCGCGGGCCCCGGCCTCGGCTCCCGCGTATTGTTTCTTGATGTCTTCATCGAATGCGAAAAAACTCTCGAAAGCATCGTAGCCCTCCCTGATCAGGGAAGGCTCGATCCCGTGCCCTTCGAGCTTGATGAATCCATAGTCGAGCAGGCCCTGCCCAAAGGTCTGGACAAAGCTCTTGCGGCGCTCGGAATCATCCGACATGAAGTCATCCAGGTCGATGGTCGGTATCCCGGTGTTTTCTGACACTTGAACCCCCGCGAGAAGTAAATAACAACGAGCCGGGCAGGGCTCATTGGCAAAGCAGATTATCGAAGTGAATAGCTTGCAAGATCTCAGAGCAGGAATCTATCATCACTTATCGATGGGGCATAGTGTGTAACACCCCTGGATCGAAGACGAGGCTGAACGAATGACCACCCGAGCGATGGCCTTCCGTATTTTATTCCTTTTCGCATTCCTGGCCTGCACCCGGGCGCAGGCCGGTTCCCTGTGGATTTTCAACGAGATCCTCGCAGATCCCGGCCGTGCCAACGATTCCAACAACAACGGTAACTTTGATTCCATCGAGGACGAGTTCCTCGAGCTTGTCAATCTGTCAGGAGAGGATGTAGACATCAGCGGTTGGACCATCTCCGACCTGGTGCGAATACGCCACATCTTCCCGGAAGGTTCGCTGGTTGCCGACGGCTGCGCGGTGGTCGTCTTCGGCGGAGGCCCGCTCGGACCATCGGCCAGCGGGACGCTGCGGTTCGCAGCGAGCTCGGGAACCCTCGCCCTCAACAACAGCGGCGACACCCTGACCCTCAGCACGAATGCCGGCATCGACATCGCCACCGCGACCTACGGACCGGAGGGTAACAACGACCAGTCGTTGACCCTCGACCCTGACCTTGATGGCGCCTGGACCCGGCATGCGGAGGCCGGCGCCGCTGGCGGAACGACCATGTCTCCTGGAACTCTCACGGATGGAACGTTCTTCGAGGGATGCACCCAGGGGCAGCCGGAGCCGCCGGCCTCGGGCTGGGTCATCAACGAACTCCATCCCTCGCCGGAACAAGATGCGAACGGAGATGGGACAGTTGAAGATGGAACGGATGAATTCATCGAGGTCGTAAACCTGACGGGAGTCGAGCAGGACATCTCCAATTGGGCGCTCGCGGATGGAGCCACGGTCCGCCATCTCTTCCTCCCGGGAACGATCGTCGCGGACAACTGCGCTGTGGTGGTCTTCGGGGAAGGCGGCGCGGACCTGCCGGAGAGCGGCGCGCTCATCCAGGCCGCCTCATCAGGCACGCTCGACCTCGATGATAATGGCGACACCGTCTCCTTTTCCAACGAGGCCGGCGAGACACTTGCCCTGGTCACCTATTCCGGCGCTGACGCCGCCGGCCAGTCCCTGGTTCGCTCACCTGACCTGGAAGGAGATTTCCTGCCCCATTCGGAAGCCGACGGCAGCGGCGGCGAGAGCTTCTCCCCCGGCACGCTTCTTGACGGAGTCCGATTCCAGGGCTGCCCGGAGGTAGCCGGCGTACCCGACAGCATTGAAATCTGGGAGATCCAGGGCCCCGGCATGTCCTCTCCCCTGGAGGGAGAAAACGTACTGACCAGGGACAACGTCGTTACTGGAGTGATCTGGAACGGCTTCTTCCTGCAAACGCCTGATGAGAGAAGCGACGGCGACCCCGAAACCTCGGATGGAATCTTCGTCTACACCAACGCGCCTCCCGATGTCCAGGCCGGCGACCTGGTGGACGTTGTCGGCACCGTCCAGGAGTTCTTCGACTGGACTGAGCTGAGCAATCCGCGGGTCACCGCCACACTGGCGGGACAGGAGCTGCCGGACCCGGTGATCTTCGATGACACCCAGCCCTCTCCCCGGAGACCCCAACCTGAAAATGAGATCGAACGCTTCGAGAACATGCTGGTTGAGTTCAGCGGAGGTGTAGTGGTCAACCCGCTTGACCGCTACGGCAACTGCCTTGTCGTGGCGGGCGGACGGAGAGCCTATCGCGAGCCCGGACTCCTGTTTCCCGGACAACCCGGCCTGCCCACCTGGGATGGAAACCCGGAAATCTTCGAGGTGGACCCGGATGCCATGGGCCTCGAAGACGTCGACCCTGCCCCCGGAGCGGTCATCAAGCTCTGCCGTGGACCACTGGCCTTCCGCTACGGACGCTATCGTCTCCACCCGGAGATTTTCGATCTGGACGACAACCCGATGGTAACGCCAGTCAGGTCCCGGGAGCCCCGGGAATGCTCCATCGCCACGCTCAACCTCTACCAGTTCATGGATTCCATCGATGATCCCCTGCTCGAGGAGCTGGTCCTCGACGCGGGCCAGGAAGACAGCCGCCTCGCCAAGCACTCCCTGCTGATCCGAGAGATTCTCGGCATGCCGGACATCCTCTGTGTGCAGGAGGCCGAGAGCCTGCAGGTTCTTCAGAACCTCGCAGACCGGATTTTTCTCGATGACGACACCGC
>DCKY01000245.1:48414-49100 GCA_002320775.1 Planctomycetes bacterium UBA1662
GACACCGTCGAGGTCGAGAGCGTCGGCCAGCTGGGCCTCGAGGCGACGTTTCGTTTCGGAGGACGCGACCTTGAGACCTTCTCCCGCCCCCCCCAACTGCTCACGGGTTACTACCTGGGATCCGGGACGCCCTTCCCCCTGACTGTGCTGAACCTGCACCTGCGCTCACTGCTGAGCATCGACGACCCCTCGCAGGGGAACTTCGTCAGGCGCAAGCGGCTCGCCCAGGCCCGGTTCGTAGCGCAGGCTGTCCAGTCTCTGCAGGATGAGACGCCTGGTATCCACCTGGTGGTCGCCGGCGACTTCAATGCCTTCGAGTTCTCCGATGGACACGTTGATGTCCTGGGAATTATCACCGGCCTCGAGGAGGAGGGCAGCTCCCTCCTGCCAGGCGAGCTCACGGTAGAACCCACGCTCAGAAACCATGTCCTGGACCTCGAACCGCTGGAGCGCTACTCGACCGTGAATCTCGGCAACGCCCAGGCTGTCGACCACATCCTGACCTCTTCGGCACTCGAAGAGCTGACCCGAGGAGCTCAATTCAGCCGTTCGAACGCGGATGCGCCCACCGGGAGGAGAACCGATCCGACGACCCCCCTCGGCGCCTCAGACCATGATGGCCTCGTGCTCTTTATCGAGACGGCAAACGCGGCCGCCGGCTCGACCCCTTTCATACGCGGAGACTT
>DCKY01000241.1:0-9320 GCA_002320775.1 Planctomycetes bacterium UBA1662
ACCAACGGCGCGCCTTCCTGGTGGGAGGTCGACCTGATGGACACCTACTACATCTCCTATATGCGGATCTGGAACCGGCTCGACTGCTGCAGCGAGCGCCTGACGAATTTCACGATCACCGTGCTCGACTTCGAGCGCGAGATCGTCTGGGAGGAGACCTTCCTGCCAAATAACGAGCTGATGAACGGCCCCTTTCTGGAGATCGAGGATGTCGAGAGCGAGGGCCAGTACGTGCGGGTCTCGATGCCCGGTCAGTACCTGAGCATCGCGGAGCTGGAGATTCTCCAGCCGACCGACGCTCCTCCTCCTGTTCCGGATGAGATCTGCGACAACGGCCTCGACGATGACGAGGATGGCGACGCGGATTGCGACGACAGTGACTGCTCTGAGGAGGAGAGCTGCCAGGGGCCGCCGGAGCCCGTCTTTGTGCGAGGCGATGCGGATGACAACGGCATTATCAACCTCACCGATGCGATCTTCAATCTCAACTACCTCTTCATCGGCGGCGCGGAGCCGACCTGTCAGGACTCCGCCGATGCTGACAACAACGGCAGCCTGCAGCTCACCGATGGAGTGTTCATTCTCATGTTCCTGTTCAACGGCGGAGCTCCGCCCCCGGATCCGGGGGCCGAGTGCGGAGTGGATCCGGCGGATCCCGCTGACGGGATGGCCTGCGATATCTACAATAGCTGTAATTGAGCTTCGGGCTGTGGCCCGCGAGACTCTTTCACGGCGACCGAGCCCTGGAACCGGCTACCCGGCTCCAGGGCTCGGTTTTTTTGCGGCTTCCTTTTTGGCAATTTCGGGCAGGGAACCTTCTTGATTGTACTGCCTTCGGCTTGGTGGTTTACTGGAGGGGGAAGGGTCGTTAGCCCATTGGATCGCCTTCTCTCGGGAGGCTGCCGGGCTGCCATTTCATCATTCTATAGTCAACGAGTGTGCCGTGATCAGGAGGTTTTCAATCATGCTTCGCCAGGTGAGTCCATACTGTGTCGGTTTCTTATTCATCCTGTTTTTTTCAGCCCAGGAGAATCTCCAGGCTCAGGCGATAGCCCAATGGGATTTTGAGGGATCACTTGAGGCGACGACCCAGAACCTGGAGCTCATCGGCGACTTCGCCACGCCGGCGTTTGAGCCCGTTTTCGATTTCGAGGAGAAGGAGCTCAACGGTGATTTCGTCGAGGCCTGCAGGTTTGAGCAGGGTACCTATTTCAGACTCTCGCACGGGTTCAGTCCAAATGCCGGTGGAGCCTACGTCAACCAGTACACCCTGATCATGGACGTAATGTATCCGGAGGCCTTCGGCAAAGACGACCCCGATGGATTTCTCGGGACAGCTGGCTGGCAGGGTCTCTACCAGACAAATGAGTCCAACAGCAACGATGGTGACTGGTTTGTCAATCCGGCAGGCGGGGTCGGTATCAGCGGTAACTACGGAGGCTCGGTTCCGGATGGCCAGTGGCACCGACTGGCGCTCTCGGTGGATCTTGTCGCTGGCACCTACACCAGCTACGTCAACGGCGAGCGTGTGCAGCAGAACACGGGACAGACCGTGGATGGGAGATTCGCCCTGGGTGAGACGGTCCTGATCTTCGCTGATGAGAACGGCGAGACCTCCGGCGGATATGTCAGCAGCCTGCAGATCCGGGATTCCGCGATGACCGATGCCGAGTTGGCGGCCTTCGGCGGCGCGACCGCCGAGGGAATTCCGCTTCCGGAATGCATTGGCCCGCGCTGCTGCCTGAATCGCCAGTTCAGGGCGAACTACATTGCCGATTCCAACGCGGTGGTCTGCTCCTGGGCGAGCCTCGAGGGGGACGAGTCCTTTCTCGTGCTTCGCAACGGAGAGCCGGTCAGCGAGACGCTCACAGGCGATACGGTCAGCTTCGAGGACAGGGATCCTCCTGTCGGAGGAGTCGCCGTAGAATACGTTCTCCAGCACCTGCAGGGAGAAGCTGTCGAGGTCGCCTGTTCAGGTTCAGTGAACACCTTTGATTGTCCGGATCGTCTCGATTGCAGGGTCGGCCAGGCCGATTCTACCGTGGACCTGAGCTGGGGGGCAGGGGTGAATCTTCCCGTCTCCGGTTTCACTGTGAGCCGTGACGGAGAAGCGATCGCGGAACTGGAGGCCGGGGCGCTCAGCTATACCGATACGGTCGACGGAGCGGGGCGCTACAACTATACCATCTCGATTCTGTCCGAAGACGGGGCCATCTGCTCCGATGCTCTCTCCTGCCTGGCGATCGTTACGGGGATCGATCTCGGGCCGGGGGTCGATGGACTCCTCAATCAGTATGATTTCAACGGCGACCTGACCTCCTCAACGGGAGGGGCCGACCTGATAGCAGTAGCCTCGCCTCCGCTCGACCCGGCCCTGGATGAGCCGGAGGTGCTCTTCGAGGATGCCGACATCGGCGGCGAGGAAGCCGAGGTTGCCTTCTATAGCCGGGGTACCTTCTTCCGGCTCTTTACCGGATTCCCCCCAAATGGCGGAGGCAATTATACCAACCAGTACACCCTGATCATGGACGTCATGTTTCCCGATGGCGCCCTGCTGGAGTCGGGCTGGGCAGCCTTCTACAATACCAACCCGCCCGCCGGCAACGATGGCGACTGGTTCCTGCAGGGAGCCAATCGCGGTATCGGTATCTCGGGGAATTACGGCGGTACGGTGCTTCCAGACACCTGGCATCGACTGGCCCTCGTGGTCGACCTGGTGGAAGGAACCTACACCAGCTACATCGACGGAACCCAGGTCCAGCAGAACACGGCCCAGGGGCTTGATGGCCGCTTCTCTCTCTATTCGATCAATGATGGGGAGCTCGAGGGAATCTCGATTTTCGCAGATGACAGCGGTGACAGCGCGAGCGGCTACGTGAACAGCGTGCAGATCCGTGACGTGGCCATGCCGGCCGGCGAGATCGCCGCCCTGGGCGGGCCGACGGCCGATGGCATTCCCGTTCTCGCTGAATATACCTGCCCGATGGCGCTTCAGTGCTGCGTTGACCGCGAGACGGGCGAGGTCGGCCTCACCTGGGCGGGCGGCGAGGGTATGGAAGGGCTCGAGATCTTCCGTGATGGAGAATCGATTGGCGCGATCGCCGGCGACGCGGCGTCTTTCAGCGATACCGACGCGGGCCCCGGCAGCCATGTGTACGAGCTTCGGTCTACCGGAGAAGAAAATTGCGGTAACCTGCCGCTGGTCTGCCAGGCGCTCATCTTCGATGTCGGCGACTCGATCCTCTACGAGGGTTTTGACTGCTACCGAACCGATGAAGACCTGGCTGCGGCCGGCTGGGAGTCGGTCGAGGTGAACGAGCCCCTCGAGGATCAGCGTTGGACTGTTACAAATCCTTCGAGCCGGGCCAACCCGCCCTCGGCCAATGGAATGCCGACAAGCGGTGGTTTTGTCATCTCCGAATACGCCGCGCAGAGCCTTGACGTTCCGGGCAGCGGGGTCTCACATGATCTGTGGAGCCCTGTTTTCAGTGGCGCCGGCCACGAAGAGGTCTGGCTGCATTTCGACGCATCCGTTCAGCTCAACAACAACGGCGACGCGATTTTTGACGTCGACGTGACGGTGGACGATGGAGCGACCTGGAACAACGTCTTCCGCCGGATCGCTCCGGCTCGCATGGTCGAGCCTCTTCCATCGCTCGAGCTTGAAAACGCGGATGGAGCCTATGGCAGGCTCCATATAGACCTCTCCGAGTTCGCCGCGGGCGAGGAGGCCGTACGCTTCCGCCTGCGTCATTTCGAGCCCACCTGGGACTGGTGGATCGCCGTGGACAATGTCCTGGTGGACAGCAAGGCGCCCGGCGGCTCGATCGAGGTGCTGCCGATGGCCGACTTCGGCGACGAGGCCGTTCCCGATGATTGGGATGTCTATTCAGGTGACGATTCCGATGGCCTGCGCCCGTGGAATGTCGATGACATCTGCGCGGTCTCCCTTCTGAATGCCGGCATCGGGTTTCCGGACATGGCTGATGGGCGGCAGCTCCATCACTTCGATGAGTTCTTCGCCATGGCGGACCCTGTCTGCACCGGGGATATCATGGATGAGTACATGTCGCTGCCTCCCATGGATTGCTCGGATTACGAGGAGGTTTTCCTGCATGTCCGCTCGGCGATCCTGGCCAGCGAAAGTACGCTCGCGGAGATCCTCTTGAGTCTCGATGGCGGAGAGACCTGGGAAGAGGAGCCGATCTTCACCTATTCCGGCGGCGCCCTGAGCGATCCGGAAGAGGATCCTTACTACAACGAGTTCGTCTTCGAGATCCCCCGCGCAGCGGGGCAGGAAGATGTTTCCATCGCCTTTCACTATTCAACCCTCACGCTTCCGGGCGTGCAGGCCTGGTGGGCGATCGATGACGTCGCTGTCACAGCAAACGGCGCGGAGGACCCCGACCCGGGTCCCGGCGGCGGACAGGAGTTCATCCGCGGTGACGCCGATGACAACGGCAGCCTGCAGTTGACCGATGGAATCTTTATCCTGAACTTCCTCTTCCTCGGGGGAGGGACTCCGGGCTGCACCGAGTCAGCGGACGCCGATAACAACGGCAGCATCCAGCTGACCGATGGGATTTACATCCTGAACTTCCTCTTCCTTGGCGGCGATGCGACGCCGGCTCCAGGGGCGCTTGTCTGCGGACTGGATCCCGATGAGGCGGGAACCTTCCTTGACAGCGGATGTGAGGATTATTCCAGCTGTCCGTGATTCTTTTCACGGTTCGAGTTGCATTGGTTTCTTCGGAAGCTCAAGGAGGTTGCCCTTCGTGAGAGGTCATCCGCAGGTCTTTCGTTTGTTCCTGGCAGCGCTTCTACTGCTTGCCTGCTCCGCGTGCCGGCCCGGCGCCGGCGATTCCGCCGGCAAGCCGGTCCCGAGGCTGCGGATCTACCGCCAGGAATTGCCGCCTGCCGAATGCTCCGAGGAATATTCCCGGATCAAGACGCTTGGGGCGAAGCGTGATTTCGAGGCGATGGCCGGGGCCTATCCGTCTCTACTGAACTGCCTGAGCGGCTCCTGGGGAGGCAAGGCCGATGGGCGTCTCTGTCCCTATCACTACAATCTCTGCCTGGCCCGCAACAACAGCCAGGGGCCGCTGAGGGCGTTGGCGGAGATCAACGCGGGAATCAAGGCCTGGCCGGAGAGCTTTCAGCACAGGGTTCTTTTCGCTTCGACACTGATGCGCATCGGGGTGTCTCGCTCGACCATACCTGAAGGGACGGATGAAGCGGTCGATATAGTCCTCGATCCCCTCTTTCACCCTCTGCTGAAAGAGATGAGGATCTCGCCCGAATCGCTGCATGTGCAATGGGCCCACCTTCTGCTCCGGCTCAAACGAACAGGGGAAGGTTTCGCCCAGATCCAGAGGGCGCTCGAGCTGCAGCCGGATCATTTCAGGGCAAGGCATCTGAAGGCCAATTTTCTCGTCGCCCTTCAGCGGGGCAGGGAGGCGGTCGCTCTCACCAGGGAGCTTCTGAAGGAACGCCCGGAGGATGGATCCCTGGAGATGATCCTGCTGAGCGGGTGCCTCGATACCGGCGAAACTGCCGAGGCGCTGGAGCTCTACGGACGGCTTCGATCCCGGTCCGGGACCGTGTTCTCCTCCCGCCTGAAGGTAAAGATCGCCGGTGGATTCAACTCTCTGAAACGCTACGCCGAGGCCCGGGAGCTTCTTCTGGAGGTGTTGATCGAGGACCCTGAGGACTCAGGCGGCCTGCACCAACTGGCGACGGCCCTGCGCGGGCTGAAAATCCCGGCCGCCAGCCAGGCCTTGATCCGTCGGTCCAAGGAACTACACGCCTACTTCTACGAGAGGCTTGAGGCTGATTCAGCCGCTCGTGGAAATCGCCTGGCCCAGTACGCCTTTAACCGGGCCAGGGCGCTCAATGAGCTGGACCGAACAGGAGAGCTTCTCCAGGTGCTTGACAAGGCCCTGGAGGTCAAGAAAGAGCTGGTTGATCTGCAGCTGATCAAGGCGGATGTTCTATTGCGTCTCGGGCGAACGGAATCGCAGCGAGCGGAGCTTGAACAGCTGGTTCTCGCGGAGCAGTGCCCCGCCATGATCCGGCTTGTGCTTGCGCGGCTCAGGCTGCGAGCTGGTGACCGGAAGGGAGCGGCGGAGCTGATCGAGGAGCCTCGCAAGAATCTTTCCATGCTCCTGAAAGACAGCCCCAGGCTGGGGGCTCACCTGCTTCGGATCGCCCGTGAGAGCGGAGATTTCGATGAGGTTTCGAGACTCGTCGATTTTCTTGATACCGCCGATCTGGGCTCCAACGGAAATCCTGAGGTCTCGATGTTGTGCAAGGCCGAGGTCCACCTGCGTGAGGGCAGGCTCAAGGAGGCCCGTAGTATCCTGAACAGCAACTACCGCATGCTGGAGGGCGGAGACACCTGGGCAGGAACGCTGCGGCTCCTGGCGGGTTCGACGAATGCCCAGGATGAGGATCTAAGCGACCTTGTCGACCATCCGGAGGTGGCCCGGTCCGCGGCGGCCTTCAGTCATGTCGTCTCAACTCCCGCTATTGCCGATCTTCTCGAAAGGGCCGACAGGCTGCGGAGGGAGAGCGGCAAGCTCCTTGCGCGAATGCGGGGGTTCTCTGACGGCGATGTCCTGCCGCTCTGGCGCGAGCTGCTGCGGCTCTACCGTGAATCCGGAGCTTCGAGAAAGGCGCGGGAGACGGCCTGGTACCTCTGGCACCTTGACCCGGGCGGGCTGGAGGCTGCCCGGAGCCTTGTCAGCACCCTTCAGCGCGAGGAAGAAGTTCTCACCCGTCTCTACGTCCTTGAGAATGGTCTGAAGCGGCACCCGGCGGATGCCGGTCTCAAGGCCCTGCGTGAGCGGACAGTTCTTTTTCTTGGCATTGGAAAGCAGTGATCAAGATGAAGGATGGGATCTCTCTTACCGGTCTATTTACTGGAGCGCTGCTGCTGGCGGTTTTTTCCGGCTGTGGCGGGGAGCCGTCAGGCGCCGGGTTGTTCAGCGATGTTACGCGCGAGCTCGGAATTGATTTTTCCATGGTCAACGGAGCCGCCGGAGAGCGCTTCGTTAACGAGACCATGGTCGGGGGGGGAGGCTGGATTGACTACGACGGAGATGGCTGGCTGGACCTCTATCTTACCAGTGGGCACGAGACCCCGAAGTACGCGGAAAAGCCCGGCGCGGCGAAAAATCGCCTGTACAGGAATCTCGCAGGAACCGGTTTTGAAGATGTGACCGAAAAGGCCGGGGTGGGAGACCGTCGCTATTCCAACGGAATCGCCGTCGCGGATTATGACAACGATGGCGACCAGGATCTCTTTGTCGCCAACGTCGGGCGCAGCACCCTCTACCGTAACCGGGGGGATGGAGGCTTCGATGATGTTACCGTTGCAGCGGGCCTGGAGCGTGAGGGCTTCGGTTCGAGCGCTGCCTGGCTTGACTACGACAGGGATGGCCATCTCGATCTCTTCGTGGTTCGCTACCTGGAATACATCCCGCGCCTGGCGCGGCCCTGCACCGAGCGGGGTAACAGGGTCTATTGTCATCCGCGGCTCTTCAACGGCCAGGGCGATCTACTCTATCGCAACAGGGGAGATGGCACCTTCGAGGATGTGAGCGAGAGGTCGGGACTCTCGCTCGGGGGGGCGAACGATGGGAAGGGGCTCGGCGTCCTGGCCGCCGATTTTGATGGAGATGGCCTGCAGGATCTCTATGTCGCCAACGACACGACAGCGAATTTTCTCTGGCGTAACAGGGGAGATGGAACATTCGTCGATGTCGCCTACGAATGGGGGGTCGCTCTCAGCTCGGCCGGCAGAGCGCAGGCGGGAATGGGGGTTGATGGGGCGGACCTCAACGGCGATGGGTGGCTGGAGATCCACGTGACGAACTTCTCGAGGGAGACGAACAATCTCTTTATGCGTGAAGCGCCCGGCTCCTATACCGAGGCGGTGCAGGGTTCGAGCCTGGGGCGCTCGTTTGACCGCCTTGGATTCGGGACGGTATTCGGAGATTTTGACCTGGATGGGGATCTGGATCTCTCGATAGCGAATGGCCACGTGGATGACATGGTAGAGATCAATTCGCGCGAGACAGGAATCAGCTATCTTCAGCCTCCTGATCTTCTTCTCAACGACGGCAAGGGACGCTTCTCCCCGGCCCCGCAACCGGGGGCGGCCTTTGGGAAGGAATATGTCGGGCGGGGACTCGCCAGCGCCGACTACGACAACGACGGGGACCTTGACCTGCTGCTGTGCACGATCGACCAGGGGGCTGTCCTGCTGCGAAACAATCAGAACAGCCGGGAGAAGACGACGTCGAATTATCTCTCCATCCGGCTGGTGGGCAGCAGGGGGGCTCGTGATGCCTACGGCAGCACTGTCGTGGTCGAGGCCGGCGGCCGGAGCCAGCACCTCCTCTGCCAGGCGGGCAGGAGCTACCTCACCTCGGTTGATCCCCGGCTTAACATCGGGCTTGGCGACAGCGCCAGGGCCGAGAAGGTGACGATCACCTGGGCGAGCGGCCAGGTGCAGGTGCTTACGGACCTCGCCGCCAACCGGCAGTTGGTGATCGAGGAGCCCGGGGAGTAAAAAACAGAGGCCCCGAAGCTCATGAGAGCCTCGGGGCCTCCGGTTGATCGCCTGGCAGGCGCCTGTCAGTTACAGGAATCCTGGCAGTCGATGATCTGTACGCAGTCAGCTCCGAGCGCGTGCGCCGGGCCGCCCTGGAACAGCCAGTTCAGCGCTCCAATGCCGTCGGAGAGATCCAGCGCGCTGTCGCCGTTGAAGTCAAGACCTGCAGGGCAGACAGGATCCTCTCTTCCGAGGAAGAGATACCCGAACACCGAGATCGCGTCGCTGATATCGACTCCCGCATCCTGGTTGTAGTCGCCTGGGATCTGGCCGCCGCCGAGAGCTTCCGGGGTGGCTTCAGCCGCCGCCGAGCTGCCGGACTCGTTGCCCCCGGCATCTACAGCGGTCACGGTATAGGAGTAGGTGGTACCGTTTTCTACAGTGTCATCGGTATAGGCGCTGTCGACCAGGACTTCAGCGATGACCGAACCGTTTCGCGAGAGACTGTAGTAGTCGAAGTCGCCCTCGGTATTGTCATTCCAGTCAAGGGTCACGACACCGTCACCGGCCTCGGCTGCCAAGCCCGTTGGAATTGCCGGGGGAGTAACATCGGGGACCACCGAGAAGCTGCAGTCGCCCAGCTCCGGTCGGATCGTCATGCCTTCCCAGGTGGCGACGTTTTGGACCGGCTGGCCCTCGCCGGTGAGGCCCTCGCGGTAGACGAGACTCACCGAGCTGTCAGCGTCACCCACACTGCCTTCGA
>DCKY01000241.1:9701-12065 GCA_002320775.1 Planctomycetes bacterium UBA1662
GAAGGAGACGACAACGGCGCTGATGGCGCCCTCGTTTCCATCTCCCGATGTGATCTCGTTGATCTGGAAGCCGCTATTCTCTACCACGCCGCCGGCATCGGTGCCCTCGGTGGTGATCGCGGTGATGCTGGCGCCCTCGGCGATGACTCCGACCGACCAGCTCTGGGCTCCGGATTCGGAGCTGTTGTTCTGATCTCTCAGGACCAGGTCAACGGTGGTTGAGTAGGGGTTTCCGCTGAAGCCGGAGACCTCGTCACAGCCGGCGAAGCCAAGGCTGTAGGAGGGAGGTCCAACGACACACGGTTTGCTACAGGCATCTCCAGCCCCGTCACCGTCGCAGTCTTCCTGTCCGGGGTTCGACTCGTCAACGCAGTTGTCGACATCATCGTTGATGCCATCTCCATCCGTGTCGACAGGGCACGGCTCGCTACAGGCATCTCCAACGCCGTCACCGTCGCAGTCTTCCTGTCCGGGATTCGACTCGTCAACGCAGTTATCGTCATTGTCATTGACGCCATCTCCATCCGTGTCGGCTGGCTCGGGAGGCACATCTGACTGGATAGCGAGAGTGTAGGAACCAGCGCTGGTCGAGAAGCCGTGGACGAGAATGTAGTAGATGACATCCACTTGAGATGTCCAGTTAACACGAGACTGGAGGCCGCAGTTATCGTCGTTCTGGCCAACACATGCCATCCCCCTGCAATCACCTGCGAGTCCTCCGCTGAAGATACTCAGGCGGGTGTCGTATTGGCTGCCGCAGGTTGCCGCTGACATGGACTCGCCCGTTCCGATCACCATGTACCAGACTCCCGGCGCGTTGCTTGGGCCGCAGGTCGCGTCCTCGGTATCCCCGAAGGCGGTGAGGGTGCTGCCACTGTCGCTTGCCAGCAGGCCTTCCCGTCCGAATCCGACGGAGCGCCTCTCGAGAACGAGCTCTTCGGCATCGACACATGCATCGTTAGCAGGGGCGGGAAGGGGCTCATCTTCCTCGACCCTCACGGTGTAGCTTCCACAGGAATTGGCACCTGTAGTTTCGAAGATGCAGAGGTAATAGGTTCCCGCCGCCAGGTTCCTCGTAAGGCAGGAGTTCTGCGGGTTGATACCCAGCGCGCCCGAGTTCGGACAGTTGGTGTTGCTGCCGATTCCCCCACAGCCGGAGTGCATCAATTCCATGAAGGTATTGCAGGATCCGGATGTCGTGATGGTTACATTTCCGGGAGTCGTTTTGACGTACCGGACAATCTCGTAGCGCCGGCCGTTTCCAAGTGTGCAGTCGCTTGTATTGATCACACCTGTGTAGGACTGGCCATCGCTTACGTCGCCTCTGCGGCAACCGAAGCAATCCTCTGCAGCCAGCGGCAGGTCGACCAGGAAGAGACAAAGAACCAGGAGGATTGACATTCCACACAAACGAACAGTACCCGAGCATCGAGCGTTCTTCATACCGTGCTACTCCAAAAGAAAAAAAGAGACTAATATCCAGACCGAAAAGTTAACCGGTATTAGATATGAGAATTTGGCCTCAGTAAACCAATCTTTCACAAGACCTTTGTCGCGAACTGGTAGTTGGTGGCCAGGGAGTCCGGCAAGTAAAAACCGGCGACCCCGAAGCTCATGAGAGCCTCGGAGCCGCCGGTTGATCGCCTGGCAGGCGCCTGTCAGTTACAGGAATCCTGACAGTCGATGATCTGCACGCAGTCACCTCCAAGCGCGTGCGCCGGGCCGCCCTGGAACAGCCAGTTCAGCGCTCCAATGCCGTCGGAGAGATCCAGCGCGCTGTCGCCGTTGAAGTCCAGGCCTGCAGGACAGTCGGGTGCCGTTCTTCCGAGGAAGAGATACCCGAACACCGAGATCGCGTCGCTGATATCGACTCCGGCGTCCTGGTTGAAGTCACCGGGGATCTGGCCGCCGCCGAGAGCTTCCGGGGTGGCTTCAGCCGCCGCCGAGCTGTCGGACTCGTTGCCTCCGGCATCTACAGCGGTCACGGTATAGGAATAGGTGCTGCCGTTTTCGACAGCTTCATCGGTATAGGCGCTGTCGAGCAGGACTCCAGCGATCACCGAGCCGTTTCGCGAGAGACTGTAGTAGTCGAAGTCGTCCTCGGTATTGTCGTTCCAATCAAGGGTCACGACACCGTCACCGGCCTCGGCTGTCAGGCCCGTCGGGATCGCCGGAGGCGTAACGTCGGGAACCACCGAGAAGCTGCAGCTGCCAAGCCTTGGACGGATCGTCATGCCTTCCCAGGTGGCGACGTTCTCAACCGGGCGGCCCTGACCGGCGAGCCCCTCGCGGTAGGCGAGACTCACCGAGCTGTCAGCGTCGCCTACACTGCCTTCGATCGTGACGGTGGCGATGCTGGAGCTC
>DCKY01000241.1:12419-12980 GCA_002320775.1 Planctomycetes bacterium UBA1662
GAAGGAGACGACAACGGCGCTGATAGCGCCTTCGTTTCCATCTCCCGAGGTGAGCTCGTTGATCTGGAAGCCGCTATTCTCGATCACACCGCCGGCATCGGTGCCCTCGGTGGTGATCGCGGTGATACTGGCGCCCTCGGCTATGACTCCGACCGACCAGCTCTGGGCTCCGGATTCGGAGTTGTTGTTCTGGTCTCTCAGGACCAGGTCAACGGTGGTCGAGTAGGCGCTTCCGCTGAAGCCGGAGACCTCGTCACAGCCGGCGAAGCCAAGGCTGTAGGAGGGAGGTCCATCGGCATCTCCGTCGATGCTGACCCTGACGTTATCGATACCCCACCACCAGATGTTGGAGCCGCTGTAGCGGAAGGCGAACCGTACATTCGATTGCCCTATGGCTCCAGGCACTGAGAAGCTTCGTTCAGCGAAGAAGGGGTCTTCGCCGTGGTCGGCGAGCGCGCCGAGATGGTATGAGAAGAGCACCTCCCAGGTTGCGCCATCGTCGTAGCTCACCAGCACTTCCTGGGCAGCTCCTGAGCCCCAGACGGTCTCGTCGCTGAACTG
>DCKY01000027.1:0-20015 GCA_002320775.1 Planctomycetes bacterium UBA1662
GGAAGCTCCCGCTGAGGAAGCTCCTGCTGAGGAAGCGCCCGCCGAGGAAGCTCCCGCTGAGGAATCCAAAGATTCCGGCTAATAGGGATCATTGAAAGTACGAGCACTACAAGCCAGTCAGTTTATCTACTGTGCGCCGGGCTGGCGTAAGGCCAGCGCGCCGCGCAGGAACCTTTTTCTTTCCGACGAGTCGCAGAGCCATGGCCGTGAGATTCGACATCATCACAATCTTTCCGGGGATGTTTTCCTCGGTAGTCAGCGAGAGCATCGTTGGACGTGCCGTGAAGTCCGGGCTTGTCGAGATCAACCGCGTTGATCTGCGGGATTTCACAGAGGACAAGCACCGATCGGTAGACGATCGTCCCTACGGCGGCGGACCCGGAATGGTCTTCAAGCCGGAGCCGGTGTTCGATGCCGTGGAGAATGTCCTGGGAGAGGTGGGCTCATCGGCGGAGCCGGGTATCCGGAAGATTATTCTTACCCCGCAGGGACGCCGGCTCGATCAGCCGCTGATGCGTGAGCTTTCCGGCGAATCGCGTATTGTCCTGCTTTGCGGGCATTATGAAGGTTTTGATCATCGTATTGTCGAGGGGCTCGGCTTTGAGGAAGTTTCGATTGGAGATTACGTTCTCTCCGGTGGGGAGCTGCCGGCCATGGTCCTTATCGATGGAGTTGTACGGCTGCTGCCCGGCGCCCTGGGGCATCCGGAGTCATCGGAGCAGGAGTCCTTTGAAAATGGAGTATTGGATTTTCCGCAATACACTCGTCCGCCTGAGTACCGGGGGATGAAGGTTCCGGAGGTGTTGCTTTCGGGCAACCATGCGGAAATAGAGCAGTGGCGTCATGAACGGGCCCTGGAGAGAACCCGGGCAAGCCGCGGTGACCTGCTTGAAAAATTGGAATTACAGGAGACGGGGCAGGAGCTGGATAATACCTGAGGCTCTCGCCGGTGTGCCGGCGCGGCCTTCCCTTCCCAAGAGAACAAAGTACTTTAAATTAATGTCCGCTGAGAAGGCGGACAGGAGCGCGAACCATGTCAAATGTGATCAATGAGATAGATGCCCGGCACAAGCGAGAAGATGCTCTCGGTGCTTTCCAGGTAGGTGATACCGTCGATGTACACGTCCAGATCCGTGAGGGTGAGAAGGAGCGGGTCCAGATCTTCACCGGAACGGTGATCAAGATCCAGGGAGGCAGCTCGATACGGGCGACCTTTACAGTTCGGCGCATCGTGGCAGGCGAGGGTGTCGAGCGGACCTTCCCATTCCACTCTCCGATCGTTCTTGCTGTCGAAGTCCGGCGTAAGGGTAAGGTCCGCCGCTCCAAGCTCTTCTATCTGCGTGATCGGATCGGTAAGGCCACTCGCGTCAAGGAACGCCGTGGAGATGATCCTCGTCTCGCCAAGAAGGAGGCTGCTGAGCAGTCACCGGAGGAAGAGGTCGTCGATGAGCCTGCTGATGAGCCTGCCGATGAACCCGAGGTTGCCGAGAGCGAGGAATCCTCCGCGAGTGTCTGAGCTCTTTCCGGTCGGTTTTGAATGGGAATCGTTTCGCCGCGAGCGGGGCAATATTTGAGGATCCCCAGGAGTATCCGGGAATGGCTTTCAACCAGGCGCCGTCCAGGCGCCCGGGCGCTGGGGCGCCTTGGGGAGAGGCACGCGGCGCGCTACCTGGCCCGCAATGGCCTCGAGCTTCTGGCGAGCAATGTTCATCTTGCCGGCGGCGAGATCGACCTGGTTGTCAGGCAGGGGCGAACGCTGGTCTTTGTAGAGGTCAAGT
This sequence comes from Planctomycetes bacterium UBA1662, assembly GCA_002320775.1. Taxonomy (GTDB): domain Bacteria; phylum Planctomycetota; class UBA8108; order UBA8108; family UBA8108; genus UBA8108. The sequence continues at coordinate 1,779 of DCKY01000027.1, forward strand.
CGACCAGCGAGGGCTCCTGGTCCCGAGGTTTCGAGCGAATCGATGCAGCCAAGCGGCGGTCGCTGCGGCGCGCCTGCAGGGCGTACCTTCAGAGCCTGTCGCGTCGGCCCCGGACCTACCGCCTTGATGCTGTCAGCGTCCGCTTTACAGCGGGTCTGTTGGGGCCGAGGGTTCGTGAGATTCTCTGGGAAAAGGGGTTTTTCCCGATCGATGAATGATCTGCGAAACAGGTGTTAACATGATGGTGTGATCTAGCCGATAATCAGGTAGAGAAAAATCGAGGCCGAGAAAAACGGATCGTTTCCCACCGCGAATCGATCGGTTCTTCCCGCTCTCGCTGTTTTCTGTGGATTCCCGGCGATGCCCCGGGACCTGGGACAGAGCCTGGAGCCTTCCGGACCGTTAACCGGACTGGAGACTCTTTTTACAGGAGTGCGCAGCGAATGACGGAAACGATGGAGTATTGGGCGGCGGAGGAGCTCGGAGAGTCCGAGCTCAGTAACCTCCACGCGTGTGAGGGGAAGATCTCCTACAATTTCAGGGACCTGCGCTTTCTGCACCAGGCTCTCACCCATTCATCGATCAAGACGCTCGAGAACCCCTCCAATGAGCGCCTCGAATTTCTCGGGGACTCGGTTCTCGGTCTCGTGATGACCGAGTTCCTCTATAATTTTTTCCAGCAACACAATGAAGGGGACCTGACACAGATCAAATCGGTGGTGGTTTCAACGAATGTTCTTGCCGCCGAGAGCCAGCGCCTCGGATTGGGAGAACATTACAATGTTGGCAAGGGCGTTACCCGGCGCAAGAAGCTTCCGAATTCATTGCTGGCGAATGTTTTCGAGGCCGTGGTTGCTGCGATCTACAAGGATGGAGGGCTTGAGCCCGCGCGCCGCTTTATCTTGAGAAACGTCTACCACCAGGTGCTGAACGTCGCCAGCGATCGCCACCAGCGCAACTACAAGTCGTTGCTTCAGCAGTGGGCGCAGAAGGTTCTCAGCCTGACCCCGACCTACAGGGTCGTTTCCGAGAAGGGACCTGATCACCTGAAGTCCTTCGAGGTCGTCGCCGTCGTCGGAGATAAGCGTTATGCGATCGGTGCAGGCCAGGCGAAGAAAGAGGCTGAACAGGAGGCCGCCCGCAAGACGCTGAAGCTGTTGGATGAAACCGAGGCCGTAGCAGTGGACAAAAAGTGAGCGCCTCCCTTCTTCAAGACTATCTGCTTTGCGATGAATTCAAACAGGCCAGCGCCCTGCTTGATTCCGGCTCTGCCCGGCTGGGAGGCTTCTGGGGCGGCTCGTTCTCTTTCTTTCTCGGCGGATGGCACGGCGCTCGACGAGAGGGGACCGGCAGGTGCGTGCTCGTGACCTCCTGCCAGGAGGATGCCGATCAGCTGCTGGAAGAGCTGGAGGCCTTTGTTCCAGGCAGCGCAGCGGCCTTTCCCGCCTGGGATTCGCTTTTTCTCGACAGCTCGAATCCAGACCCCCTGGTCTACGGCGAACGCCTTCGGACCCTTGAGCAACTGCTCGAGCCGGAGGCCGGGCCGGCTTTCATCGTGACCCCGGTTCACGCGCTCGTTCAGCCCGTTCCACAGCCCGACCTTCTCCAGGATGCCTGTATCGAACTGCGCCAGGGGAGAGAGTTTCCACCCGAGGAGCTGGCCGCAACCTTGAGCGCCAAGGGGTATCGGAACGTTCCACTGGCGGAGGAGGTAGGCGAATATTCGAGTCGTGGGGACATCTTTGATGTTTTTCCTTTTTCGCACGAGTCGCCCCTTCGCCTGGAATACTTCGGCGACCAGGTCGAATCCATCCGCAGGTACGATCCCGCCACCCAGCGCTCCCTGCCGGAGTCGGTCGAAGAACGTGTTGAGCTCGCGCTCACCACCGGCGACCAGGTTTTTAGAGATTGCTACAGGGGAGAGGAGGCCCTCCTTCTTGATTATCTCCAGGAGAGTGACCGGGTGGTCCTGTGGGAGGCCGATGCCGTTTTTGACCGGGTGAGAAAGGTCTTCAACAATTTATTGGGCGCCGCCGGCGATGCCGTTCGTGACCAGTTCCTGCTCAGCCTTCGCAGCCGTGCCGGGGTGCACGCCTCCTGTATGCCGGTGGTTTCCGAGTCGGTCCCCGCAAGAACCCTCGACTTTGGTTCTGTGGAGCAGATGCGCTCAACGGATATCTCCCGGGCCTTCGATTCCCTGAGGTCTCGGATCGCAAGCCAGCTCGAGGTTACGGTGTATTGCGAGAGCGAGGGCGAGGCGAAACGATTTGGCGAGCTGCTCAGGGATCATCAGCTTGGCGATGAGGAGGGCATCACCATCGAGGTCGGGGGGCTGCGGCGCGGCTTCGAGATCACCGCCCTTTCCCGCGCGGTGCTGACCACGAGGGAGCTCTTCAACCGGCAGGTCGTAAGGAGGGCGCGTCGAACGAAAGCGGCGTCCGGCAAGGCGATCCGCAGCTTCCTGGAGCTGAGGAAGGGCGACCATGTAGTTCACCTTGTACACGGTATCGGCCGCTACATGGGTATCGAGACTCTTGAGAAGGATGAAGTCGAGCAGGAATTCCTTGTCCTGGTCTATAAGGGAAATGTGAAGGTCTATGTTCCTGTGTCGAAGATTGACCTGGTCCAGAAGTATATCGGCAGCGGCGACAGGGTTCCGAAGCTCGACAAGGTTGGGGGGACGAGCTGGGCGCGGAAGAAGGATGAGGTCGAGGCGGCCCTGATGGACCTGGCCGCTGAGTTGCTCGATGTCCAGGCTGCCCGGTTGGAGCACCCTGGACTCGCCTACGAAGAGGATAGCGAATGGCAGCGCCAGTTCGAGGCGGCCTTTCCTTTTGACGACACGGAGGACCAGGTGGAGGTGACCGTAGCGATCAAGGAGGACATGCAGCAACCCAGGCCAATGGACCGGCTGGTCTGCGGCGATGTCGGCTACGGGAAGACCGAGCTGGCCATGCGGGCCGCCTTCAAGGCGGTCGAAGGAGGCCGGCAGGTGGCCGTCCTTGTTCCCACCACCCTGCTGGCCCAGCAGCACTATCGCTCTTTTTGCGACCGAATGGCCGGTTTTCCTGTCACCATCGACGTTTTGAGCCGCTTTCGTTCGCGGCCCCAGCAGCAGGAAACAGTCGAGAAGGCTCGGCAGGGGCAGGTCGATATTCTGATAGGGACCCATCGTCTCCTGTCGGCGGATGTCGGCTTCAGGGATCTCGGCCTGGTGGTCATCGATGAGGAGCAGCGGTTCGGAGTCGTACACAAGGAGAAGCTCAAGCGCCTGAGAAGCGAGGTCGAGGTCCTCACTCTCTCGGCCACCCCGATTCCGAGAACTCTTCACATGGCCTTGCTGGGAATCCGCGACATCTCCAGCCTGTCGACCGCTCCCGAAGGACGGATGGCGATCCAGACCGAGCTCAGCCATTTTGATTTCAATCGCATGAGGGAGATCATCGTTCGCGAGCTTAACCGAGACGGCCAGGTTTACCTTGTGCACAACCGGGTCATGGATATCGAGGTACTCAAGAAGCAGGTCCAGGAGACCGTACCCGAGGCAAGGGTGCTGGTTGTGCATGGCCAGCTGAAGGAGAGAGAGCTCGAGTCGCGAATGAGCGCCTTCATGCGGCACGAGGCAGATGTGCTGCTGGCGACGACCATCATCGAGAGCGGCATCGACATTCCCAGGGTCAACACCATTATCATCAACGAGGCCGACTGCTATGGTCTTGCCGACCTCCATCAGCTTCGCGGCCGGGTCGGGCGCTACAAGCACCAGGCCTATTGCTATCTCTTTCTTCCCGAGCACCGCCATGTCAGCCCGGAGGCTCTCAAGAGGCTCCAGGCCCTGGTTGAATATTCCGGCCTGGGTTCCGGTTTCCAGATCGCGATGCGGGACCTGGAGATCCGCGGAGCGGGCAACATTCTCGGCAAACAGCAAAGCGGTCATATCGCGACGATCGGCTACGACCTGTACTGCCGCCTGCTGGAGAAATGTGTTCATTCGATGAAGGATCAGCACTACCAGGAGCCGGTTACCGTTGAGATCGACCTCGCCCTGCAGGCGCATATTCCCGATGATTTCATCCGGTCCCAGGAGATCAAGCTCGAGGTCTACCGGAAGATCTCTACCGCGCCGAGTCGGGAGGCCCTGGCGGATCTCGCCGAGGAATTTCGCGATTGCTACGGCGAGCTGCCGCCCCAGGTTGACCAGCTTCTGGGCCTTCAGCAGCTGCGCCTGGATTGCACCGCCTGGGAGATTGAATATGTCGGTTACGAAGAGGGAAATCTCATTCTTCGCGGCGGAGAGAAGCTGAAGGGCCTTCTCGATGACTGCCCCTGCCGGATTTCCGTTCTCGACCCCGCCACGGTCGCGATTTCCCTGCGAAAACAAGGCCTGCCGGGGCGGGGCCAAAAGCCGGGAAAACACCTGTTTTCACTTGTTGCGCAATGGATGGAGACCGGTAAATTTCCCGAATCGAGACGACTGGGAAGACGATTCGTGGACATATCGAAGTGAACCTTTACATTAACAGTGTCAGGTAGCAGTTCAAACGGGAGCGATGGATGTTGAGCAAGGCCAGGTTATTGATTTTGGCCGCCCCGGTACTTTTTCTCACGGCAGTCCTGAGCGGCTGCGGCAGCTCCGAGAAAGTTTCGGTCGCGGCGGCCGTCACCACCCCCGCTTCTCCTGAGAAGCCGCCGGTGGAGAAAGAGGCCAAGGCCGGGGCCCCGGCTGGCGGGACCCTTGGGATTGAGGATAACCGGACCGGAGGCATCGCCGCGATCGTCGGGAATAAGGTCATTTCACGTTCCCGGCTCAGAAAGAAGGTCGATCAGCGAATCCTTGCCATCGTAGCGAGGCAGCAGGTCGCTCCCGCGGCGATCAACCGCCGTCAGCAGGAGCTTCCGATCCTCTCGGAGATGGTCAACAGGGAGCTCGTTCTCCAGGCCCAGATGGCCGTCTACCCCGGCAAGGAGATAGGGGACCTGGTGGTTCTTGACAATGTGATGGCCTGGATCGACCGGGAAATTCAGAATCGCCGCAAGGCCGGCCAGAAGGAGGTCACGACCCGGCAGGATTATTTCGATCTTCAGAAGAACGAGATGGGCCTCAGCCGCGAAGAGGTAGTTCGCGAGATCCGCGAGAAGATGCTCTCGGAGATGTATCTCTGGCAGGAGGTCTACGGAAAGCTCGATACCTTCGTTTCTCCTTCGGAATCACGAGCCTACTACCGAAGCCATCGTGAAGAATTCACACCTCCGCAGGAGGTTCACTATCAGCGTATCAAGATCTTTGATAACGCCGATGCTTTCGCAGCGGTCCAGGGTGTGCGGCAGGGGCTACAGGAGGGGAAGGCCTTCAGCGCTCTTGCGATAGCCCATTCCGAAGAGTTCCAGGGAAACCCCAAGCTCAGGGCGACGGTTTTCAAGAACAAGTTCAGTGAGCTCGATGACTTTCCCTTTCCCATCCCGGTCATTCTGAAGGGCCTTCGCGAAGGCCAGCACTCGGGACCTGATCGGGCGCAGGGGGCCTTCTGGTTCTTTCGCATGAAGGAGATCATCAAGGGTGAGCCGAGGACCTATAAGGAGGCCCAGGGAACGATTGAGAACAGGTTGCTCGTCGCCCGCCGTAAGATCGCCTACGGCCATCTCATCGAGAAGCTGAAATCTTCAACCCGAGTTGAGGTCTATCTCGGAACCCAGGCCGCCGCTGCGCGGCCGCAGAAGCCTGTCGGTCCCGTGCTCGCGCCGAAGCCGGAGAAGAAGCAGCCGGCCGTTCCCGCAGGCTCCTGACGGCAAGCTGAGGAATCTTCCGGCGTCGAGGTCAAGCTCCGGATGAGCCGTATTCTTCGAGGAAGGCGGCCATGGTCACCGCTCCCCGATGGTAGTCCTTGATACGGAAGTGCTCATTTGGAGCGTGGAGATTGTCATCCGGGAGCCCGAGGCCGATCAGGAGGCTCTCCGCTCCGAGAGCTTCCTGGAAGGTGTTGACCACTGGAATGGAGCCTCCCTCGCGAACAAAGACCGGCTGACGTCCGAAGCCTGTCTCGAGGGCCTTCTCCGCCGCCTTGACCGCCGCTCCGTCACGCGAAACGATGACCGGGCTGGCGCCATGGTGGGGACGGACCTCTACCTCGACGGTGTCGGGCGCTATCTCGTTCAGGAAGTCGCATACCAGGGCCGCGATTTTTTCGGGGTCCTGGTCGGGAACCAGGCGCATGGAAAATTTACAGCTGGCGGTCGCCGGCAGAACGGTCTTGGCCCCCTCGCCGGTAAAGCCGCTGATCATTCCGTTGATATCGAGGGTCGGCCGCGCGCCTTTTCGCTCGAGGGTGGTATAGCCCGCCTCGCCAAAGACCTTCGCCGCCCCGACTGATTTCCTGAACTCCTCCTCGTCGAAGGGGAGCTCCGCCATCATCTCGCGCTCCCAGTCCTCCAGCGGTCTGACGTCATCGTAAAAGCCGGGGATCGCGATCTTTCCATCGGGTCCCTGGCAGGCGGCCATCAGGCAGGTGAGGACATTGGCCGGGTTGGCCACCGAGCCCCCGAAGGTTCCGGAGTGCAGATCGGTCGCCGGCCCCCTGACGAAGACCTCCAGGTAGCAGAGGCCTTTGAGGCCGTAGGTGATCGCCGGCATGTCGATGCCGAACTGGCTGCAGTCAGAGATAAAGACAATGTCACAGGCCAGCCTGTCGAGCTCTTTGCGGATGAACGGATCGAGGTTGGGGCTGCCGACCTCTTCTTCGCCTTCGCAGAGGACCTTGACGTTGCAGGGAAGCTTTCCGTTCACCTCTCGCGAGGCCTGGATGCCCTTGATGAGAGCGTAGAACTGGCCCTTGTCATCGGTGGCGCCGCGAGCGAAGAGGTATCCATCCCTTTCCGTTGGTTCAAACGGAGGACTCTCCCATTCATCGTCGGGGTCCGATGGTTGCACATCGTAGTGTCCGTAGACCAGGACGGTGGGCGCGCCGGGGGCCTCCAGGCGTTCACCGTAGACGATGGGGTGTCCCTCGGTTTCGAAGATCTCGGTTTCCAGTCCGGCCTCCGACATCAGCTGGCCCATATGCCGGGCGCAATTCTCGACCTCTCCGGCAAGCTTCGGGTCCGTGCTGACGCTCGGGATCTTCAACAGCTCGATGAGCTCCTGCAGGTTCAGTTCTTTACGTTTATCAATATAGGCCTGTAGCTCGCTCATCGTTTCCTCGGTCTATCGTTGATTATTTTTCGGCGCCTGGCCGTAGAGGTTCGGGACAGCCTAAGTGATGGAGCGGGTTTTTTCGAGACTATTGGGCGTGATCGGTGCCGGGTCGGCGAGAAAGAAAAACTAGTGTCCCGTCTCCGGCATCTTTGCTGTACATTGTCTGTTGGTTGAATAAAACAGCGAACCAGAATTCATCGGAGCGGCACAATGGCTGAATCACTTGGAAGAAGACAATTTATTCGCACCACCTCGGCGGCCTGCGTCACGACGGCCCTGGGAATGAAGGGGCTCGCGGCGGCGCCTCTGCAGGCCTCAACCGGTGAACACCGTGGAAAAATCTACAAATCGGTCAAGTTCGGGATGGTTAGAGGCAAGCTCTCGATCCAGCAGAAGTTCGAGCTGCTCAAGGAGCTTGGCTACGATGGAGTCGAGCTGAACAGCCCGGGCGGCTGCAATAAAAAGCAGGCCCTGGCCGCGAGCAAGGCGGTTGGCTTACCGATTCATGGCGTGGTGGACTCCATCCACTGGGGCACCCGGCTCTCCGACCCCAGGCCGGAGGTCCGGGAAAAAGGCCGGGCTGGCCTGGAGACCGCTATTCGCGACACCCACCTGGTCGGGGGCACCGCCGTTCTCCTGGTTCCCGGGCGCGTCGCCAATAAGGAGAAAGAGAACCAGGAGCAGGTCTGGGAAAGATCGATCGAACAGATCAGCAAGGTCCTGCCGCTCTGCTCCCGCCTGGGAATCCACATCCTGATAGAGAATGTATGGAACGGTTTCTGCTATGTGCACGGCGGGCCGGACAACCAGACCGCCGACAAACTGGCGGAATATCTCGATGCGATGAACAGTCCCTGGGTCGGGGCCTACTTCGATATCGGCAACCACCAGAGGTATGGCAAGCCGGCCGGTTGGATTCGTACCCTTGGTCGCCGGATCGTGAAGCTCGATGTGAAGGACTGGGGCAAGAAGAACGGCTTTTGCAAGATCGGGGATGGAGACGTAGACTGGGCTGACGTCCGAAAGGCGCTCAAGGAGATCGGCTTCAGCGGCTGGGCCACGGCCGAGGTTGGCGGCGGCGGCAAGGAGCGGCTCAAGGAGATTGCTGAACGCATGGATCGAGCCCTGGGGCTATAGAGAATACAGGAGAGCTGGCATGGAGAAGCTGTCACGCAGAGAGTTCACGGGCGGCGCGCTGGGCTCCGTACTGACCTGGTCATTGCTCGAGACTCTCTTTGAGAACGAGGCCTTTGGCGATGACCTGAAGCCGATTACGGGCAAATGGCTCGCGGAGGTCAGCGAGGTGTCCCAGGATCTCAAGGACGAAAAGGTCAAACAGGTCATCTGGCAGGAAAAGGTCGAGGAGCTCTTCTCAAAGGTTCGTCTCGATGAGCTGCTGGAGCTGGTGGACTTTGAGCGTCTTCGCAAGAACCTGAAGATCAAGGCCAAGTCAGAGACCAGCCTGCGCTTCAACTTCAAGAAGGCTGAGGGAGCGCCTTCCAGGGTGGCCTTCGGCAAGCAGATCTTCGCTCTCAACAAGGGGAATTCCGTCATTCCACATGGCCACAACAACATGGCCACAGCGTTCCTGATCCTCAAGGGTGAGCTGCACGGCCGCCACTTCGATCGCCTCGAGGATCAGCCGAAGCACCTGATCATCAAGCCGACCATCGATCGCAAATTCAAGCCCGGTGAGCACTCCTCTGTTTCGGATTACAAGGACAACATCCACTGGTTCGAGGCGCTGACCGACAACAGCTTCATCTTCAATATCCATGTCCTGGGTCTGAAGAGACCCGGGACGAAGCTGCCGACCAGCCGGGTCTATGTCGACCCCGAGGGTGAAAAGATCAAGGGCGGCCTGATTCGGGCGCCGAGGTCGAATTTCAGGGAGCTTAACAGGAAGTACGGTTGATTCCGCGCCGCCGGCTTCAATCGCAGGCGTCCTGGCCGTGCAGTCGTGTCAGGTTGAGCCCCTTCATCACCTTGATCCGGGGCTCCTTGAGGTCGTACCTGTAGTATTCGATGACCTCGTGGGACTGTTTGCTGAAGGCATAGGGGCGTGGGTGCCGCAGTATGCCAAAGTGAATGGACTCGAGCTCTCCTGTCGAGGCCTCAAAGTCGATGAGGACAGAGCGTGAGAGGTGACGCGGCTTGAGGGAGGTGCCGGCGAGCAGGCTGGTGTCTCGAAAGGCCTCCCGGAGCTTTCCCCGGGCCTTTTTCTCGAGGCGTCTGTGTTCGAGCCATCTTCGGATTCCCATAGGCGCGGATCTCTGCCCTGAAGGCGGTAGCCAGGTGCGTATTGCACGGCTGAATATTGTGACATGCAGTAGATGTCCTCGCAGTGTAAACCCTGTATAATTGGGTAAATAGAGCGGGAGGACGATTTTTCCGTCAGCTCCTGTGGGGGAATGGGCAGTGTGTTACGTAGGACCGTATCCGGCCTGTCTTTTTAGTAATCTTTTGGGAGCATTTTGTGATGAGGAAGCAGTTCGGTGAGTTTCACCTTTTGAGCAGGATGGTCTGTAGCGCAGCGCTTGCCGCGGTCTTTTTGAACAGCAGCCTTTTTGCCCAGGAAACCTGCGAAGATGCAGCGGCTCTCGGAATTGAAACAATTCAGGGTTCGACCCAGGGAGCGCCCCGGGGTGGAGAATCCGACTGCGGGCGTTCAGATAACAGTCCCTCGCATTGGTATCGATATACCGCCGCGGCCGATGCTTCGGTAACGGTCAGCACTTGCGGTAGTGATTACGATACGGTTCTCTCAGTTCATTCGGGTTGTCCGGCCGATGAGGACAACGAGCTCGGCTGTAACGATGACACCTGCAACCTCCAGTCCGAGGTTGAGTTCAGCGTCACCGAAGGCCAGGAATACCTGGTTCGCGTGGCCGGCTACCGTGGGCGTACCGGGGACTACACTCTCGAGCTTTCTTCTGATGGAGCCGGTCCCGGGCCGGGACCCGGAAATTGTGAAGACGCCGTGGAGCTCACGCTCGACAATCGGGTTGAAGGCAGCACCGCGGGCAGGGAAAGTACCGGCAGCGCGTCCTGCGGCAGCTCAAGCCAGAGCCCGGACGCCATCTTCCGCTATGCGGCGGAGGAGCCCTGCCTCCTGGTTGCGAGCACCTGCTCCAGCGGCTACGACACCGTTCTCTCCATCCACTCTGAATGCCCGCCCACGAACGACAACCAGCTTGCCTGTAATGATGATGCCTGTGACCTGCAGTCCACCATTGCCTACGAGGTGGAGGCCGGCACGGCCTACTTTATCAGGGTCGCGGGCTACAACGGGGCAAGCGGAGATTACAGTCTCGAGCTGAGTTGTTCGGATCCGCCCGTGGAGGGAGAGGGCGCGGACATCACGATCTCGAGCATGAGCAACATTCGTCAGATGGGGCGGCTCGGCGATGTGGTCGCTCTCTCGATGCAGTCAACGATCTGTAATATCGGCAGCGAGGCAGTGGACTGGTACGGAAACCCTGACCCGCGGCATCCTTTCCTGGTCTTCAACCTCTACCGTATGCTGGGAGGTCGCCTGGATCAGGTTGGCCAGTCCTGGGCGAAGCACGGGTTCGCAGCATCTCAGACCAGCGGCGTTTGCGGTCCGCCCTGCCGGGTTGATGGGGACGGAAATCTTGGCCCCGGCTGCGCCGATATCTACGGAGTCAGCACGAACGCGTCCCAGCGGACCTTCGGGCCCCGCCATGAGATCAATCCCTGGACGGGAGCCTTTACCTACGCCGGTTCGCATATCGACACAACGAGCTCGAGGCACGATCCTGTGCAGCATCGGCTCGTCGTCAGCGATGACGATCTCGATCCGGAATCGAACCCCGGAGCCCGGTATTTTGTCGAGCTTTACACCCTCTCCCATGATGATTCTGAACACACCAACAGCGTGGGCTGGCAGGAGGTCGATATCTCCGGACAGCCCGGAGGCACCTGGGACTTTGATTTCCGCCAGGTCATGGGAAACGAGGGCCCGGCTCTCGATGCCTGGGAGGGCGGAGAGAGGACGGTCATTCCCGAGGGTGAACTGGTCGATGATGGACGCAGCTACATCGACCTCCACGTCAGCGAGAACGAGGATGGTACCTACCGATACGAGTATGCTCTCTACAACCTGGACATGCACCGCGCGGTCGCTTCGTTCACCATCCCGGTGGGCGAAGGGGTGGCGATTTCCGGTATTGGCTTCAAGGCTGTTCAGTCCGCCGATGATGGTTTTAACAACGAGCCCTGGGCGGCCACCAGGAATGCCTCCGGTTTGACCTGGTCAACCAGCCCGGTCGCGGAACATCCGAACTCCAATCCTCTTGGCTGGGGAAGCCTCTACAATTTCTGGTTCGATGCCGATGCGGCTCCTGCTGAGGGCAGCGTCACGCTGGGAGTTTACAGGACCGATCTCGAGGGGCCGTCCTCCTTCGCAGGAGTCAGCCGGGTTCCGGGCGGCGGCGCTCCGCCTCCCCCGGGAGGGAGCATCTTCCGCCGGGGCGATACCGATGGGAACGGAACGGTTGAATTGACAGACGCGGTCTTTATCCTCGGCTATCTTTTCCAGGGCAGTGCTACGCCTGCGTGTCTCGAAACCGCCGATAGCGATGACAATGGCAAGGTGGATGTCTCTGATGCCATTCGGTTGCTGGGCTGGCTCTTTGCCGGAGGGTCGCCGCTGGCGCCTCCCGGCTCTGAGGAGTGTGGACGCGACCCGACTCCGGGTGACGAGAGTGAATGCGATTATGATGCGAACAGCTGCTGAGCGTGCAGGCCGGCCTCCAGGCCGGTAGCCGCTGGGTACGGTTGCGAGAGGTTCGCCGGTTTCAGCGGTTGCTTGGGAGAAGAGAAAAGGTGGGAAGGTCGCTGCTGATTTTACTGGGTGTCTTTTGCGCCGGCTGCTCCTCGGCCGGGGTTCGGCCCGCGTCATCGGTTTCCCATTCGGAGGTCATCGGTGCCTCGGTAGAGGGGCGGGCGATCACGGCGGAAATCCTGGGCCGCGAGGGCCCGGCCTTTCTCATCTTTGGGGTCATTCACGGCAACGAGCCGGCAGGAGAGCAACTGCTCGAGCTTTTTCTTGGCCATCTCAGAAAGAACCCGTCCCTGTATTCCCGCCGCCGGCTGGTGGTGATTCCTGTTCTCAACCCGGATGGCCTTGCAAGGAAGAGCCGCTATAATGTCAGGGGAGTTGATCTGAACAGGAACTTTCCGGCATCCAATTTCAAGAAGAGCCGGCGCAACGGACCCTATCCCGCCAGTGAGCCGGAGACCAAGGCTCTCATGAAGATGATCCGTCAATTTCGGCCGACCCGGGTGCTGGCGGTACACTCGCCGCTGCTTTGCGTAAACTATGACGGGCCGGCCGATTCGCTGGCTGCCGCCATGGCCCGGGCGAGCGGCTATCCTCTCAAGCCATCGATCGGCTATCCGACGCCGGGTTCGCTCGGAAGCTACGCGGGTGTTGATCTGCGTCTTCCGACGATAACTCTCGAGCTGCCCGGGAAGCTCTCCGGTGAGAAGGCCTGGGAGGACCTGAAAGAGGCGCTCCTGGTTTTCGTGAATCACTGAGTCCGGGCGGGTTTATTTATTCACGGCGACCGAGGCGCCGGCGGTCGTCATCCTGCTTGCCGTCTCGAAGGATGCCGTCCATTTCTCCCATTCCGCCTCGGCGGCCCGAACGGCGAGCTCGGCCATGGCGACCTCGTCGAGGGCTTGCTGGATATTTTTTCCGTGGGCGGCCAGGGTGCTCACCTCGGCCGCCAGCCGTGTCCCCAGCTCGGCGCTTTTTGCGGCCGCGGCCGCGGCCTGCTTACGGCTTTCTTCCCAGATCTTGACCGAGTCCGCCAGAGCCGCGGCCAGCTCAGCAGAGGATTTTTCGAGGTCGGTGATCAGCTTGCCGGCCTCCGTCAGCTCCCTGGTTTCCACGGCATCGACCTGCAGGGTGTTGGTTTTCGAGATGATCTCGGCGGCCTTGCTCGAGGAGCCCGCGGCTTTTTCGAGCAGATTGCGAGCGGCTGCGCCGGCAGCCTCCGCCGTCTTTCGGGCGTTCTCCGCATCGGCCTGGAGCTCTCTACGCAGGCTTGCGAGTCGTCCATTCGCCTCCCGCGCCTCCGCCTTTCTCTCTTCGAGTGCGATGAGCCGAGCGGTATGCTCCTTGCGTTTCAGGGCCACCACCTTGAGGGCCTTGTCGATCTGGATGGCGGCCTTCCATTTGTCGGTGACCATCCTGGCGGACTGGAGGCCGGCTACCGCCTTGTCGAGGATAGCCTTCTGTGTCCCCGCGGCTTCGCGAGCGGCTTTCACCTGGCCGGCCAGCTGGCCGACTCGAGTCCGGGCGGTGTCCAGCCCTTCGATAGATTGATCAAGGGCCGCCTTTGACAGGACCCTCTGCTCCAGGGCCCGGGAGACGCCGGCCGCGAGTTCTGCGGCCTTCTTCTGGGCAGCGGAGAGCGCGTCGGCGCTTTTCTTCAATTGGGCAGGATTCTTTTTCTCGGCCGCGGCAACCTTGCCGTGTTCTTCTTCACGAGCGGCAAGAGCGGCAAGGGCTTCGCGAAGGCCCGAGGCGGCTGCGTCTGCAAGTCCGCGGTGCATCTCAAGGTCCGCCTTAGCCTGCGTAGCGGAGCCGGCTGCGGCGGCGGCCGCGGAATTACCTTTCTCGAGCGAGGTCTTCAGCTCCTTCGCGATGTTGAGGAGACGGACTTGCTCTGAGGCGAGCTTGTCGTGTTCGGCCTGGAGGCTGGCGAGGGGTTCCATGGCCAGCTTGAGGCGGGCTGAGAGATTTACGGGATTCAGTGACAGGTTGGCTATCCGCTTGCCGTCGGCGGCGTTCCACATCCGGATCTCACCGTTCCAGTCTCCGGCGATGACGTGTTTACAATTGTGGTCGACCGTTACCCGCAGGGCGAGATCGCCGAAGGCTTCAAAGGCGCGCTGCTGTTTTCCGCTCTGATCCCAGAGCTTGGTTACCCGGTCGCGCCCGCAGCTTACCAGCTGGCCATTTCGATGGAATTGCATGGCAAGCGTCCCCCCTCCATGGGCATTCCAGCGGCGGACCTGTCGGCCGTTTTCCATCTCCCAGAGGCGTATGGTCGAATCCTCACTGGCGCTCGCTATGATGTTCGAGTCGGCTCTCCAGCTCACCGCGGTTATCGCGCCGCCATGTCCCCTGAGGGCGAGGTATTCGCGCCCGGTCATCGACTCCCATACGTGAAGACCGCCGTTGCGGTCTCCCGATGCCAGGAGCACTCCATCTGGACTGAATTCGAGGGCGAAGATCCAGTTGGTGTGCTTCTTGATGTCGTGGAGCAGCTCCCCGTCGCTGGTTGAGTAGATTCGCAGCATCTTGCTGGATCCGCCAAGGGCGACCATGCTGTGGTCGCTGGAAATGTCGGCTGCGAGAACGGAGTCGTACTCGTCGCCGATCTCTACGACTCTTGCTCCCGTACGGACGTTCCATAGGACAACCTTTCCCGAGTGAGCCCCTCGTCCGCCTCCGGCCAGCAGGAGACCGGCGTTGCGGCTGAACTTGAGTATCTGGGCCGTACCTTCAGGGAATGGGAGGACTCCGGCCAGTTCGCTGGTGTCGGTATTGTAGAGCAGAACCTGCTTCTGGCCTGCCACGGCCAGCAGGGGAGCCCAGGGACTGCAGGCCATCGCCGTTACGGCACTGGTCTGCTGGGTTCTCACCACGGGCTCCAGGCTGAGGCCCCTGGGCATCGGAGGCGGACCCTCAGGCTTCGCTGTGGGCTCACTTACCGACAGCTCGAGCTTGGGCTTGGCTGGGAGCTTGATCTTGCTGCTCTTGTTCTCCGGGGCTCCTCCCGCGATCCACTTTCGAACGGTCGCGAGGATTCCATCCGCCATCTTGCCTCCCTTTGGCGGCATGTGCGGTTCTTCAAGGTGTGAGATGAGAGCGAAGAGGCGGCTGGATTCCGGCTCCCCGGGCTTGATCACCTTCCCAGAGCTGCCACCCTCCATCGTCAGGCCGTAGGTGTTGAGCGCGAGCCCGCCTTTCTTGCGATCCTGGTTGTGGCACTTGAAACACTGGGACCGGAAGATTTCGGAGATATGGTCATCGTAGGTTATCCGGGAGTCTTTTGCCGCGGGCTCTTCGCTTTTCACGATGGACCCTGGAAGAAGGACACAACCGAGGGCGGCGAGCAGGGCCCCGGTGGGGATCATTCCGGCTGTCGATGAGCTTCTGGAGTGCATGGTGCGGATGTTCATCAGTGGTTGAATAGGAATTCCCGGGAGTTGAGCAGCGACCAGAAGAGGTCATCGAGGAACTCTTTCTGGCTGGGGGTCGAGGACTCGATGGCCTTCAGGCTGGCCAGCTCTTTTTCGCCCGGCTTTCGTGAAAAGCAGCGGATGTACAATTCTTCGATGATCTCGTCCGGGGTCTTCTTGGCGTCAAGGCGAGCCTTGATGAGGCCGCCGCTGCGGATCTTCTGTTCGACGGTAGTGCCATTGATCAGGTGAAGCGCCTGCGAGAGGTTCGGCTCCATCTGGACCTCGCAGGAGCAGACGGTTTCACGCTTGGCCCGGCCGAAGGCCTGCAGGAAATAGTTGGTGGTCGACCCATCAGCGATCTGAACCGCGCGCGCGCCCTTGGGGAGCCCGCGGAACTTATTGCTGGTGTTGGTTACCTGGGTGATGCAATCAAGCAGGATCTCGGAGCGAATCCTGCGTAGCGAGGCGTGGGAGAAGTTGCGAGTGTCCGATTCGTTTGAGCTGTTGGTCTGGGTCGCCAGCTGGTAGGTCCTCGATGTACAGATGTCCCTCACCAGGCGCTTGAAGTCGTATTTGTATTCTCTGAAGCGACGTCCCAGCTCGTTGAGCAGCTCAGCGTTGGCCGGCGGGTTGCTGACCCTGACATCGTCGACCTCATCGATGATTCCCTTGCCGAAGAAATGGGCCCAGACCATGTTGGCGAGGTTGGTGGCAAAGAAGGGGTTCTCGTCGGAGACCAGCCAGTCAGCCATCGCCACCCTCCGGTCCTTGCCCTTGAGGTCGGGAGCTTCCCCGCCAAGGAACTTCGGCTTCATGACCCGGTTGCCTACCGGATGGCGCACCTCGCCGCTGCGGGAGTTGAACACGATAGTCTCGCGAGGGTCCTCGGCGCGCTTCCGGCCAATCTGGGAGAAGAAGGAGGCGAAGCCGTAGTAATCATCCTGGGTCCAGCGATCGAAGGGGTGGTTGTGACATTGGGCGCATTGGATCCTCATCCCCATGAAGACCTGGGCGACGTTTTCGGTCACCTTCAGGGTGTTGGTCTCGTTCTGGTAGTAGTTGGTGGCTGGATTTTTGAAGGTGCCGCCGCTGGCGCCAAGCAGCTCGCTCACCATCTTGTCCATCGGGACATTGTTGGCGACCTTGTCCTGCAGCCAGTTGTAGTACAGCAGCATCGACTTGTAGCTTACCTGGTTGGACGACCTGATCTGCAGCAGCTCAGCCCATTTCATCACCCAGAGCTCGACAAACTCTTTGCGGCCGAGGAGCTCATCGACGAGCTTCGAGCGCTTGTCTTTTTCCTGGTTGGAGGAGAAGCGGGCGTATTCCTCGGCCGTGGGCAGCAGGCCGATGATGTCGAGATAGGCCCGGCGCAGGAAGACCTCGTCGGAGCAGAGCTCCGAGGGAGCGATCCGTAGCTTGTTGAGCTTTTCATTGATCAGGGTGTCGACGTAGTTGTTCTCGACGACCTTCGGAGACTGGAACTCAAGGTTCTTGGGCAGGACGATGAAGTGGCTGCCGACGGTGAAAGTGTCGAAGCGCGCCATGATAAAGGCCTCTCCCCTGGCGCCCGCGCTCACGACGCCTTCCTGGGTGACCTTTGCCGAGGTGTCGTTGTTGGACAGGAAGTAGGCCAGCCCGGTCACGTCCCGGGTGCTGCCATCTGAATAATTCGCCCGGACCGTCAGCTTCTGGGTCGCACCCTCTCCATTGAGGACGGCGCTGGGGGGGTAGAATTCGATCCCGGTCGCATGCGGGATGCCGGCGGGGTCGCGAGGAGCCCGGGCCTCCAGCCAGCGCACCAGGGTTTCATACAGCCCGGAGTCTTTCTCGAACCGTTTCCCTCCCGTATGGCTGACCCTGCCGGCGCCCTTCTCGAGCAGCAGGCTGTCGTGTATCAGCGCGAGGTTGAGCCGGCGGCCGTTGAGCTCCCGTGTCAGGCGGTGGTAGTCGCCATCCGGGTCGTAGCCGAAGAGAGAGAGCATGAAGCCATCTTTTCCGCGGGCCGCGCCATGGCAGCTTCCAGTGTTGCAGCCGGCCTTCATGAACACCGGCATGACGTCGAGCTTGAAGCTGACAGGCCGGTCGACGGTGG
Organism: Planctomycetes bacterium UBA1662; assembly: GCA_002320775.1. Classification (GTDB taxonomy): domain Bacteria; phylum Planctomycetota; class UBA8108; order UBA8108; family UBA8108; genus UBA8108. The sequence continues at coordinate 19,286 of DCKY01000027.1, forward strand.
CATCCTTCACCGTGACGGGCAGCGCGATGGATTTCCCAGCCAGGGCGATTCGGAGCTCGGTGGTGCCATCTTTAACCGGCAGGACCGCGCCGGCCTCGAGCTTCGCCAGCGCCGGGTCCGCGAGGCTGTATTCCGCCTCGGAGGAGACGTCCCGGGTCAGACCGTTTGAATAGAGCGCCTGGACAATAACCGATTGGCGGTCACGCTGGGTGCTGAGCTGGATGTCGCCTGGAAAGGCGGTGATCTTCACCAGCCCGGGGGCGTCGGCGCCGCTGACCTGGGAGAGAGCTCCCACTGTCAGGGCCAGGGCTGCCAGGGATAAAAGGAATCTGGTTTTTTTCACGATGGGACCCGGGCTCTCAGGAGCCGTCTTCTTTGCTCTTTTTGAATTGCTGGCGTAGTTTTTCCAATCGGGTAAGACGCTTCTTGGGCGGCGCCTTTGGAGGTGGAGGAGGCTTCGGCTTCTCCACCTTCTTGACCACCTTCGGAGGCGGTTTTTTCTTCGGCTTCGGCGGGGGCAGGGGCTTGTCGATTCGCAGCTCCGTGCCTCCGGTAGAGTGGACGATGGATTCGCCATTCTGGACAATCTCTACCCGGCAGGCGATGTTGCGGTGTTTTCCCGCGGGGCTGTCTTTGGCGACGGCGACCTTGAAGGTGACCTCCTTGCTGGCGGAGTCAATCTCCAGCCCCGGAGCCTTGACGTTGTGAGGCAGCCCGAAAAGGGTCAGCC
>DCKY01000027.1:20391-22966 GCA_002320775.1 Planctomycetes bacterium UBA1662
GCCTGGCCCTGCTCAACCGATGATTTCTCGGCCGCGAGGTCAATATAGGGTTCCGCCACGCGGAGTGTAGCCAGCTGGGTGCTCGCCCAGACGCCTCCGGAAGAGCCGTTGACGGCGATCTTCCAGGCCTTCACCTGCGCGCCCCCGTTCGCGTTGAGGCTGATGGTGGCCTCGTTCTTGTCCTTCGCTATATTGACACCTCTTTGCGAGGTGATTCCCGGCGGATTGAAGACCATCTGGAGCGCGATGGGGGCGGTGAAGCCCTCCTTGCGTTCAGCTACGATCTTGAGGGCCATCGACCCGTTGCGAACAATAGGGACCTTGGGCTCTAAGATTCGCAGCTTGAATGGGGCCTCTTCGGTCACCGCGACCGCCAGGCCTTTCAGCGTATGGCTCAGGTATATCGATTGTCCCGGGCTGCCAACCAGCAGGTCGATCCCGATACGAAATCCACCGGAGATGTTCTTTTTTTCGTCAACGTGGCTGGCACGAACATCGCAGATTTTTCCGGACAGTGGAGCGTCGGCTGCCGCCTCGAAAAGGACAGGTATGGTCGTCAGGTTTGCCGGCATGTTTTCACCCTGGAGGGTGATTCCGCCGGGGAGGTTCGCGCAGCTGAAGGCCAGGTCGCCGCCGAAGTTACTCCTGCTGACGGAAACCAGGGCCGTGTAGCGGTTGCCCCTGGGTACGGCGATCGACTGGCGCTCCTGCGAATAGCGCGCCACCCTCGGGATGGTCAGGCTCAGGCCGGGCTTTACAGGCGTGAGCTCAAAACGGTAAACGTAGTTCGGGCCGCCTTTGCCGAGGTGGTCGCGTACCGTCAGGACATACTCCTTGGTCTCCGGGGCGGTGAAGCGGAAGTAGCTGTCGGGCCCGCGTGAGTCGTCGTTGCCGGCGATGCCCTTGCCGGAGAAATGAGCGATTCCTGTCACGGAGTCCAGTGGCGAGCGGATCCTGCGGCCGTAGAGCTCGACCTCGAAGACCTGGCCCTTGTTGGCCTTGAAGCGAAAACAGTCGACGTCGCCCGGCTCGGAGATGATGCCGTTGAACGACCCGGGGGCCGCTCCGACGGTGGCCTTCGCATGGTTGTTGTTGGGCTCAACCTCGAGGGTGTTGTCGTATTCACTGAGGCGAAAGACGTTCCTTGAAGGCGACACCCCACCCGCATCCTGCAGGTGGAGCCCGAAATCTTCATCCGCCGCCTGGGGTGTGGTGATCTTCTGCTTGCTGCTTCCGCCCGCGTCGCCAAGATAGGTCACCTCGATTTCCTGGCCCCGCCGGGCGCCAGCGGGGAGGACTCCCAGCGGGCGGGGGAAGGTGCCGACATGAAGCCTGTAGCGGCAGTTGCCGTTTCCTCCATAGGAGCTCTCACGAACCTGTACGTAGTAGCTTCCGTCTTCGGGCGCGATCACCTGGCAGGTTGAGTCCTGGCGCAGAAGGGCGGAGTCGTCAGAGGAGGCGATCTCGAAGCGGCCGGAATTCATGATGGCGATATAGGGGTCGAAGACCGTATTGCCCAGCCGCATGCCCTCGATCTCGGCCGAGATGCGCTGGCCCTTCTTCACCTCGAAGACGTAGTAGTCGACATCTTCGTTCTGAACGATTCCGCTTACGGTGGAGTTGAGCGCGATCTTCTGTGGGGCCGCGAAGTCGCTGTTGGGCTCCTTCTCGGCGACCTCCACGAGCGCGCCAACGAAGAAGGTCTTCATGTCGGAGATGCCGGTCGCTGTACGCAGCCGCATGGAGTGGACGCCAAGCCGGCAGTCGGGCGCGATCTTGATCTTCGCGAGCACATGCTTGGGGTTGGTTACCTTGAATTCGACCAGGCTGAAGCCCGGGGAGTAGAAGAGGACCTCCTTAACATCCGCGAGCCGATCTCCGTTGAAGTTGAGCTCCAGCTCGGTGCCGCGCTGGCCGCCCCTGGGGATGATCGAGCCAAGCGAGGGGGAGGCGGCGGACAGGAAGGTCGAGGTCAGCAGCAGGAGGACGAAAACGAAGAGGCCCGACGCCTGGAGGCGCTGTGGTTTTCCGATCCTGGTGTCGTTCTGAGCGGACATTTGATCCCTTTCCGTAGCCTTGGAGTTCGCGTTGTCGTTTTCCCTGGGCCGATAAGACGATCCGTTTTGCGCAAGGCTGGGCAAAGCGTGACGGACTCCAATCGTGCTCAGGCCAGCAATTCCTTGCGAACCTTACCACCGTCGCAGATTTCAATCGGGCGGTCTCCCGGAGCCATGAGCTCCTTGTCCGCGACGATACCCAGCTGGTGGTAGACCGTGGTCGCCCAGTCGGCGACCGAGAGGCCATCTTCCTCGGGCTCGGTGGCGGTCGCGTCGGACTTGCCGTAGATGAGCCCCTTCTTGATTCCTCCACCGGCCAGGACGATGCTGAACACCTTCGGCCAGTGATCCCTTCCCGCGTTTCCGTTGATCTTGGGGGTGCGTCCAAACTCGGTCGTTACCACCACCAGGGTCGAATCGAGCATGCCGCGTGTTTCCAGGTCGCCGATCAGCCTGGCAAAGGCCTGGTCGAAGGCCGGCATCTGTCCCCTCATCGAGTTGCGGATATTGTTGTGCAT
>DCKY01000139.1 GCA_002320775.1 Planctomycetes bacterium UBA1662
ATATACAAACTCATTCATGCAGAGTACCAGGTGGCAGAAATCCCGAAACGCCAGCTCCTCCGCCTTCGCATCGTTGCCGCGTGATTCCTTCTGCCGCTGAATAAAGGCCGCCATCTCCGTACGCTCTCCGGAAGCCGCCGGCCTGGAGAAAGCCAGCCGGAAGGCGCGGTCAATCGATTCATCGAGTGAGACCTTGTCCCCGGCTCGCACCTGGGCGGCGAACTTCGTGGCAGCATCTCGAATGATCGGGGAGTTCAGCAGGGCGAGCGCCTGCGGAGCGACTGTGCTCTCTTCCCTCGTAGCGATCCCCTGCATCGTATCCGGCGCGTCAAAAAGCTGCAGTATGGGAATCAGCCTGCTGCGCTTAACGGTCAGGTAGACGCTTCGCCTCGTATTCTTCTGGTCGAGGCTGCCCTTGCCGTACATGACCGGGTTCAAGGTACCGCTCACGCTCAGAAGCGTATCACGAATAATCTCCGCCTCGAGCCGGCGCGCCCCCCTGCGCCACAGAAGCAGGTTCTCAGGGTCCTTCTTCCTGGCACCGTCGGAGCTGCCATTGCCCTGCATGTAAACGGCACTCGACATGATGAGCTTGTGGACCGGCTTGAGCCGCCAGCCGCCGCGGATCAGCTCCGCCGCCAGCCAGTCAAGCAGCTGCGGGTGGGAAGGACGCTCGCCACGGGTTCCGAAATCACTTGGCGTGGCGACAATTCCCCGGCCGAAGTGATGTTGCCAGAGACGGTTGACCATAACGCGCGCCAGCAGGTGCCCCGCGCCCTTCTCGGAATCGGTCAGCCAGTCGATGAGACCGAGACGGCCGACGCGCTGCTTCTCAGGCGCCTTGGGATCAGCCAGCCAATGGCGCTCCTGGTTCTCCGTCTGCATCAGGACCTGCAGGTAGCCGGGCACGGCCAGCTCTTCTTTATTGTCCACGTTTCCCCGCCGCAGGTGATACGCCTTGAAGGTATCCTCGCCAAACTGGTAGCTCGTCCCGCGCACGCGGGCGGCGAACACTGAGACCTTTTCGGCCTTCGGCTGCTTCTTCTCCTGCAACGCCACCTGTTTCTGGAGGGCCAGCCACTGGCGGTCATATCCCTTGAACCACTCGACCAGCTTCTTTTTCTGACCAGCATTCCATTTTTCACGCGGTGTATCGGCAATCCCCTGGAGCTCAATCGAGGTCTCCATGGTTGTCGCCTGGAAATAGAAACCTGATTTGCCACCGGCGTTGGAGATCTTCACAAGAATCTCGTTGCGACCGGCCGCGAGCTGAATATTGGCCTTCTCCTGCCCCGCCGCGGCGGTATTGCGACCGACTTTCTTGGCCAATACCTCGCGGCCGTTGACCCAGACCTTGATGCCATCGTCACTGCCGAGATTGAGAGCTACCGGCTGAGCGGTCTCGGATTCAATCACCCGGTAAAGATAGTTGGCGCAATTATTGCCTGTGAGCTTGTCGTTGTGAGCGACGCTGTCTTTCCAACCAGGCTGCTCAGTCCACTTGAGCTTGCCATCTCCATACACCCCGGCGAGATCGACTCCATTCTCCGGAGCAAACACTGTGGCGAAGGCCTGGTCATGGTTCGCCGCCTGGAAAGGACCGACGTGGTGCCAGCTGCCGGCGCCCTCGATGTCCTTGCCGATGCCGGGCATCACCCTGAAATAGAAACCGGAGGTCCCGCTGCCATTGACGATTTTAACGAGCAGGTCATTTTTACCCTTCTTGAGCTTAGCAGGAACCAGCTCCTGGTCGGCGGCGGCTCCCCGCGAGGCCTGGTTGGCACGAAGCTCAGCGCCATTGAGCCAGACCTTGATACCATCATCGCTGCCAAAGGAGAGAACGACCTGCTTCTCTTCCGCGGCCTCGATCGTGCGGTAAATGTAATTGGCGGCATTGTCTGGACCAAAATGGTTATGAATCACTCCGTCAGACCAGCCCGCCTGCTGAACCCATTTGATCTTCCCATCAAGATAGGTCGCAGCCAGGTCGATTCCCTTTTCAGGAGGAAAAACTGTATCGAAGGCTTTCTTGAAGTCCGGAGCGGAAAAACCTCCCGCATGATGCCAGGCGGTGAGCTTCAGAGGCGGCCCGGTATCCGGGTCGGCAGCGGCCCGGGACTTTCTTGCCGCGATCCATTGATCGAGCTTCCCCGGCAGCTTGTCGTTTTCGTAGGCTGTGCGAGCTGCGACCAGGGGAGCGTGGACAGCGTCGTATTCGCTCTTGGCCTTATTGTACTTTCCGGGGTTCGAGTTGACCGCGGTATTGGCAAAACCCACATCCGCGAAATTCGAAATGAACCGGTAGTAATCGTGCTGAGGCAGCGGGTCGAATTTATGCGAGTGGCAGCGGGCGCAACCTACCGTCAGACCGAGCAGCGAGGTACCGATCGTGCTGACAATGTCATCAAGCTGCTCATAGCGGCTTCGCTCGCGCTCCTTCTGGGTCTGCTGGGTGGTATAGGGACCGGCCACCAGGAAGCCTGTCGCCGCCAGGTTCCTGACCGCGGAATCCGCCTGGTCATCGGTCTTTGAGTTGGTATCGGCCAGCAGGTCGCCGGCGATCTGCAGGCGAACGAACTCGTCATACGGCATGTCGGAATTCAGGGCCTTGATCACGAAATCCCTGAAATGCCACGCGTTGGGACGGTCGCCATCAAAGGCGTAGCCATTGCTCTCAGCAAAGCGAACGATATCCAGCCAATGACGCGCCCAGCGCTCACCGTAATGGTCGCTGGCAAGCAGCCTGTCCAGCAGAGCGCTATAGGCTCCATCGGGGTCGGAGGCAGCCGCCTTGACGAACGCCTCCACCGCCGCGGGCTCCGGCGGCAGGCCGAGGAGGTCAAAGGTCGCACGGCGAATAAGTGTTCGGGGGTCCGCTGAAGGATTTGGAGTGATGCCCACGGCCTCCTGCCTGGCACGGACAAAGCGATCGACCGGGGTCTTCCCCCAGGCGGCATCCTTCACCTCCGGCGGCTCTCCCCCCGAGAGCGCTTGAAACGCCCAATGCTTTTTTCCACTCTTGATGTCGGTTCCGGCTGCAGCCTCGACAGCCTTCCCCTCGCGGGGATCAGGAGCTCCCATCTGGACCCACTTGACGAAGTGAGCGACCAGTTCATCATTGAGCTTGTTCTTGGGCGGCATCTTGAGATCCTTGTGCTGGAGCGCGCTGATGAGCAGGCTCTCAGCAGGCTTACCCGCCACCAGGGCCGGGCCACTCTCGCCGCCTTTGAGGACTCCCTGGCGGGTATCGAGATAGAGGTCCGCCTTGAGCTTCTTCTTGGCCGCGGCCCCGGCGCTGTGGCATTTGTAGCAATGCTTCACCAGCATGGGGCGAATCTTCGCCTCGAAGAAGTCAACGCCGGCGCGGTCGAGCTCCTGGGCTGGAAGCGCTCCTGCAACCAGGAGAAAAGACAGAAGATACGGTCTCGTCATGGTGTTGATCATGTTTCCCTTCGGATCTCCAGGAGGAACGATCGCATTTCACATTTCCAGGCGCTTTTAATTATAGCAAGTTCACGCCGCCATGTGCGGATCCCGGGGGAAACATTTGCAGGCGCAGGCGAGCCTGGGGATTCCCTCAGATACAGCCGTCGAGATACCTGCGAGCCCTGTTGATCTCGGCGGTGCAGGAGGCGGCATCCGCCAGGATGGGAACACCCCGTGGAACGGGATGCATGAAGATACTTGTCAGCCCCCTGTACTCGACCTTCTTCAGCGCCTTCACAATAGGGGCAAAGTCCAGCTGACCCCGTCCGGGCAGCTGCAGGAGCTCCTGCTCCTTGGGCAGCTTCTTCATGCAGCCCATGCCGTGCTGCCAGGCGTAGAACATGGCGATCCTGTTGCCAAGGGCTTCGACCAGCCCGGCAAGACCCTTGCTGTCGAGACCGCCGCCCTCGAGATGGTAGGGCGCCAGCGCGACACCCAGGTGTTTCGAGGAAGCCAGCTCTACCAGCCATTTCAGCGAATCCGGCGTGTTGATGAGATTGCTGCCGTGGTTCTCGATCGCGATGGTGACCCCGGCTTTTTCCGCCGCGGCGAGATGGGGCTTCAGCTGCTCGACAAATTTCTTCACCTCGGCCTTCAGCTCCGCCCCCTTAAGGCCCCTGCGCCCCTTGCCGCCGCAGACCAGGACACCCGCCCCGAGCTTCGCGGCGACCTTCATCTCATCCTTCAGGCCGAAGGGCCCGAGATCGTAGCGAGTGATGCACCCGAGCTTCACCTTGTGCCTCTGAAGCAATTCGGAGAATTTTTCATGCCCCATCTTCTCAAGCTGTTCACGCTGGTTGCCGTGGACACGCGGCCAGATATCCAGCTGCTCCGCCCCGGTCTTCGACACCTCCGGAACGATGGTGCCCAGCGGCAGGGTGCCGTACATGCAGGAAGAAAGAATGTAGTTGAGCCGAAACCGCCCCTCGGCTCTTACCAATGGGGTCATGGCCACAGCGGCAGTTGTTGACAGAAATTGACGGCGGTCGATGGGTTTCATTGCTGTTGAGTATTTCCCACCATGGCTGGCTCGTCAATAACCAGTCCGCTGGCATCCCATTCGATTGAAAATAGCGGGCGATCGAGGACGCGTCTCCGTATGATGAGCGGCGAATGGAACACGCGTATGGAACCCACCATGAACCTGACCGGGAAGAACAAAATGATCAACAAGCCCCTCCTGCTCTCCACCATCCTTCTGAGTCTCATTGCAGGCCCCCTGCCTGCCGATGAAACCTACGAAGTACGCACCTTCAAAAAGATCGTCCTGACCAAGACCTTCTACGCTGAAGGCTCGGGCTACGGTGACTTCAACAAGGACGGAAAAATGGACGCCGTCTACGGACCCCATTGGTACGAGGGACCGGATTTCAAGAACAAGCACGCTCTCTACCCCGTCAAGGCGTTCGAGCCCAAGGGCTACTCCAACAACTTCATCACCATGGTCAACGACGTCAACTCCGATGGCTATGACGACATCCTGGTCAATGAATGGCCCGGCAAGGCGGTGCACTGGTTTGA